>WFXA01000186.1 GCA_015490835.1 Flavobacteriaceae bacterium | reverse complement strand
GCCGGAAACAACAACTGCTATAATAAATGTAATAATTGTAACTGCAAACACAGCAAACCAAGGAAACGAAAAATCAAAATCGAGTATCTTTGCAAAAATAAAACCTGCTATAATATTCAAATATATACACAAAAGCGCATCAAATTGTTCAATGACAGCAGTTTCAATAAAATCTGCATCGCAATTGTTCCGTTTTTAGCTCCTAAAACTTTTCTTACCGCTATTTCGCGAGTATGCTCGATTACAGAAGCAAGCATAAATACAATTGAAGAACCAAAAAGTGTTATAATGCTTATAATCCTTGTAACAACTTCAAGCAAATCCATATTGTTAATACGTTTTGTAAGATTATCGCTTCTTTACATTTCCTGTTTTCACACTTTATATTTGATTAGAAATTTTCATTACTGATATGTAGTTGTACATGCAATTATTTTTCTAATTTTGGGTGCCCCGGTGGCGAAAACATGAAAAACGTATTGAAAACTGAAAAATACCACTTGCCAACACAGCTATAATTAATTGTTTGTTCTATGCTATTTACAAAAATTCTTCCGTATTTCTAACTGCACACGGCTTGTGAATTCGATTTAGTATAAGGTATTTCGTAATTTGTACTTTATTTTAATTTCAATTTGTAACATAAGTACTATTCATTCGTCATATACCCAACCAACAAAAATAAATTCTTAGTGGAGCCCATTCTCACCATTCAAAATCTCACCAAAAAGTACGGACCAATTACTGCTGTTAACAATCTATCGTTAACTATTGAAAAAGGAAATGTTTACGGAATTTTAGGACCCAACGGAAGCGGAAAATCTACTACACTTGGTATTGTTCTAAATGTGGTAAATAAAACTTCTGGAAACTATTCTTGGTTTGACGGTACTATTTCAACTCATCAAGCTTTAAAACGTGTTGGAGCAATTATTGAGCGACCTAACTTTTATCCTTATATGACTGCTGCTCAAAATTTGGCGCTGGTTTGTAAAATAAAAGATGTAGCAGCTTCAAAAATTGATGAAAAACTCGAGTTGGTAGGGCTTAAAGAGCGAAAAGATTACAAGTTTAGAACCTATTCATTAGGTATGAAACAACGCTTGGCAATTGCTTCGGCATTGCTTAATGATCCTGATATCTTAATTTTAGACGAGCCAACTAACGGATTAGACCCTGAGGGAATACATCAAATAAGAGAAATCATTAAAACCATTGCTAACCAAGGAACCACTATTTTATTGGCTTCGCATTTGTTAGATGAAGTAGAAAAAGTATGTACACACGTGGTAATTCTTAAAAAAGGTTCAAGTCTTTATACGGGAAGCGTTGACGGGATGACCTCAAACGAAGGGTTTTTTACGCTGCAAAGCGATGATTTGGAAAAATTAAAACATGTTTTAGAAGCGATTCCTGCTTTTAAAAAAGTGCTAATAGAAGGCGATTTTGTAGTTGCCTATTTAGCTTCTAAAATGAGCGGAAATGATTTAAATAAGATGCTTTTTGAAAAAGGAATAACACTTTCTTATTTGGTACACCGAAAAGAAAGCCTTGAAGAACAATTCTTAGAAATTACCAAAAATCAAAACTAAAAAAATGCTACGACTACTTGCTATAGAACTTCATAAATTACGATATAATAAATCGGCTAAAGTAATTTCGTTAGTCTATTTTATACTCATTACGTTTATTGCTTTAATTGCATCTATCGAGATACCTTTAATAAACGTTAGACTTGCCGAGCAAGGTATTTTTAATTTTCCGTACATCTGGCATTTTAACACCTACATTGCAGCCATTCTTAAACTTTTTCTTGCCATTGTTATTGTATCTATGATGGCAAACGAGTATAGTAACCGAACACTAAAACAAAACCTAATAGATGGTTTAAGCAAATGGGAATTTGTGCTTTCTAAGTTTTTAACCGTGGTGTTGTTTTCGGTTTTATCTACTTTGTTTGTTTTTATTGTATCGTTATTATTAGGATTAAAATTTTCAGACTACACAGAGCCTTCCATCATTTTTAGCGATTTAGAATACCTATTTGCTTATTTTGTAAAACTACTTGGCTTTTTCTCTTTTTGTTTATTTTTAGGAGTATTGGTTAAGCGTTCGGCATTTGCTTTAGGATTTTTATTTGTTTGGAATATCATTGAAGGCGTTATTTACGGATTATTACGATGGAAAATACTTGATGAAGATACCGCAGATAAAATTATACAATTCTTCCCGCTATCTGCTATGTCTAATCTAATCGTTGAACCATTTTCACGCTTGGGAGCTATTCAAAGTGCCGCAAACCAAATAGGTGAAGGATTTTCAAAAGATTATTCGGTACACAGCACCACCCTAATTATCGTATTGGCTTGGACAGCAATATTTGTCTATGGTTCCTATTATATCTTGAAGAAAAGAGATCTATAATATACCTAATTATT
This sequence comes from Flavobacteriaceae bacterium, assembly GCA_015490835.1. Classification (GTDB taxonomy): domain Bacteria; phylum Bacteroidota; class Bacteroidia; order Flavobacteriales; family Flavobacteriaceae; genus Marifrigoribacter. Next base: position 4,924 of record WFXA01000186.1, on the reverse strand, counting down.
TTCCCTTACTTCCCTACGCCGGATTTTTTAGTTTTCAGTCGTGAGTTGTGAGTTGTGAATCGTGAGTCGTGAATCCTCAATCATCAATCAAATAAATCTTCAATCAAAATAATTCTAAATATCCCTACCTTTGCAGAGTAAAATAAAAAAAACATGATTTACCGTTTTAGAGTAATTTTAGACACCCAAGAGGATGTGTTTAGAGATATTGAAATAGAATCGCATGCAACCTTAGAAGATTTACACAATGCCATTACGCAAGCATTTGGATTTGGAGGGCAGGAAATGGCATCTTTTTACGAAAGTAATGATGCATGGGAACAAGGCGAAGAATTTCCGCTTTTTGATATGAGTGATGAAGCAAATAGTGTTCAAACAATGAGTGAGACACTTTTAGAAAATGCTGTGCATAAAAACCAAACCAAGCTTCTTTATGTGTACGATTTTTTAAACATGTGGACGTTTATGGTAGAGCTTGCCGATATTGGAGAGCCTCAAGTGGGGCAAATCTACCCCAACCTTATGTTTGCCCACGGAGAAGTGCCTTTAGAAGCCCCGGACAAACATTTTACCGCCGAAAAATTAAACGAAGATGCAATAGATGACGAAGATGATTTTTTGGATAATTTAGATGATTTTTATTAACATTCTTACTAAATTCTACATCTAATGCAACTTGTTTTTGCTACTCACAATCCCAATAAATTAAAAGAGATACAAGCGCTCTTACCAGATACGATTACAGTATTAAGTTTAGATGATATAGGATGTACAGAAGCTATTCCGGAATCGGCTAAAACCCTAGAAGGAAATGCGTTAATCAAAGCTAACTACGTAAAACAAAAATACGGATACGATTGCTTTGCTGATGATACCGGTCTCGAAGTAGAAGCCCTGAATAATGCACCGGGAGTTTATAGTGCGCGTTATGCCGGGTTTGATTCTAATTCGGATGCAAATATGAATAGATTGCTTTTAGAATTAAAAGATACTACAAATAGAAATGCTCGATTTAGAACTGTAATTGCACTACTAATGGGTAACGAAAAATTCTTTTTTACGGGAATATGTAATGGGCAAATCACTAAAGAGAAAAGAGGAAAAGCCGGTTTTGGTTACGATCCTATCTTTCAACCTGATGGTTACGCCCGCACTTTTGCAGAACTAACTGCCGATGAAAAAAATAAAATCAGCCATAGAGGAAAGGCAATGCATTCACTATTAAAATACTTTTCTTGAACGATTTAAATTTACTACTTTAATTTAGCAGAAAACAGAAACGAATACTCAAAAATTAAACAAAATAGGTTATCACAATAATTAACGTATATTTGCGCCTTGAAAAACCTCAGGGTGAGGTAGCGTTAAAAGAAGTAGTATAGGTTATTTATTTGTCGAACACTTCCAAACAACGCACAAATAAATTTTATTATATACTATTTTTATGAATGCATTTAAAGCGTTAGGTCTTGAAGAAAATTTCTTAAAGGCAATTGAGGATATGGGTTTTACAACACCCTCTCCCGTACAAGAAAAAACAATCCCAATTTTATTAAACGAAGAAACCGACTTGGTTTCTCTGGCACAAACCGGAACCGGAAAGACAGCCGCATTTGGTTTCCCGATGTTACAAAAAATTAACATCGATAGCAAAACCACGCAAGGTCTTATTTTATCGCCCACTCGCGAACTTTGTTTACAAATTACCAACGAACTTAAAAACTACGGTAAGTACTGCAAAGGTCTTAATGTGGTTGCTGTTTATGGAGGTGCCAGTATTACAGACCAAGCCCGCAATATTAAAAAAGGAGCACAAATTATTGTTGCTACTCCCGGAAGGATGAAAGATATGATTGGCAGACGAATGATTGATATTTCAAAAATTGAATATTGCGTACTCGATGAGGCAGACGAGATGCTTAATATGGGGTTTTATGAAGACATTACCGAAATTCTATCTCATTCTCCAAAAGACAAAAGCACTTGGCTTTTTAGTGCAACAATGCCTAAAGAAGTAGCTACCATTGCCAAAAAATTTATGCATACACCTGTGGAAATTACCATAGGAGGAAAAAATATAGGAGCATCTACCGTTACCCACGAATACTATTTGGTAAATGCGCGTGATAGATACCAAGCCTTAAAACGATTGGCAGATGCAAATCCATCTATTTTTTCAGTAGTTTTTTGTCGAACCAAAAGAGATACACAAAAAGTTGCCGAATTACTCATTGAAGATGGGTATAACGCAGCTGCTTTACATGGCGACTTAAGTCAAAACCAACGCGATTTGGTTATGAAATCTTTTAGAACCCGCCAAATTCAAATGCTTGTAGCAACCGATGTTGCCGCTCGAGGTATTGATGTAGATGATATTACACATGTAATTAATTACCAACTTCCCGACGAGATAGAAACCTATACGCACCGTAGCGGAAGAACCGGACGTGCCGGTAAAACAGGCGTTTCTATGGTGATTGTTTCAAAAAGTGAACAGCGTAAAATTCACGCAATTGAAAAGAAAATCCAAAAGAAATTTATTAAAAAAGAAATTCCTTCCGGAATGGAAATTTGCGAAGTACAACTATTTCACTTAGCAAATAAAATAAAGGATACCGAAATTAATCATGATATAGACCCATACCTTCCTTCCATAAACGAAGTATTACAAGATTTTTCAAAAGAAGAACTAATAAAAAAAGTGTTTTCGGTTGAATTTTCGAGGTTTTATAACTACTATAAAAACGCAAAAGACCTAAACGCTGCTGTTGGAGATACTTCCGAAGGAAGTAAAGATTCAGTTAGATATTTCATTAATATTGGTGGAAGAGATGACTTTGACTGGATGAGCCTAAAAGACTTTCTTCGAGATTTGCTTCAATTGGGTAAAGACGATGTCTATAAGGTAGATGTAAAAGATAATTTTTCGTTTTTTAATACCGATACAAAACATCAAGATTTGGTTTTAACCGTTTTTAACGATTTTAAACTGGACGGAAGACGAGTTTCTGTAGAAATTTCTAAAGACACCGGCAGAGGAAAACGTGGCGGAAGAGATAGAGGAAGACGCAGAGGAGATTTTTCAAAGAAAAGCGGAGGGAAATATCAAGGCGATAAACCCAAATTTAAAGGTAAAAGTCGCAGAAAAAATGACAGACCCACTTCCGGAACCGGAGGTAGAAGAAGACGAAGGAATTAACGTTTGTCTTCAGTATTCAGTATGTTCATTCATAAATAAGGGTGTCATTTAGTATATTTTTTGTTAGCCATTGTGATTAAGATTTGTATGGTTTTTTATTTTAGACAATATGCCATCAATATGCTCAAATAAATGAGACTTAATAGGATTCCACATCGGAGAATACGACAATGCCATTTTTTATAACTACGATATACACGGCAATGTAAAACAGCTTGTAAACTTTTTTACAAAACTCTATTTCCCCGATGCACCCCAACCCGTGCATTACAAAACCGTTGACTATGAGTACGACCTTATAAGCGGTAACGTAAATAAAGTTATTTTCCAAAAAAACCGGATAGACCAATTTATTCATAAATATACCTACGATGCAGACAACCGTATTGTTAGCGTAGAAACATCCAACAACGGCTTAATTTGGGAAAAAGATGCCACATACCAATATTACAAACACGGACCACTGGCGCGTACCGTATTAGGAAACAAAAAAATACAAGGATTAGACTATGTATATACCCTGCAAGGATGGCTTAAAAGTGTTAACGGGCAAGATTTAAGCAACAGTAATCTCGATCCCGGTAAAGATGGTATTATTGCAATAGGAAGCAATACAACAGCCAAAGATGCTTTTGGATACACCCTCGATTATTACAACGGCGATTACATCGCCTCCTTCCCTAATGCGTATCAAGCACAAACCATTACGCAAGACCCTTCTGTTACCACCAGTAACAAAAACTTGTACAACGGTAATATTAAACAAATGACCACCTCCTTGCGTGAACTCGAAGACGCATTGTTACCCACACAAGTAAACCGGTACACCTACGACCAACTCAACCGTATAACCGGTTTCTCATCAAGCTCTGTAACAGGTACACAAGGCAATTACACCCAAAAGGATAGCTACCAAGCCCAATATAGTTTTGACCGAAACGGAAACCTGCAAAACCTCGTTCGTAAGGTGTTTGACAAAGACAATAACAACAACGGTGTGCCCATTACAATGGACGACTTTACCTACCAATATAAATCCGGTACAAACCAACTTACCCTTATAAACGATGCCATAAACGCCAACAACCAAATTATAGATTTTGGTACCGATATAAAAGACCAATCTACAGCACTTGGCGTTGCTTATAACGAAGCAGACCCCAATACACACAACTATATTTACGACGAAATAGGACAACTTATTGAAGACAAAACCGAACATTTAACCATAAAATGGCAGGTTGACGGAAAAGTAAAAGAAGTGCTTAAATCGCCGCAAAACACTCGCGTACAAACGGTAATACGGTTTGATTATGACGGATTAGGCAACCGCATTGCCAAAAAAACATCCTATTTACAAAGCACCAACGAAAATGCCACCTATTATGTTCGCGATGCACAAGGCAACGTACTGGCGGTTTATAATGCCAACACCTTTAACGAAGGCGGATTAAAAGGAACGTTAACCCTTAAAGAACTAAACCTTTACGGAAGCAGCAGGCTGGGACTCGAACAAAAAGATTTAGTAATTTTCGACTCCAATAACCCCAACCCAAACCCCAACTACAATGCACTGGCAAGCACCATTGGCGACAAACGCTACGAGCTAACCAACCACCTCGGCAATGTATTAAGTGTTGTAAGTGACAAAAAAATTCCTAACTTTGCAGGAAGTTCTTTAAATTATTTTAATGCAGATATAAAGTCGTATAACGATTACTATCC
>WFXA01000185.1 GCA_015490835.1 Flavobacteriaceae bacterium | reverse complement strand
GGTCGGAATTCAGACTTTCACAAAGTGAAACGTCTGAAACGAGACTACAAATACGTTTTTATAAATTGCCATAATATTGCGGTCTGGACGAGACTCGAACTCGCGACCCCCTGCGTGACAGGCAGGTATTCTAACCAACTGAACTACCAGACCAAAATTTTCTTGTTTTAAGAACGTTGCTTGTTGTATTAAGCGGTGGCAAATATACGCTTCCTATTTATTTTCACAAATATTTTTTTGAGAAAAATTTACTTCTGTCATCCAAACTTTTTTCGTTCTACTAAAAAGGTAGTGAGAATGGTGCTAAAATCACCTTGACAATCAACCGGAACATAATTAATTCTATACTGCCCGCATTTTAATTTTAAATTGGTAAAATAATTGGTGATGGCTTTTTGATAAGACTCTTTTATAGTGTCTGCATAAAGATTTACATATTCACCGGTTTCTACATCTTCATACCGTCCGGGACGATTAGAAAAATTAAAAATTTGTTCTTTTTCTTTATCTAAGACATGAAATAATGCTACTTCGTGTTTGTTGTATTTAAGATGCTGTAATGCTTCAAACAATTGTTCTTCTTGCATTTCATTTTCAAACATATCGGTAAACAAAAACACCATAGAACGACGTTTTAGTTTATCGGCAATTTCGTGAAGTGATTGGTAGGTTTTAGTTGTTACTTGTTTGGGTGGGTTTTCAACAATTTCGCTTAATTTACCCAAAATCATTTGGTGGTGTCTTTCGCTTCCTTTTTCAGAAGAATAATAATCGTACTTATTACTATAAACACTAAGACCTACTGTATCTCGTTGTCGCTTTAGTAAATCCATAATTGCTGCTGCTGCTAAGACCGAAAACCCTATTTTATTTAATTCATTAATCGAAAAATGCTTTTGTTTTGGGTAATGCATAGAACTGCTGTTGTCGATAACCAGATGACATCGCAGATTGGTTTCTTCTTCAAACCTTTTTGTATAAAGTTTGTCGGTTTTTGCAAAGAGTTTCCAGTCTATATGTTTGGTGCTCTCTCCTTGATTGTAAATTTTATGTTCGGCAAATTCGGCAGAAAAACCATGAAACGGACTCTTATGCAAACCCGAAATATATCCTTCTACAACTTGAGAGGCAAGTAGCTCTAGATTTTTAAATCCTTTTATTTCGTTTATCTCTTTTTGAAAATCCACCGAGTAAAAATAAAAAAGGCTTGGCTCACTGCCAAACCTTTAACAAGATATTACATTTCTTTCATTAGTTTAAAAGCGAATCTAGTGCTTCTACATATACATTTTTAGGAGCTACTCCTACTTGTCTTCCTACTACTTCACCGTTCTTAAACACCAATACGGTAGGTATGTTTCTCACACCGTATTTTGCAGCAAATTCTTGATTTGAATCTACATCTACCTTGCCTATAACAGCCTTTCCTTCATATTCGTGAGATAATTCTTCAATAATGGGTCCTACCATTCTGCAAGGTCCACACCAAGCTGCCCAAAAATCAACCAATACAGGTTTATCGCTTTTTAATACTTGCTCTTCAAAAGTAGCATCTGTTATTTCTAGTGCCATAATTTTTATTTTTTATTTAATTTAGTGTGCAAAGATAGTCAAAAATTACAGCTAACCTTACAGATAGAGAATTAGTTTTTTGAATGATTGCATAGGCTTACATTATAACGTTAGTATATTACCAAACACAACTATTTTTTAGTCCAATAAATCCTTTTGGTATAATAAAAAGGCTGCCATTTTATAAGGACAACCTTTTTAAATAAACTAAAAAAAACAAATTTTATGGGTGTAATGTAATAATATGTTCCTCTCCATTTACGGTAAGAACAGCCAAATTATCGCAGGTTCCATCGCCAAAATTTAATAATCCAACAACATCATTGCGCGTAACTTTTACCACACCACTAACAAAGTAATGACACGTGGCTTCGCGACGCAACGCTTCAATAACCAATGCACTTCTAGAATGACCGTTTGATAGCTGAACATTCCAATGTCCGGTTACTAAAAAAACATTATCGAGCCAAGTACCGCTCCCTACACCTTCTATCCATTCTCTATCTCGTACTCCATTTAATGTAGCCGTTAAACCATCTGAAAATGTTACCAGTAAATTGTAATGAAAGGTAGATTGTGGATTTCCGGAGGCATTATAACGCTCTCTGTAAATGGTTCCTTCTCCTTCTACGCTTTTTTCATTAATTACAAAATCTTCAAATGAATAATTAATGGTTCTGGTTCCGTTTTGAATGGGACTGTAGGTAATGTGTATTTTACCCGAAACTATGGTTCCGTTTTGAAGCTCGCAACCCAACCCAAAATCTAGGGTTACAAAAGTTACTTCATTTTCGATACTAACGGTAATGGTAACACAATCTGAAAAAAGAGAGGCAGCGCGTCCGGCTTCTTCTTCCAATTCGGCATAAGCCGTTTCTACCACAAATAAGACTTGGTCTGTTGTGGCATCTGCATCAGTGCTTTTTTGGGTTTCTTCAACAGTAAGATCTGTTGATTGATCTTGAGTTACAGAGGAATCGTCTTTACTACAAGAGGCAACAAAAAGTGCCGTTAGAAGTAAAACAAATCCAGATTTTACAATTTTTAGTTTCATTTTTAATATTTTTATGGTTTCTTGTATTCTATGACTAATCGTTTTTAAAAAAGTTTAATCCTGATTTTTAGAAGTAATACAAGACTGTTGCAAAACCAGCTGATTTCATTTTTTTATTGATTTGCATAAAATTTTCAGTCAATAATTTGTAGAATCTGATATTTTTTTGGCTTTTTTAGATCATATACGCCTTATTTTTTCTGTTATTTTCTGTTATTTTTGAGAATTTGACATAATTATCCCCGGACTTCGATATAAATTGTAACTCATTGCTTCCATTAAATTTTGTGTATGCATTTTTTCTATACCTCTATATCTGGCTACCGCTCCATTAAACCATCTTTTGATACTTC
>WFXA01000184.1 GCA_015490835.1 Flavobacteriaceae bacterium | reverse complement strand
GCTTGAATTCTAAGATCCGAACGAAGATATCTTCCGGTAACAGCCATCGAAAAACGTTCACTTAATCGTAAGGCGTAGGTTAAATCAAAAAACAATTCGTTAGGTTTAACCAATAAAGGTTCTTGGTCTGGTGTATCTCTCAGTTCAATTTCTCCAAGACTAAAATAACGTAAACTTCCGGCAACGGCACTATATTCATTTAAACGATTGAAATAGGTAAGGTTACCTAAAAATACATCGTTTACTAATTTGCTTAGATAAGGTGTATATGTTAGTCCTACTCCTTGTTTTGATAATGAAAAGGCGTATTTTGAGGGATTCCATTGTTGCGAAAAGGCATCGGCAGAGGTAGCTACACCAATGTCTCCCATACCTGCTGCTCTGGGGTCACCGGCTATTAATAAAAAAGGAACTCCGGTTGTAATAACCCTATTGTACTCTTGTGCATTTGTTTTAACAAAACCCAGAAGCAGTAAACTTGCAATAATTATTTTTTTCATAATGAGGTTACATATAATTTTGACAAATATAATTTTTAATTTTTAAAGGATAACGAGTTTTTCAAATTTTTCGACACGCTTATTGGTTAACGTAGATTTAACGGTAATCTTATAAATATAAACGCCTTTCCCTATTTTATCGCCAAAGTCGTCTCTTCCGTCCCAAGTAATATCTCTGGATAGAAACCCGTCGGTAGTTATAATTTGATTTTTTGTCCATACTATTTTTCCGGTAACGGTAAAAACTTGTACTTGTACTTCAAGCGGTTCGAACGGGCGATTGTGGTTAAACCAAAACTCGGTATAGTTAGTAAACGGATTGGGATAATTAAGAACATGTGTTATTTTAAGTTTATCATCGCCGGCAACGATAAATTGTATTTGGGCGGTGGCGGAGTTGTTGTACACGTCCCAAGCTTTAAGTGTGAGCGTGTGTAATCCTTCTTCCAGATTTCTTAATTTATAATTGAGCGTGCCTTTAGTATAATCATCGGTTTCGGCTTGGTAATACTCGTTTAAGTTATACGGTTTGGTTTCATCTCCGTCTAAAATAGCTATAATATCATGACCGATACCGCCTATGGTATTAATACCGTTTTCATCTTCTATTTTTGCTAATAAAATGGGGGAATCATTTGTTATTCCACCCGAAACAAAACTTTCATCATTCATAAATAGCTGAATGGTAGGACCTATGTTGTCTTCGGGGGCATCTTCATTTAACCCGCCTACTTTAATATCTACATTAAAACCTATTTGGTCTTCCAGCGCATTGGTACGTTGTGCATAAAGACTTACTCTGCCTTTGTCAACAGGTATTCTAATGTCTCTTGGAACAACAAACTCAAACTCAAACTTCCCATTGGTAACTGATGATTTTCCATTAAAAATTATCTCTCCCAAAGTGGTGAAGTTAAGTTTTAAAACATTGTTGGTGTCTCCATCTCCGTCTAAATCGCTATTATTATCTCTAATCCCGTCGTTACCCAATGTTTGTCTTTGAATTTCTTTGTCAAAAACTTTTGCTTCCAGAATTCCGTTATAGTTGTTTAATACATTTCCGTTTTCGTCTTGTATTTCACCTTCAAATTTTACTTTATTTAATGCTTCAAGAATGGTTGTAGATTGTGCTATGGGGTCATCATTAAGTTTGGTAAGTATTATTCTGGGTTTAGGAAATGCCAGTTTCATAGCCGGATCGCCAATATAGAAAACAACCCTTCTTAATCTGTTACTAATCTCGTTTTTGGATAATCGAAGTGCTTCGGCAGGCGGAACCGGAATATTTTGGTAGTAGCCGAAAAGATGCGGGGCAATGACTCTGTTAAACTCTACTCCAAGTGAAACCGAGATTGATCGTGTGGTAGTAAGCATTGAAATGGCACCACCATTTTTATTCCAAAAAGTAAGTTCGCCGGCTGTTGTACGCGTGGGTAAATCAAACTTACTAAACTCGCAAGTTACAGTGAGAATACAAGGCAAATTATATGTATTTTGAAATTCTTGAGCCATTGTTTTGGTATAAATAAACTCTTTTGCCAACCCGTCTTCTCCTCCGTGTCCAAAATAATTAACAATTAAAGCACCTACCTCAATGGCATCATCAATAGCATCATTTACAGTTGGGTACCTGTCTCCGCCGGCAGAACTTTCTTGTTTGAAAGCATCCGAATGTATTTTCTTTACATTTAAAAAAGGTTTGTTTGCTAAAATTTCATCGCTTAAATCATCTAAGTTCTTTTGGATACTGGTATATTCCCACTCTGCATCAACATCATCAGAAATTATCACAAAATTATTACGCCAGTTACCATAGGAGGCTTTCGACTCATAGTTTATTATTTTATCAACCAATGCATTTGCCAGAGGTACTTCATCTACTACTATTCTCCCTATGGCTAAATCTAATCTGTCTATGTCCGGGCTTTGACCAATGGTTCCTTCGTTACTATCTAAGTTACCATAAAAGTCATCACTCATAAATGATGTTACTGTATTTGTACTGCTTAATGTATGAAAAGTAGGAACAATATTATTGTTTCCTGGTAATCTGTTTTTGTAATCTACCGATGTGTCTCCAAAAAGGCAGAGGTATTTTATTCTTTTGGAGGGTTCTGATGCATTGTCGTAAACATACCTTATAAAATTTCGTATAGCGCCTATGTCTTGCTTACCGGTACTAAACTCGTTGTAAATTTGATTTGTAGTAATAACTTTTACGTTTAAACCATCAATGTTTTTTCTGTGGTTAGCCAATCGCAATGCAGGTTGTAATAAAAAAGGAGCGGTTACAATAATATAATCTATATCTTTAAAGTTGCCTGAAGCATCTGTAAAAATAGTACCTTTTAAGTTCTGATTTGGGATTTCATCTTTTTTGGCTCTTTCAGGTGAATAAAAATCGGCTGGGTTTAAGGCAATATATTTTTTTAACTCTCCCATTTGGGCTTTAAAAGAAACGGCGGATTGATTGGTTATTGTTTTTGAAGAAATAGCTGTGAAATCTGTTACATCCCATATCTGTGTGAATTGGGAAGCGTTAGCGAGTTGGTATTCTCCAATTCCTGTTTGATTAACCGCTTCGTTATATTGAAAAGCCAATTGTTTTCCATCAACACCTTTAAGTTGTCTAAATACCTCAATTTTAAAATAATCTAAATACCCTACACTGGCAGGGTTTCCGGAATTATTATAGGCTAAATCTACCGTTACGGTTTCACTTCCGGCAGGTATGGTTACCGTTTGTTGATTAGTACTTAGTAATGTATTTCCGCTTAAAGGGCTAAACGTTAAAGGAGGGATAGCCGCACCATTTACTGAAATTGCCAGTGAAGTAACAGATTCGGATGTTGCTCCGGCTTTAATTGTAAAATTAATACTAGAACCACTTACAATATTTGGGAAAGTAAACTCGTATGATTGTTCAGGCTCAATGTCAAATCGGTTTCCAAACCACCTTCTTCCCACTTTTGCAGGTGTGTATTCGTCTTCTTCTTGAAAAGCATAATCGTTAAATTGCGTTATTATAGTCGAAGCATTACCTGTTGGTTCTTGCATAGGCTGTACTCTTTTACCCGGTGCGCCGTCTGCAGTAATAAAATAATAAGCATCATCGCTGTACGGATTTAAATTGGTGTCGCTTTCAGCATCGTAACCTTCGGTCCCAATAGCGTAAAATAAAATGTAATCACCATTATCAAAAGAGCCATCTTCTTCGCCAATAACTTGTATCGCATTCTCGGGAGGGTCAAAATAAAAATTAGCTGCGTTTAGTAGGGGAAGTGGCTTTCCGCCATTTCCATAAATTTTTAAATTTTGAGGGTTTATACTTCCCAGGTTCATCCCTAGTTTTTTCAAAAAACTTTTAGTAATTTTATAAACACCGGTTTTAGAAACTTTAAACTGATACCAATTTCCTGTTGCTAAGACAGAATTAACAATCGAAGGTACTCTGTTATTATTTCGTTCCTGAATTTTTGAATAGGTAATAGAAAATGAAACTATTTTTTTAAAAGTTCCATTTTCTTTAATTATAGGAGAAAGTGAGATTGAAGTATAAATTACACCTCTCGCAATACCGCTTTTAATAGAAATATTTGGTTTGTTTGAAATTAATTTAGGATTAATTTTTTTTCTTTCAAAAGCGGTTAAATTTTGATAAACAATAGCAGATACTTTTAATGAGTTTGGGTTTGCCAAAGCATTATCTTTCCATTGTTGAGAAAAAACACAAAGTTCTTTGTTTACCCATAAATGGCTTGTTTCTGCCGTTTTTTTACTTGAAAATGATTCTTTAACCTTTTTAGAAGTAGCATTAAAATCACTCCAATCAATATAAATAGTGCGCTCTTGTGCAGTACTAACAAGCGCAAACAAAATAAAAATTGAAACGAAAATATTTTTTTTCATCATAATAAATAACGTCCCAAAGATACACTTAGTATACTAAGTTCAAACAATAAATGCAAAAGATAACAAATATCGGAAAGATAGTTTTCCGATATTTAAAAAAATCTGATAGCCGATGAATTACAAACAATTAATTGAATCTCAAAGATACCAAATAGAAGCGTATTTAAAAGCAAATCATAGTATTACACAAATAGATAAGGAATTAGGAGTGCATAAAAGTACTATAAGCAGAGAGTTAAAAAGGAATAGTAAAAAACGTAGTTATCATGCTAAATACGGACTACTATTTATCAAAAAAATAGCAACGTGTTTATAACTAACACATTGCTATTACACTTCGTGACCTCGGCAGGATTCAAACCTGCAACCTTCTGAGCCGTAATCAGATGCGCTATTCAGTTGCGCCACGAGGCCGTATATTATGCTTTCTCCATCTTCGTCCTGCTGCTGTTTTTAAATATTTCTCTCTTTTTCTTGCTTCTTGCCTTGTTGCATATTCTTCAACATAAACAACTTCCCAAGGAACATAAGGCTTTGTCGATT
>WFXA01000183.1 GCA_015490835.1 Flavobacteriaceae bacterium | reverse complement strand
GTTGCTGAAAAAACACCCATTGTAGATGTGTCGGTTTTGGGAGCCTACACAGCCACTCGAATTAAATATACACCCGAAGACTCTTCTGTAGGAGTAAACCAAGAAACCGATATTAACATAAATGCTTATACACTTCAATTGGTGGGCGGGTTAAATTTGAAAATCGTAAACTTTTATGCAGGGCTGGGTTATGTAGGAGGTAGGGCTTCAACCAAAGTAAAAGGAACCTACACTTTTAATTATAGCTTAGAAGACATCTCAGGTTTGCCTATTTCGGGACAACAAACCGAAACAGTTACGGATCCAATAGATTTCGATTATAAATTAACAGGAATGAAGGCAACCCTCGGAATGCGAATTAATGCTGCGTGGTTTAAACTATTTGCCGATTATTCTATTCAACAATACAATACCGCAAATATGGGAATTTCATTTAGCTTTAGATAATGAGAAAAATACAAATCCTTGTTTTATTTGGTAGTATTTTTTTAAGTAAAATGTCTGCACAAGTTTCCAGTCCCGATTTAAACGCTTTTATAACGGATATGGTTTTTATGTCTAAGCAATATGTGTCTCCGGCAGGAACCGCTTCGGCATATCAATCATCTGGTGCTTGGTACACATCGGCAACAAGTGTGGGTAAATTTAATGTCGATTTTTCGTTACATATTAATGCACTGTTTATCCCTAAAAATCAAAAATCCTTTACAATAAAAAACTCCGATTTTAATTCGCTGGTAATTCAAGATCAAGCGTTTCAACAAGCCCAAATTCCAACCGCATTAGGTGGCGATACAAATGTTTTTTATGATTTTTTTATAGATGATAACCAATACGAACTTCAAGCCTTTGAAGGAGTTAAAATGAAAGTATTGGCGCATCCCTATTTGCAAGCTACCGTAGGACTTTGGAAAGAAACCGATATAACAGTGCGATATTCGCCAAGAATAACCATTGATGCTTCAAATTATGAAATTTTTGGTATTGCACTAAAACATACGCTTTCGCAATACTTTAGAGGTGATAAAAAAAATCCGATTGAAGTAGCATTATTGGTATCGTATTCAAAATTTGATTTGAATCTGTTTTTCGATCCGGTAAACATAAAACCTGTAGGTTCGCCCTCTAATACCGAACCGCTAACCACCTTAGACGGTGTAATTATTGATGCCGATTCTTGGTTATTTCAAGCAATTGCTTCAAAGAAAATAGGAAACTTCGAAATTAATACTTCGTTAGGAGTTACTCAAAACAAATTTAATTACTTATTAAGCGGGAAAGAAGGTTTGGTTTTAGATTTGTTTAATGATTTGCTGGTTCTTTTAGACCAAACGAAAACACATTTTAAAGGCGATGTGGGGGTTAATTATTTTTTTAAAAACAAAAAATGGTATCTGTCTTCAACTGTAAGCATAGGAACTTTTGCTAATGCAAATGTTGCTGCTCATTATAGATTTTAGATTTTTTGTACATTTACTTTTTAAGTCTATTCCATGAAACTATTTTTTCCTGCTTGCTTGTTACTTTTCATTTGTATAAATTATTCTTGTAAAAATAAAAACCCACGAACTAATCCTATAAAAAAATATACATTACTCGAGGAAGAAGAAATCTCTGATAGCTTAGTAAAACAATTCCGAACCTATGGTATAAACAGTAAAAGATATAGAGATTCAATAGATAGTGCTATAAAAAAATTTTCTTCATTTTCCTACCTATATCAACAAAGAGCCATGCCGTTATATAAACAAGATAAAGACGAATTAGGGTTGCCTTTTTTAAACAAAGCAGCAACGCTTAACCCAAAAAAATATCTTGACTATGCAGGTTTTATGAAATGTATCTTTTCAAAAAATTATAACGATGCTATTTTAGATTTCAAAACGTATTTGGATAAATTTGGAGAGGGTTATGTGATGGATCACACCTATTATTTCTATATTGGAATTAGTCAACTTCAATTAGATCAATTTGAAAAAGCTAAAGAAAATCTTGAAAAAAGCATTAAACAAACTCAAGCAGATGGAGGAGATGGTTGGGTACATTATTTAGATTTACTTTACTTAGGGATTGCTACTATGGAACTAGGTGATTATGAAAATGCTATATTACATTTTGACAAAGCATTAGAAGTATATGATAGGTTTAGTGATGCTAAATTTTACAAAGGCAGATGTCTGTATTTGTTAGGCAATAGCGAAAAAGCAAAACAGTATATTCTCGAAGCTAAAGAAGACTTGCTAAACGGGTTTACTATTAATGAAGATAATGTCATTTACGAACGTTATCCGTATCAGCTCAGAAAAGCTTGGTTTGGCATCTAATAAAACAGATAAATTAAAAAAATGATTCTCTAAGCTTATGGCATGCTAGTATTTATTAGTTACCTCTCTTTTATTCCTAAAATCTCACCGCAATAATCTAAAAAAATTCTTATTAAAATCGTACCTTTGTAACCAAATTTAAAATTGTATAAAATGAAAGTAACAGTAGTAGGTGCAGGAGCCGTAGGAGCCAGTTGTGCCGAGTATATCGCTATTAAAAACTTTGCTTCGGAAGTAGTTTTACTAGACATCAAAGAAGGTTTTGCCGAAGGAAAAGCAATGGACTTAATGCAAACCGCTTCATTAAACGGTTTTGATACCAAAATTACAGGAGTAACCAACGATTATTCAAAAACCGCCGGAAGTGATGTGGTGGTTATTACCAGTGGAATTCCGCGTAAACCGGGAATGACACGCGAAGAATTAATAGGTATTAATGCCGGTATTGTTAAAAGTGTAGCGGCAAGTTTAATACAACATTCACCCGATGCCATCATAATCGTAGTAAGCAATCCTATGGATACAATGGCGTATTTGGTACATAAAACAACAGGCTTACCAAGAACTCGAATCATCGGGATGGGAGG
>WFXA01000182.1 GCA_015490835.1 Flavobacteriaceae bacterium | reverse complement strand
GCTAAAATAAAGCGTGGTGTTTTTAGGGCTGGATTCTTCGGTACGTGTTCGGTTAATTTGTTTATCAATTTTCATTGCCAAATAATCGAAGGCTTTTTGTTTTCGAACCAAAACTTCACCAATTTTTTCAAATTCTCTGGTTTTAAATATAATTTCAATGTCATTTAATAAATCACTCAATGATTTATCTATTTCTTGCAGGTCTTTAATTTGACTAAAGCGTAATTTTTTATGATTATTATTAATGTGTTTATAACTGGCTTTAGATAGAAAATCTAATGATTGTGCCATATCTTGAAGGTAGCTTAAAATAATAATATAAAAATTACTGCCTCGTACACTGGTTTCGTCTAGATTTTTAATAAAATAAAATATATCATCTCTTAATTCATCAATTTCATCATTTAATTTCTCAACTCCTTTTCTACTTTTTTTAAGGCTTTTTAAATCTTGTTTTGCAAGACCTTTAAGCATATTGGTATAGATTTTATTGGTTCTGGAAACCACACTCGAAATATGAGTAGCACTCTCTTGAATAATACCTTGTACGGTTTTGCTTTCGGTTTTTTTCAGCGAAGAAGGGTCTATAGATTTTCCTTTATTTCTGTGTTTAATATAATTTCTTATTATAATTAACACAACTAACAAAAGAAGTACAGCTATCATTACTGCACCACCTAAGTATATTAAATACGCAATTATCCCGGCTGCTGTAAAAGCACTTAATGCTGTAAAAAACCAACCTCCTATTACGTTTAAAACCCCAGCAACACGATACACGGCACTCTCGTTTCCCCAAGCTCTATCTGCCAGCGAAGTACCCATTGCTACCATAAAAGTTACGTATGTTGTGGAAAGTGGTAATTTATAGGACGTTGCTATAGAAATTAATATGCTAGCTACCATTAGGTTTACGGCTGCTCGTACCATATCAAAAGCTGGTTTCTCGTTATTAATGGTTCTGGTTTGTATAGTCGCTGGTTTTAAGAATTGTTTTTCGATTCTTTCTTGCAAACTAAAAGGTATAATTGTTGTGATATATTTAGAAATTAGTATAGTTCCTCTTACAATTGAGCGAGATAACCAGTTGGGTTCAAAACGTTCTTTTACCTCGTCTTGGCTAGATAAGTCGATAGATGTTTTTAAAACAGCTCGTGCTTTTTTTGATGTCCATAAAGTGATTATCATAATAACTCCGGCAAGCAATAATAATAAAGTTGGTGCATGTTGCTTACTTGCCATTGCTGTCATTTTATAAGCATCTGCAGCAACTCCTGATACTTGCCAATTTTCGTAGGCTTGCCAAGCTCCAATAGGAACTCCTATAAAATTTACTAAATCATTCCCTGCAAAGGCTAATGCAATAGCAAATGTTCCTATTATAATAATAAACTTATACACATTAACCTTAAAAACAGAAGTAAGCAAACCCGAAAGAAGTATCCAAAAAACAAAACTCACTCCTACAATAGTAAATGTATTTGTCATTACCCAATTTTTAAAATCAACAGGCACAAAACCGGCTCCTTTTAATCCTTTTAAAAGAATAAAATACGTAATGGCAGTTGCTGCAATACCTCCAAAAAGAACTGACACCCAATTGGGTTTTTCTTCAAATTTAAAAGACAATAATGATCTGGATATATACTGAATAATAGCACCAACCGAGAAAGCTACAATTACAGATAGCAAAATACCGAAAATAATTAGTGAAGCTTTTTCAGTATTAATATAACCGGTTAAATCAAAAAGTCTTCCGTTTGATGCGCTAATTTTAATGAGCGACATCGCAACGGCTGCCCCAAGTAATTCAAACACAATCGAAACAGTGGTTGATGTGGGCATTCCTAAGGTGTTAAAAAAGTCTAATAGCAGAATGTCGGTAATCATCACCGCCATAAAAATAATCATGATTTCGTTAAAATAAAATTCGCCCGGATTAAAAATTCCCTTTCTTGCAACCTCCATCATCCCGCTGGAAGTAAGTGCTCCTACTGCTACACCAATGCTTGCTACTATTAATATGGTTTTAAAAGATATGGTTTTAACTCCAAAAGCAGAATTTAAGAAGTTAACCGCATCGTTACTAACCCCTACAACTAAATCTGCAATAGCTAAAATTGCTAAAGCAACGATCATTAAAATGTAAATATTATCCATAATTTAATTCATTTTTAATCAAAACAAATTTAAGTTTTGTTTTTTTATTGTTTGTTACGAAATCATTATGTTTTTAAAATTGAATTTCAAATTGTAATCTGTATAAAATTCCCGAAGCATCTCCTCCTACTGTATTGTAACTAATATCACTTTGAACCTTTAACTTATGCCCTACAATGTATTTAGAAATTCCTAAGGTGTATTGGTTGGTTACATCTTTTAATGTTATGGTTTTATCCCAATCGATTGTTGTAAAACGTCCCGAGATTTCCCAATTATTTTTAAAATTATATCCCGATTGTAAATTTACAGACTCCCCTACCTCTACGACATCTCCAGTTAAAGTTCCGTCCGAGTTTTTTGCCATCGGATCCTTTGCATCTCTTGAAGCATATTCTCCCATAAACGAAAACCCTTTGTACTTAAACATAGCATCAATAAAGAAAGTGGTAATGCTTGTTTGATAAAATCCCTCATCATTTTCCATATAAGCTCCCATATTACTACGTGTTTTAACCGCATTATTATTATAATCATAAGTAACACCCAATGAAAACTTAGGTGTTTTTTCTCGCTTTAAATCTCCTCCGCTGTAATCTCCTTTACCGATAAAATTACCAAACGGAAGTATTTCTATTCGTCCTGTGTATTGATGACCTCCCAAGTTTCCGGAAGTAACATTTCTACCTTCTCCTTGTGAAAAAGCAAACACCTCTTTAACCAAGAAATTATCATTAATTTTAAAATGATGCCATATTTGAAAACCTACATCACGGTCTATATTAAATTTTTTATTTAATAAAGATCTATCTACCATTTGAAGGTTTGCAGACGATATAACACGCTCTCTGTTTCCGGGCAATTTGGTTTGTCCGGCCCATAACACAAAGTTTTTGTAAAAATTCCATTTTATTACTGCATCTAAAATATAACGCGGGGCATTTGAAGTGTAAATAGAAGCCCCCGAAATATCTCTATTGCTTAAACCAAGCTCTATTTTATACTTAAGCTTAGGAGTATAAGCAAAACCTCCAAACTTTAATCTTGCTCTTCTTATCAAAATATCGGATAATGGCTTACCGTAATTTGAACCATTATTATCCCACCGGTTTGTTGAAAGAAATTGAAATCTGGTATCAAACTTTAAACTAAAAGAACTGTCTTTTGCAATAACGTTTATTAGTCCTTTGCCAAACTTAGTATTAACTACATCTTGCGAACTAACAGACACACCGGCTGTTAATACGACAAGAAAAAGATATTTTTTCATTATATAAAATCGGTATTAGTTTTTGTCATAGCAAAAAAACAAATCCAATGTTAACTTAATGT
>WFXA01000181.1 GCA_015490835.1 Flavobacteriaceae bacterium | reverse complement strand
GTTTTAGGATCTTTCATAGGGTAGAGATAAACTTTTAAATCTTTAAAGAATAATTTTCCGAAGGCTTCTAAAATTCCTCCGCTTAAATGCCTGTAGTAACGTTCGTCAAAAATTTCGATTAAATTATTTACACCCATTGCCAAGCCCATTCGTTTTTTTGTGTATTCGGAAAAATAATCTACCAATTTATAATATTCTTGAAAGTTAGATATCATAACTGTATGACCTAACGAGCATAATAATTTTGCTCTGTCCATAAAGTCTTTCTCGTTTATTTCTCCTTCTGAGCGGAGGTTTGAAAGCGTTATTTCAAATATTACAACGGTTTTCTCTACATCAACTCTTTTTTCTTTGATAAACATCTCATACGATTTTTCGTACATATCAATATTTACTTTTGTTACCGGTCTAAAACTTCCGCGAAGAGCCAAGATGTTTTTCTTATAAAGTTTAGCTGCCGGCAGTAAATTTTTTCCGTTAGGATCAAACATTACGGCTTGAGTCATTCCGTTTTTAATAAGTTGTAAACTCATTAATCTATTGTCAACATTTTTAAAAATGGGACCC
This sequence comes from Flavobacteriaceae bacterium, assembly GCA_015490835.1. Classification (GTDB taxonomy): domain Bacteria; phylum Bacteroidota; class Bacteroidia; order Flavobacteriales; family Flavobacteriaceae; genus Marifrigoribacter. Next base: position 4,637 of record WFXA01000181.1, on the reverse strand, counting down.
GAAAAATTAATTGTGTCTATTTCAATTTTATCTGGGTCTATATGATCGTATAGATAACGTAATAGTTTTTTGGGATTATCGTATTTATAAAAAGCACCATAAATAAGGTTTACACCTAAAATTCCGAGCGTGTTTTGTTGTAGTACAGCTTCATTTTCTTTAAATCTAACATGTAAAATAATCTCATTGTATTCTTCATTAGGGTCTAGTTGGTATTTTATTCCTACCCATCCGTGACCTTTGTATTTTTTAGCAAAATCAATAGTAGCGACTGTATTGGCATAAGCAAAAAATAATTTGTCAGGGTGTTTTTCTCGTACAATTCGTTTTTCGATAAGGTCTATCTCATGTGCGAGCATTTTCCGTAAACGAGATTCGGTTACGTATCTTCCATCTTCTTCTACACCATAAATGGCATCACTAAAATCCTTGTCATACGCAGACATAGTTTTGGCAATAGTGCCCGAAGCCCCTCCGGCTCTAAAAAAGTTACGCACAGTTTCTTGTCCGGCACCAATTTCGGCAAAAGTTCCGTAAATATTTCTATTCAAATTTATTCTAAGTGCCTTATCGCGAATGGAAGGAACAGGGTCAAAAACATGGTCTCCTTTTAGAGTAACAGCCATAACTGAAATATTTATATAATAATTAATTACAAAGATAGCAATTACCTTAGGCAAACAAAAAAAATACTGCTATTTTTGTGGTAATGAAATACAATTTAAAAATCACCTTTCTAGGAACAGGAACATCTCAAGGTATTCCGGTTATTGCAAGCAATCATCCTGTATGCAAAAGTAAGAATCCAAAAGACCACAGATTACGAGTTTCGGTTTTGCTTTCTTGGGGTGATACAAATGTTGTTATAGATTGTGGTCCCGATTTTAGACAACAAATGTTACGTGAAGGTATTTCTACCTTAAAGGCTGTCTTGTTTACTCACGAACATAGCGATCATACTGCAGGAATTGACGATATTAGACCCTTTTATTTTAAGCAAGGGTATATTAATTTTTATGCACACCAACGTGTTTTTGAATCGCTGTACAAACGGTTTTCGTATATTTTTGAAACCGAAAATAAATATCCCGGAACACCGACTATTACCGAGTTTTTAATACAAAATAACAAGCCTTTTTCTATATCCGGAAAAACGATTATACCTATTGAAGCGTATCATGGAAAACTTCCTGTTTTAGGGTATAGAATTGATGATCTTGTGTATTTAACAGATATTAACCATATGGCTGAAGCCGAAATAGCTAAGCTGAAAAACACCAAGATACTGGTGGTGAATGCCCTTTATCACAAACCACATCATTCACATTTTAATTTAAAACAAGCACTAGCGTTTATTAATATAATTAAACCTGAAAAGGCTTACCTAACACATATTAGCCATTTGATGGGATTTCATGATGAGGTAGAAGAACAATTGCCCGAAAATGTTTTTCTAGCTTATGACACACTTACTTTAAAACTTTAAATTATGAAGAAAAATATATTTATGTACCTGTTTTTGTTTGTACTTCTTTTTGTGATTTTTCAGTATATGAATGAAAAAAAGATTTTTGAAATGCAAGAACGCAAGATTGAAAAACTTAAGAAAAAGCTTAACAAGACTAATGATTCTATTGTTACCTTGGATAACAAAATTTCCGATTTAACCTATTTTAACCTTGATGATAACGAGAACGCTTTAAGTTATTTAGAGAGTTATGGATTAAAGCCTTTTGAGGTAAAAAGTAGAATAACCGACTTTATTTATGAACAAAATTTATTAAAAAAAGACAATCCTTTGGTGCCGTACGAAGGTGTTGTCGGGTTAATGAAAATTAATAAGATTAAATTTTTAAATCATAAATGGATTATTGCCGATTTTTCGGATGGAGAAAACTGGGGCGAAATGATTTTGCAATATACCATAGATGATAAAAACCGGTTGAAATTTACAACGCTGGCATCTTTAATTTATCCTTCTAATTAAGCAGTTTTTCACCGGTGTAAAGCATAAAGACAATGAAAACTATAATTTTAGCATTTTTTGCAACAATATTATTTAGTTGTAATAACACAAACAACACAAATTCAAATAATTCATTACCCGTAAACAGTACCCAAACTATTTATTTTGGTGGCGATATTATTACTATGGAAGGCGATAAGCCCGAATACGTAGAGGCAGTAGTTCGTCAAAACGATAAAATTGTATTTATTGGAAAAAAGGAGAAAGCGTTAAAGCAATATCCAAATGCCGAGCAATACAAATTAGAAGGCAATACATTGATGCCCGGATTTATCGAACCACATTTGCATCCGCTTCTTGCAGCAGTAATTTTATCAGGTGATATAATAGCACCTAATGATTGGAATGTACCAGAAGGTATAAAAAAAGGTGTTGGTTCTCACAAAGGCTATATTAATCGTCTTAGACAATCTGTTGCAGAAAATGGAAAAAAAGATGAAATTTTATTTGTTTGGGGATACCATCAATTATGGCACGGAGAATTGAATAAACAAATCCTTAACAAAATTGCCCCCAATTTACCAGTAGTTGTTATACATCGTTCTTTTCACGAGGCTTTTTTTAACGATAAAGCCATTGATTTGGTTGGACTGAAAGAAATAGATTTTAAAGACAATCCTCAAGTAGAGTGGGATAAAGGACATTTCTATGAGGGTGGTTGGATGGCTATGGCACCTAAACTAAGTAAATATATGCTTAATCCTAAAAAATATGCAAAAGGGTTAGAAGACATGACTTTGCTTATGAAAAAAAATGGAATAACAACAATCAATGAGCCGGGTTTTCCTCTTGTAAATTTCGATATGGAATACCGTTTGTTAAAAGCAGAAATGGATAAAAATCCACCTTACGAAGCATATAATATTTTAAACGGAACGCAACTTACCAATATGAAAGGGAGTATAGAAAAAGCCGCTGAATTTATGAAAACCACACCTGCTAAATACAACACCACGAATATTAAAATTTTACCAAAACAAGTAAAACTATTTGCCGATGGTGCAATTTATTCTTTAGCAATGCAGATGAAAGATGGCTATACTGATGGTTTTAATGGAAAATGGATGACACCTCTTGTCTTATTTGAAGAGCAAATGAATTACTTCTGGGACAGAGGTTACAAAATTCACATCCATGCAAACGGCGATTTAGGTATACAGCGTTGCATTGATATTACACGCTCTATGATGAAACGCAATCCGAGAAAAGATCATCGCCTTACCCTTCATCATTTAGGGTATTTTACCGCCGACCAAGCAGATGAAATGAAAGAGCTGGGCATAGAAACATCGGTAAACCCTTATTACCTATGGGCATTATCCGATAAATATTCAGAATATGGTTTGGGAGAAAAAAGAGCAAAAAATTTAGTTGATATGAAACTATTGGTTGACCGTGATATTCCAATGTCTTTTCATTCCGATTTTGCAATGGCACCGGCAGAGCCACTAACTTTGGCTTGGACAGCAATAAATCGTGTAACAAGCGAAGGGACAGCAATAACACAACAGCACCAAATAGATGTGTTTACAGCAATGAAAGCAATTACCATATCTGCCGCAAATACACTGGATTTAGATAATGAAATAGGTTCTATAAAAGTTGGCAAAACAGCTAATTTTACAATTCTCGAAGAAAATCCGTTTAAGGTTGAGAAAATGCATATCAAAGATATTTTTGTTGTTGGCTCGATTTATAACGGCAACGTTCATTTAAACAAAAAATAATTTTAAAGACAATAAGTCGCCATGTGATGTAAAAACAGAATTTACATTCTGAGACAGAAAATTATATTACTATGCAAAAAACGAATAGTTATACAAAACTTAACACCGATAGTTTCCGTTAAACCATTGGTGCGAAAAATAAAAAATTTACTTCCGAAAATCAGTACTATTCTTATTCAGACCGATTTACAAGCCACTGTTTAAATTCATAAAAATTTTGTGGTGCTACACCATGACCAACCGGAAACTCAGAATAAGTACAATCAATCCCCAAATTAACTAAAAAAGGTTTTGTTTTTCTAGCCCAATCTACGGGTATAACTTGATCTACACTACCGTGTGAAGTGTAAACAGAAAGCGTTGAAAAATCATTGTTTTGATAGTCTTTTTTTAATATCTCGGTATTTATGTAACCACTTAAACCAATGACATTTTTAATTAATTTCGGATAGCTGAGTGCAATAGCAAAACTTAAAATGGTTCCTTGACTAAAACCTAATAATGTGATATTTTTAGAGTCAAGTTTATATTTCTCAATAGCTTCATTAATGGTTTTTACAACGAGGTCTCTTGCTGCTATGGCTTGTTTGTCATCGCTAAATTTTCCGCCGTTGTTTTCAAAATAGATTGTGTACCAAGCATTTCCGTAAGGTTGCAAAGAAATAGGGGCTTTTAAAGAAATTACTGTAAATTTATCGGGTATTTCTTCAGCAAACGAAAAAAGATCATTTTCGTCGCTTCCATAACCGTGAAGCATAATTATTGCAGGTGGATTGTCTTGTAAAACCGAAGGTTTGTAGCGATGTTCAAGTGGGAGTGTTTGTTTGCTCATTAAAATATAGATACTAAGGGTTTAAGAAAGTAACAAAGGTACTAGATTATTA
>WFXA01000180.1 GCA_015490835.1 Flavobacteriaceae bacterium | reverse complement strand
CAATAATGAAGGGGAAGCTTGAATGGGAAATTCCATTTCGTATTTTATTTTGTCTGCCATTTTATATTTGTTAGTTGTTGCCAATATATATTTTAATTTTAAATTATAAAAGAAATACTTGAAAAATTTATACTTAGAAATATATTCTGCTACAAATTTAATTCTTGTATTTTTTTAGTATCAAAAAAAGTTAATACTGTATCTTTGTTTCATAAATAAGCAACTATGAGCACACATCAACTGCAAAGTATTTCGCCTATTGACGGTAGATACGCAACAAAAACAAAACCACTACAAAAATACTTTTCGGAAGAAGCACTTATTAAATATAGAGTTCGTGTTGAAATTGAATATTTTATAGCATTGGTAGAGTTGGGTTTGCCACAGCTTAAAGATTTTGATAAGTCTTGCTTTTCCGAATTACAAAATATCTATTTAGATTTTACAATTCAAGATGCCCTGTCTATCAAAGAAATTGAAAAAACTACCAACCATGATGTAAAAGCGGTTGAATATTTTATAAAAAAGAAATTTGATAACCTATATTTAGAAAAATATAAAGAATTTGTTCATTTTGGTCTTACCTCGCAAGACATTAACAATACCGCTGTTCCGCTTTCGCTAAAAGATGCAATGAACGATGTATACGTACCTGTTTTCTTTCAATTAAAAGATTATTTATCAACACTGGCAACCGAATGGCAAGATGTCCCAATGTTGGCTCGCACACACGGACAACCCGCTTCTCCTACTCGACTCGGAAAAGAAATAAATGTGTTTGTGGTTCGATTAGAAGAGCAATTTGATTTATTAAACAATATTAAAAGTGCTGCAAAATTTGGTGGAGCCACCGGCAATTTTAATGCGCATAAAGTAGCCTTTCCGGAAATTGATTGGCGAAAATTTGGTCAAGAATTTGTACAAGAAAAACTGGGTTTACACCATTCGTTTCCTACTACTCAAATCGAACATTATGACCATATGGCTGCTCTTTTTGATTGTTTAAAACGAATTAATACAATTATTTTAGACTTAGACAGAGACATCTGGACTTATGTTTCTATGGAGTATTTTAAACAAAAAATAAAAAAAGGAGAAATAGGATCTAGTGCAATGCCGCATAAAGTAAACCCGATAGATTTTGAAAACAGTGAAGGAAATTTAGGTATTGCAAATGCACTTTTTGAACACCTTTCTGCTAAATTACCCATTAGCCGGTTGCAACGAGACTTAACCGACAGTACGGTATTGCGAAACATTGGTGTACCTATGGGACACACCTTAATTGCCTTTCAATCTACTTTAAAAGGTTTGGATAAACTCTTGCTTAACAAAGAAAAAATTGCCGAAGATTTAGAAAACAATTGGGCAGTTATAGCCGAAGCAATTCAAACTATTTTAAGGAGAGAAGGGTATCGTAATGCATATGAAGCATTAAAAAACTTAACCAGAACCAATACAAAGATTACAGAAAACAGCATTAAACAATTTATTAACACGCTAGATATTTCTGATCATATCAAAGCGGAAATGTATCGACTAACCCCTTCTAATTTTACCGGTATATAAAAAAGGCTCCGGAAAACCGGAGCCAAGGTTTAAAGCAATAAAATCAAAAAGTGGTTTTGTTTTTTGCTTATGAACCAATTATTAACTGGTTGCAAGTAATAAAAAATCTCTTAAAAATCTATGATTTTATATTATTTTTCGATGAAATACCAAATTAAAGAGTTTTCAAACAAGAAAAAAGGCTCCGATTTAACGAAGCCTTTTTAATCGTAATCAACCTACCAACAGTAATGTTGGATCTTTGGCTGACTGAATAGGTTTAATAACCAATCATCAACTTTAATACAAAAGTAACCCCAAGTAATTAATTAGCAGGTGTTTAAAATTATTTTTCGTTGAAAAACAAAAAAAACTCCATAAAGGGAGTCTTTTTAATACGTTATGTAACAAGTGTTACAATGTAAACACTAGAACTCAAACATTTTTCCAATAGATTTTAGTTTAGAAATATCGACATCTCCTTTCTCAATTCCCTTTAAGAGCTTAATCATTTTATCCGGCTGCATATCATCTCCTAATAACCTAAAAACGGCAAATCCCTTTTGGTTATCACTGGCAAAAACTATTAATTCATCTATCGAATCAACTTCACCTAAATATTTTAACACCGCTCCCTTTCCGTTAGTACCAAACTTAATTAAGGTTTTGTATTCCTCTTGTTTTAAAATATCATTCAGCTCCTGTTTATTTTTTTCAAATTCTAAAAGGTTATCTTCTTTTATAGGAAAAGCAACTACATTTACTTTTTTTACGGTTTTTAAAATATCTTTTTCTTCTTTAGAAAGTGTATTTCCTTCGGTTTGCAATATTCCGGAAGAAATATCCAGCTTTACAAAAGCACTATCGTCTTGTTTTTCTACCAAATACTTTTGCAATGATTTTTGGTTGCTGCAACTTAATAAAAAGAACATTGCAATAGCCGTAAGTACAATATGTTTATAAATTTTCATGATTAATTTGCTTTTTTATCTTCTAATTTTTTCAAGTTTTCACCACCGGGAACGTTGAGATCTTTAGTGAGCTTAGATATTTTTTTTAGATCTATGTTTCCGGTAATACTCATAATTACAGTCATTGGTTCGCCATTATCTTCAATTCCGGTAAGATGCATAAGTAATTCTCTAACATGGTTTTCGTCAGAGCCTCTTTTAACATAAAATTTAATGTTTTGTCCTTTATCTTTTACTCGCATAAGCTCTACTAATTTTGAAGAACCCGATAAATAATTAGAAACTTCATCGTTCATCTTTTTTGCAACATTTACATTTTTTGTAGTAAAAATTTTAATATCCTTGAGATTATTAATAAGGTCTAGATATTCTTGGGCTTCAGGATCATCAGAGCTTAAATCCATTTTACTTAGCAGCTTAAACATTTCGCTGGTAACAACTACTGATGATACATCGTTTTCATCTTCAAATTTATCGAAAACACTTTGTGCGTTTATTAGTAATGGAGTTACTAAAAGGGTTATTAAGATTATTAACTTTTTCATAATTATTTGTTTTAATACTGTTATTTTAAAATTTTATTTTTCGCTACAGTAAATTGGTTAATAGCAACCAACGATTCTGTACCTTGATTTAACTTTTGAGAAAGAAGCTGCAATGCTTGTTTTGTTTGTTTATAGGCTGCTAATGCTTCTTTTTCTTCTTTTGTCATCCCTGTGTTAGAGAACACAAACCCTGCCACAATTGCTAAAACAGCAACGGTTGCAGCAATACCATACCACCATTTTTGTGATGAAATGGGGTTATTATCAACTTTTAATACTCGTGAAGAAACTTCGTTTTTTGCTTCCGAAAAAGCAGAAAACATACTTCTGTAAGCCTCTAATTGAGGTGCTACATTAGAACCGCAAAAATAATCTTGTAATTCTTTTTCTTGAGCTAAGGTCGAAGTGCCTTCAAAATAAGCATCTAATAGGGTTTTAATTCTATCCAATTCCATAATTGTATTGTTTTATTAACTGTTCTCGTACCGTTTTTCGAGCTCTCGACAGGGTTACTCGAATGGTAGTTGGATTCATATCTAATATCTCAGAAATTTCTGAAAAATCTAATTGTTCGATATCTCGTAATTGCATTACCATTTTTTGTTTTTCCGGAAGGGAATCCATTATCTTAAAAACCATAGAGACACCTTCGTTTGCCTCCACCCTTCGCTCTAAATTATCTTGGTTTTTATAATTGCTATGAACAATTTTTAAATTACCGGCTTGTTTTGATTTAAGTCTGTCTAAACAATAATTTTTAACCATTGTAAAAGCAAAAGCTTCAGGATTTTTATACTCCTTTATTTTTTCTTTTCCTTTCCATAATTTCAAAAAAACTTCTTGAACAGCATCTTCTGCTTCATCACTCGATACCAATAAGCGTTTTGCCAATCTGTACAGCTTGTCTTTTACCGGTAAAACAATATTTAAAAACTCTTGTTGGTTCATTTTCTTGGTGGCTACAAAATTAATGCTGTTCTTCTATTTAACGAATGGCAAAACTTTTTGTTACAAAAAAAAGAAAAGTTTACAATTTTTATTTACTTTAGTTTATTAGTTTTTTGAAACTGAAAATGCAATGAAATTAGCATAAACTTATATAAGTATCTCTTACCGGGATTGATTAAAATAAGTTTATGCGAAAACTAAGTGGTTCCGGATGTTTGTAAAATTTGGAATTACTTTTTAAAATCAAATAATTACAAATTTTTAAACTGATGAAAAAAATTCTTTTTATTATTACTCTTTGTACCGGTTTGGTAATGTCCTCTTGTTTTGAAGACAGGGATGACAACCCACAGACAGCTTCTACACTGGAAATTCAAAATTTCATTTATCGAGGCTTAAACTATTTTTACCTCTATAAAGCCGATACACCCGAACTGGCTAACGATGCCTTTGCCTCGCAAAGTGATTTAGATATTTTTCTGGAAACCTTTGATTCTCCCGAAACATTATTTGATTATTTAAAATCTTCACAAGATAGATTCAGCCTTTTGGTAGATGATTACAATACGCTTATTGATGCCTTAAACGGAACCACATACAACCACGGGATGAAGTTTGGTTTGGTATTATATCCCGACGATAGCGGAAATGTTTTTGGATATGTGCGTTATATTTTACCCAACTCCGATGCCGAAGCAAAAGGGTTACAAAGAGGTATGATATTTAACACCATAGACGGACAACAAATTACAGAGTCTAATTTTAGAAATTTACTTAATTCTAATTCGTACACCATAGGATTAGCAAACTTCGATGGTACTACGATTACCCCAACAGGAGAAACCATTACTTTAACTAAAACCAATTATACCGAAAATCCTGTTTACATTGCAAAAACCTTTACCATTGAAGGAGTAAAAGTAGGATATTTAATGTACAATGCCTTTACTCGCGATTTTGCAGAACAACTTAACGATGCTTTCGGGCAGTTTAAAACTGAAGGTGTAACACAACTAATATTAGACCTACGCTACAACAGTGGTGGCTCTGTAGAAACGGCAACCGATTTGGCAAGTATGATAACCGGACAGTTTAGCGGTCAAATTTTTTATACCGAACATTGGAATGAAGATAGACAGGCGGCTTATGCCCAAGACGGAACATTTGACAATATCATTACCGGAGGAGCTGCAACCAATAGTCTTTTTTTAAATCAAGTTTATGTTTTAACTACCTACAAAACCGCCTCTGCCAGCGAACTACTCATTAATGGTTTAAAACCTTATATTACTGTTACGCAAATTGGCACAAATACTACAGGTAAATTTCAAGCCTCAACAATACTCTTTGATGCAGATGATTTTAGCTTGGCAAATGCAGAACCCACACACACCTACGCAATGTTACCGTTAATTTATAAATCTGCAAATGCTAACGGCGTTACCGATTATGTTGACGGTTTAGCCCCTACCATCGAATTACCGGAAGATTTTACTAATTTAGGAATCTTAGGAGAAGTTACCGAACCGTTACTTGCAGCGGCATTAAACGAAATGTTTCCGGGTAGATTTATGGTAAACAAAATAGTTAAAGGAATGAAGACCATAAATGATTCAAAGTTTACACCCAAAACAGAGAACCTCATGTTTGCAAAATAATTCTTTAAAAATTAACTAAAAACAATGCCTCACAAGCAAATAAATTACTTATGAGGCATTGTTTTAAAATCTATCCTAAAATTATTCGGGGTCATTAAAATAAACACCTCCCGGAATTAATCCCACAGTAATATTTTGTATTTCTTGGTTGGTACTTAAATCATACACTTTTAAAAATCCATCGCTTTGATAATCGCCTGCATCGGTTCCGTATAATTTTCCGTTATGAACAGTCATGCTGTAAAAAAACACATTACTAATAATAGGATTTGTTGGTAAAACACCCGCTGCAACATCCATTTTATACACATCGGAGCCCAAAACATAATAAATATCGGAGTTTTCCATAGTTAAATGATTGGGATGATTGGTTACTTCGGGAAAATCTATTGTTTGGCTAACCGTATTGTTGCTTGTGTTAATTTTAACAATGCTTCCGGCGGTTTCTACATCTGCATAATTGGGTTTACCGCCACAAAGCACCCATAAATCGTCTCCAAAAAACGACATGGAATTTGGCACAAATCCTACATCAATAGTGGTTGTAACAGAATTATCTCCCGAATTTATTACCGATATTTTGTTGTTAAAGTCGTAACCACCTTGATGTGCAACATAAAGGTTTTGACCTTTTTCCAATATGGCTTCCGGTCCAAAATCTACCGGAATTGTACTTGTAACTTCATTAGTTGAAAGATCCAGCACCGCAACAAAATCATCTGTTGTAACAAACGGATCGCCCCAATTGGTTACATATCCGGTATTGTTTACTATTGCCATATTTCGAGGTTGTACAAGTCCGCTTTCAATTACTGCTTGTTTTTCGAAGGTATAGCGGTTAACCACTACAATTCGGTTAGAATTGTTAACAACAATATAAGCCAAATCGTCTTTAAAAGCGATGGACTGTACAATGTTCCCCAAATCTTCATTGTTTACCGTGTTATAAATTGCATTAGCTACATTCTGAAAATCTTCAGACACGTAACTTACCGTTCCGCTTCCGGTATTAAAAGGTCCTTCATTTGTAATTAATATTCCTAAATCGTAATCGCCTCTGGGCTGTGTTTCTTCTTGTTGTTGTTGCTCTTCTTCTTGAGGCGTATTGTCTTTTTCGCACGCAATAAAGAAAATCGATAGTAATAATAAATAACTAATTTTTTTAAGTAATTTCATAGTGTTAAATTTTAAGGTTTAAATATATTTGAAAAGTTCGGTTTGGCATAGGTCGGTAAGCAACATTTTCATAATAAGTATTTAACAAGTTGTTTGCTCTAAAACCTATGGTATTTTTGTTTTTTGTTGAATACGAAATTCCTGTATTCACAACAAAATAATCAGCTACGGTACTACTATTATCGGTTGTGGTAAAAACCTTTCCGTTGTATAAAGACTGCAAGTATGTTTTTATTTTTTTGTAAGAATAGATAATGTTTGCTGTTGCTTTATGAAAAGGCACGTAAATGAGTTGTTTGTTTTTTTCTGCGTCTATTGCTTTTGTGAAGGAATAATTTGTCGTAACATTGAGCTTTGAAACAGGAAACTTTTTCGTGTAATCTAAATTAACTTCTGCTCCGTAATTGGTAGTTTCAGAAATATTTACAGGTCGCCAAAAACCTTCGGTTTGAGGTTGCCACTTAATTAAATTTTCAGATTTTATATAAAAAACACTTACTGAAGCTGACGCGTTACCGAAATGTATTTTATTTCCTATTTCTCCTTGCCACGATGTTTCAGGTTGCAAATTAGGATTGCCTCCGCCCTGCCAGTATAAATCGTTAAATGAAGGTATTCTGTAATTTTTTGATGCATTAAAAAGAAAAGATAGTTTTTCCGAAACATAATAATTTCCGTCAAAAGCTATTAAAAGCGGATTATCAAAATTGTTTAAAAACTCCTTCCGAAACTGCACTCCGTATCTTAATTTTTCAGAAACACGATGACTTAGTAAGAGTACCGGAGCCAATGTTTTTCTGGTATTTACTCCAATGTTGCTACCGCTTCCGTGAATAAAGGTATATGTAACTAGTGTTTGTATCGTACCGTTTTTAAAAGGCATAAACTTATAACCATATTCGGTAAATAAGGTATTGGCTTTTCCTTCAAAATAAAGTGCTTTATTCTTATCGGGATAGTAACGGTATCGTTCAAAAAGATGTGCCGCTTTGATTACCGTTTCTTTTGTTCCGGTTTTTCTTTTCCATTGTACCAAATTACGAGTTGTAACATCTTTATAACCATCTTTATTTACGGTAGTTAAGGTGGAAGAAAAATTCCGGTTTCCGTAATAATAGTTAGAAAAGAAGGAAATTACGTTCTGCTTCCATTTTAATCCGGAATTTAAAAATCCCGTTATTCTCGAAAAAGCTCCGTTTTCATTTTTGTTTCCGGTTTTTAAGATGGTAAAATCATTTTCCGAAGCCGCAAAAACAACACCTGCATCTATATAGGTTTTATTGCTCCCGAAGATAGTTTTAAAATACCCGTTAGGAGATTGAAAACTTCCGTAACCCAATAACAAATCGGTTTCTTGTAATTTTTTAAACCGGATGGTATTAGCAAGATGAATACTTCCTCCCACGGCTCCACTTCCGTATTGTACACTACCTCCACCCGACCTAACCATAACTTGGTTATAAGAAAGCGGTTGTATGGTATTAAAATCGGTTTGCCCGTTTAAAATGGAATTTACCGGAATTCCGTTCCAAATTACTGCTGTTTGCGAAGCATTGGTTCCTCTAAACGAAACAGACGAAGTCATTCCGTAGCCTTGTTCTTTTAAATACAAAGAGGTATTAAACCGTAATAAATCGGTTAAAGAGGTACTGTTTTTTTTTATAATAGAGTCGGCTATTCTAATTAATTTAAAACCCTTAGAAAACGATTGCAATTTTGCATCAGATAATACAACCGCATCTAAATGCTGAATACTATCTAATTGTGCGTATCCGTTAGAAACACAAACAAAAATAAAAAACGATATAAGAAAAAATATAAATTTCATTGCCAACAAACCTTTATTCCCGAAGGCTTTTTTATGTTTTAAACTTTGGCAGGTCTCCTGGCTTGCCTGTTGTATGAACCTTCCCGTTTAAAAACAGTGGTTAACGAAGTGCATACG
>WFXA01000179.1 GCA_015490835.1 Flavobacteriaceae bacterium | reverse complement strand
GCACTAGGCAGTTTGCAGAAAGCAGTTTTTTACTCATAAGCTACCGATAGGCAAACAACTCATAAATTCACAAACTCACAAAATCAAAACAAATGAAAAAATATAAAAATTATTTAATCGGATTAGGAATATTAATTGTAGGAATATTAATAGGAAATATATTTTCGGGCAGAAGCAATTCTAACCAAAATACAGCTACTACCGAGCAACATGATAATGATGAAGAAGCAACAATTTGGACTTGCTCCATGCACCCCCAAATTAAAATGGACAAGCCCGGAAATTGTCCTATTTGTGGTATGGATTTAATTCCCTTAGAAGAAACTTCAAACGAAGATAACATTGCTTCAAACGAAATTGTAATGACCCCAGAAGCAGTTCAATTGGCAAATATTCAAACTACAAAAGTAACAAAAACCGGAGCCGAAAAAGAAATTAGATTGTTGGGTAAAGTACAACCGGACGAACGAAAACTATACTCGCAAGTTTCTCATATTCCAGGGCGTATCGAACGATTATATATAAATTTTACAGGTGAAAAAGTAAGTAGAGGACAACGTATGGTTAGAATCTATTCGCCCGAACTTATTTCAGCTCAAAAAGAACTCTTTGAAGCCATTCGTTCTAAAGAAGTTTTTCCGCAACTTTATACAGCTACTCGCAATAAATTAAAGCTTTGGAAACTTTCAGATAAGCAAATAAATGCAATAGAAAAACGCGGAACCATACAAGAACAAGTAGATATTTATTCAGATTACAGCGGGTATGTTGTAAAACGAAATGTCGAACTTGGCGACCATGTTATGGAAGGTATGAATTTATTTGATATAGCAAACCTCAGTACCGTTTGGGTTATGTTTGAAGCCTACGAGGCAGACATCCCTTGGATTAAAATTGGTGACAAAGTAGATTTTACTATTCAAGCATTACCGGGAAAAGATTTTTCGGGTAAAGTTACCTATGTAGATCCTTTTGTATCTCCCGATACAAGAGTTGCAAAAGTACGTGTAGAACTTGCCAATCCGGGCACAAAATTACTTCCCGAAATGTATGCTACCGGAATTTTAAAGGCTAAATTAAAAGGAAACAAACAACAATTAATTGTTCCTAAATCGGCAGTTTTATGGACAGGTAAAAGAGCCGTTGTATATGTAAAAGTGCCTCATGAAAACACCATATCATTTGTTTATAGAGAAATTATCTTAGGTCCCGATTTAGGTGAGTTTTATGCTGTTGAAAAAGGATTGGAAGAAGGTGAAGTAGTTGCCACTAACGGAGTCTTTAGAATAGATGCTTCAGCACAACTGTTAGGACTTAACTCTATGATGAATCCCGAAGGCGGAAAAGTAAGCACCGGTGGACACGCAGGAATGGATATGGGAGGCGATAAACCGGATAACTCGGAAACAAAGAAAGATAATGACATGAGCAATATGGTGATGATCGATAAAGGTAAAATAGACCCAAAGTTTAAAAAACAATTGGGAGATGTTGTTGCAAGTTATATCGCTCTAAAAGATGCATTTGTAAACGACAATCCCTTAGAAGCACAAAAACAAGCCGGTAAAGTTCAAGAAGCACTTGCCAAAGTAGATATGATATTGTTATTAGGTGATGCACATAACGAGTGGATGAACAATCTAAAACCCATTCAAAACGCAATAGAAATCATTAGTAATACCAAAGAAATAGGAATTCAACGAGATGCTTTCCTATTGTTAGGCGATAACTTACGTAATGCCATAAAAACATTTGGAATAGACACAAACGGAAAAGCAGTTTACTTGGAGTTTTGCCCAATGGCAAACAATAACAATGGTGGCTACTGGTTAAGTTATGATAAAAAAATAAGTAATCCCTATTTCGGACAAGCCATGCTCACCTGTGGCGAAGTAAAAGAAACCTATTAATATTTTAAAAAAATGAAACATACATATACAGTAAACGGAATGACGTGTGTTGGTTGTAAAACCAGTGTAGAAAGTGCACTAAGAAGCCTTAAAGTCATTACTAAAATAGATACCGATCTTAAAAAAGGAGAAGTAACTTTAGAAATGAGTAAACACATACCCTTAGAAAAATTGCAAGAAACTTTGCTTAAAGCAGGTTTACATTATACGATTACAGACCGACCTACTAGGTTTCAAAAACCTAGTAGGTCTGAAATAGGAACAGGCGTTTTTTATTGCCCAATGCATTGCGAAGGAGAAAAAACCTATGACAAAGCAGGTAGCTGTCCGGTCTGTGGGATGGATTTAGTAGAACAACCCAAAGCCATTACCGAAGTACAATACACCTGTCCAATGCACCCTGAAATTATTCGTGATGAACCCGGAAGTTGCCCTATTTGCGGAATGGATCTCGTACCTATAGAACCTACCGAAAGCGAAGAAGAAAAAGCCTATAACAAACTTCTTAAAAAGTTTAAAATAGCCGTAGCCTTTACCATTCCTATCTTTTTAATTGCTATGGCAGACCTCATTCCGGACAATCCTTTATTGAAAATTTTTAATCAATATACTTGGAACTGGATACAGTTTGCATTGTCTTTACCGGTTGTATTTTATGCCTGCTGGATGTTCTTTGAACGAGCTTGGACTTCAATAAAAACGCTCAATTTTAATATGTTTACCCTTATCGGAATTGGAACCGGAATAGCTTGGCTCTTTAGCATCGCAGCAATGCTTTTTCCCGATGTATTTCCAGACCAATTTAAAACCGATAGCGGAACCGTATTTGTATATTTTGAAGCTACAACCGTTATTTTAACCTTAGTATTGTTAGGACAGTTATTAGAAGCTCGTGCCCACAGTAAAACAAGCGGAGCCATAAAAGAACTTTTAAAATTGGCACCTACCGAAGCTACTTTAGTCACACCCGAAGGCGATAAAGTAATCTCTATTCATAAAATTAAAGAAGGTGATTTATTACGTGTAAAACCCGGCGATAAAATTCCGGTAGACGGAAAAATATCAGAAGGGCATAGTAGCATCGATGAGAGTATGATTACCGGCGAACCCATTCCGGTAGATAAAAAAGTAGGCGATACCGTAAGCTCAGGAACCATAAACGGAACTCAATCGTTTATTATGGTAGCCGAAAAAGTAGGCTCAGAAACCTTACTTTCACAAATCATTCAAATGGTAAATAATGCGAGCCGAAGCAGAGCGCCCATTCAAAAATTAGCCGATAAAATATCAAAATACTTTGTACCCATTGTTATAGCGGTAGCTGTTATAACCTTTTTCGTTTGGCGATATTTTGGTCCCGAACCCGCTATGGTATATGCTTTTGTAAACGCAATAGCAGTATTGATAATTGCTTGCCCTTGTGCATTGGGGCTTGCCACACCTATGTCTGTGATGGTGGGAGTAGGAAAGGGAGCACAAAACGGTGTTTTAATTAAAAATGCCGAAGCATTAGAAAACTTAAATAAAGTAGATGTATTAATTACCGACAAAACAGGAACTATAACCGAAGGAAAACCATCGGTTGAAAAAGTAGTTAATACCAAAGGCGAAAACGATATTAATTTATTACGATTAATAGCATCATTAAACAAATATAGCGAGCATCCGCTGGCAGAGGCTATTGTAAAAAAAGCGGAAGTGCTAAACATTTCATTAAGCGATGCAGATAATTTTGAAGCCGTAAGAGGAAAAGGAGTTACAGGAATTATCGACGGTAAAGAAGTGGCTATTGGAAACAAGAAGTTAATGCTTCAAACGTCAGAAAATATTCCGATAAACTTAGATACCAAAGTTATTGAAGAACAAGAACATGGCAAAACGGTTTCTTATATTTCTGTTGATGATAAAGTAGTTGGTTATGTAACCATTTTTGATGCCATTAAAGAAACCAGTAAAGAAGCTATTGCTAAGTTACAACAAATGGGAGTAGAGGTAATTATGCTTACCGGAGATAACAAATTAACAGCTAAATATGTAGCAGACCAACTTCATTTAAGCGATTTTAAAGCCGAATGTTTACCCGAAGACAAATTAAAAGTCATAGAAAAGCTTCAAGCAGAAGGAAAAATTGTGGCTATGGCAGGAGACGGAATTAACGATGCTCCGGCACTAGCCCAATCCAATATTGGTATTGCGATGGGAACCGGAACCGATGTTGCCATTGAAAGCAGTGAAGTAACGCTTGTAAAAGGCGATTTACTAGGCATCGTAAAAGCTGTTAATTTAGGAAAAGCAGTAATGAAAAACATAAAACAAAATCTGTTTTTTGCTTTTATATACAATGTTTTAGGCGTTCCTATAGCAGCAGGAGTTTTGTTTCCTGTTTTTGGTTTGTTATTATCGCCAATGATTGCAGCTGCTGCTATGAGTTTTAGCTCGGTATCGGTAATTGTTAATTCATTGCGATTAAGGAATATCTCTTTGGTGTAAGATAATTATGTATAAAAGATTTAAATTGTTTTTATTTAGTCTAAATAATGAGTTATATTTACGAAGTTAATTTATTAAAACAGAAACTATGAAAAAAATAAAATTTATTGTCATTCTAACAACTTTTTTGGTATCGAACTTGTCCTTTTCTTCTACAACCTTTTCTTTTTCTGGAAAAACAGGAGTTCTAATTTTGGCTCATGGAGGTAACCACAGTAGCTGGGATGATACGGTTAAAAACGCAACAAAAGAATTAGAAAAAGAATACTTGGTTGAAGTAGCTTTCGGAATGGCAAACCCGGTTACCATGCAAGAAGCGATTAATAAACTAGAGAAACAAGGAGCAACAAAAATAGTAGTAGTGCCGCTTTTTATTTCTTCTTATAGCCCTATTATTCGTCAAAACGAATATTTACTGGGTTTGAGAGAAAAATTGGCAGATCCGCCTATGATGATGCATCATGGAAACGGACATAATATGAAAAATGATAATCACTCAAACCACGATGTTCATCCGGTTTCAGAACACAAGACTGTTTCCAATCATCATAATAATAAAAAAGAGAAAAAAGAGCTAAAACAATTGCAGTTTACGGCTAAGATATATTTAACAAAACCATTAGATAGTCATCCGGTTGTAGCAAATATAATTTACGAGCGAATTTTAGAATTAAGTAAAAACCCTTTACAAGAAACAGTTTTGATAGTAGCTCACGGTCCTAACGATGAAGATGATAATAGATTGTGGGTTAAAACCATCGATGAAATTACAGACCAAATAAGAGTTTTACAACGTAAAAAAGGAAATAATTTTAAACAAATATTCGGGCTTACCGTACGCGACGATGCCAATAAAGATATTTATGAACAAGCTAAAGAGCATCTAAGGTCACTCGTCTATCAGTCCGGTAAAGACGGAGATGTAATAGTTATTCCGTTGTTATTGGCACAAGGTGGAGTAGAAGATAGGTTGGTAAAAAGATTAGAAGGCTTAGATTATAAATGGAGCGGTAAAACATTACTTCCTCATCCTGATATAACCAAGTTTATTCAACAATCTGTTAAAGAAGCATTAATAAACTAAAAAATATATTAAATCTTAATCTCTTAATTACAAATATCTATTATCTTTAATATACTATAAACACAATTAATAAAATTAATAAATATGAACATCAAATCAGTAGTATTCCTTTTTGTAGCAATGATTGCTTTGTCTAGTTGCAATAATAAACAAGAAGAAAAGATTGAAGAAGTTGCAACGTTAAAAAATGCTAACGTAGAAACTAAAACCGATATTAATGCTGAAAAAGAGCAAGTAAAACAAGTAATGAAAAGCTATAAAGATGCCATACAAAACCTTACCACAGAAGGTACTCTTGAGCTTTTTACAAAAGAAGCCACCGTTTTTGAGTCGGGTGGGTCTGAGGGTACTTATGCAAATTACTTAGACCATCATCTGGGACCTGAGTTAGAGCATTTTAACAGCTTTATTTTTTCAGATTATACGGTAGATGTAGAAGTAGAAATGCCTTTTGCATTTGTAACCGAAACCTATATTTACACCATTGACATTAAAGAAAATAAAGAAAAAGGAATTGCACCCAGAATTATAAAAAAGAAAGGTGTAGCAACAACCGATCTTAAAAAAATTGACGGAAAATGGAAAATAACAAAAACCCATTCTTCATCAAGAAATATTAGAAAACCGCCACACTAAAAAATAATAATCAATAAATTAATAATTAAAACTAAAAACAAAATGAAAAAATCAATTTACCTACTAGCTGTGTTAGCTATAACTTTTACAGCTTGTAAAAATGAAACAAAATCAACTTCGGAAGCATCACACTCTAAAGAAATGGTTAAAGAAGAGAGTGGTCATGACCATGGCAATCACGATCACGGTGATATGAAGGAGGATGGTATGATGAGTGAGAAAAGAGAAATAACCGAAACCAATCAAAAAAATGATGCAACCACTCCTATCATTGATGCTTACCTAAAAATTAAAAATGCGTTGGTTAATGACGATAAATCCGGTGCTACATCAGGAGCTACAGACTTGCTAAAAGCTTTTTCAGATTTTGATATGACAAAACTTTCTAAAGAACAGCATACCGAGTATATGGATATTTTAGAAAATGCACAGGAACAAGCAGAACACATTGTAAAAAGTCCTATCGATCATCAACGAGAACATTTTGATGTTCTAACAGAAGATATAAACGACATCATTTCTTTATTAGGAACCGAGAAAACGTTATATCTTCAATTTTGTCCTATGTACAACAACAACAAAGGCGGAAAATGGTTAAGTGAAGTTAAGGAAATTAAAAATCCTTATTTTGGTTCTAAAATGTTAACTTGTGGAAGTATAAAGAAACAAATTAATTAATATTGAAAATTGACCTGCAAGGTTTTGATAACCTTGTAGGTCTTTATATTATATTTTAAATAGTGTAATGATAAGAAAATACGTCAAAAAAATACTACTAGGTTTGTTTGTAGTGTTGATAGTCATTCAGTTTTTTCCGGTGGAATACAATCGTAGCGAAGAAGCTACCCCGTCAGATATTAGTACTGCATTACAAGTTCCTGCCGATGTGCAAACAATTTTTACAACCTCGTGTTACGATTGCCACAGTAATAATACAAAATACCCTTGGTATAGTAAAATACAACCCGGAAGTTGGTTTATGGCAAATCATATAGCCGAAGGCAAGGAGGAACTTAACTTTAATGAGTTTGGCAACTATTCAAAAAGAAGACAAAAGAGTAAATTAAAATCTATTGCTTCACAAATTAAAGATGATGAGATGCCGTTATTTTCTTATACACTTATTCATAGAAATGCCAGCCTTTCAGAAGCACAAAAGCAAAAAGTTTTAAATTGGGTAAAAAACCTTTTAGAAAATTATTAATTTTGATAAAACGTTCTAAGTAAATGAAAAGAAATATTGTTGTTTCTGTTTTAATAGTCATTTTGTTTTTAACAGGTTGTGCGCAAAAAAAAAGATGTTCTTTCTTTAGATAATGTTAAAGAAAGTCCAATATATTGTCTTGTTTTTAAATATGATAAAAAAATACAGTGGATTCCGTTAGATGGTAATCAATCAGATGATTCAACAAAAAGTGATGATATAAAAAGTAAGGAAAGGAAAGCCAAGTTTATTGCGTACCAAAAAAAATTAATGCAATTGGGCTATGATCTGGAAATTACAGGAAAATTAGACAAAAAAACAAGAAAAGCACATGACGATTATATCACTTTTTTAGAAAAAAATAAAAATAAACTAGATTTACCTAACAATAGGTAAAGTCTAAACCTGATACATTTTATTTCTTAGCTCTTTAATTTTTGCATCATTCATATACTCATCAAAGGTGCTATATCGATCTATTACACCATTTGGAGTAAGTTCGATAATTCGGTTACCAACGGTTTGGGCAAATTCGTGATCGTGCGTAGTTAATAAAACAGTTCCCTTAAAATTTTTCAACGAGTTGTTAAAAGCTGTAATCGACTCTAAATCTAAGTGATTAGTTGGCTCATCTATCATGAGTACATTGGCTCGTATCATCATCATTCGGCTAAGCATACAACGTACTTTTTCACCTCCCGATAACACACTGCATTTTTTTAAGGCTTCTTCGCCGCTAAACAACATTTTTCCTAAAAATCCTCTTATATAAACTTCTTCTCTTTCTTCTTCGGTTTTAGCCCATTGGCGAAGCCAATCTACAAGATTTAATTCGGTATTAAAAAAACTACTGTTATCTAAGGGCAAGTAACTTTGGTTTGTTGTTACACCCCAATTATAGTTACCGGTATCAGGTTTTTGGTTGCCGTTAACAATTTCATAAAAAGCTGTAGTTGCTCTTGAATCTCTTGAAAATAAGATTACTTTGTCTCCTTTTGCTAAGTTAATGTCTACATTTTTAAACAAGGTTTCACCTTCAATAGAAGCAGAAAGATTTTCGACGTGTAGTATTTGATCACCTGCCTCTCGTTCTCTGTCAAAAATAATAGCCGGATATCTTCTGCTGGACGGTTTTATTTGTTCTATATTAAGCTTGTCGATCATTTTTTTACGCGAAGTAGCTTGTTTTGATTTTGCAACATTTGCACTAAATCTGGCAATAAACTCTTCGAGTTCTTTTTTCTTTTCTTCTGCTTTTTTGTTTTGTTGTGCACGTTGTCTGGCTGCTAACTGACTACTTTCGTACCAAAATGTATAATTGCCGCTGTAATGGGTTATTTTTCCAAAATCGATATCGCTAATGTGTGTACAAACTGCGTCTAAAAAGTGTCTGTCGTGCGAAACAACAATAACACAATTATCATAATTTGCCAAGAAATTTTCTAACCAAGTAATGGTTTCGTAATCTAAATCATTGGTAGGCTCATCCATAATAAGTACGTCCGGATTTCCAAAAAGTGCTTGAGCTAATAAAACTCGTACTTTTTGTTTTCCGTCTAAATCAACCATCTTAGTATAGTGTAAATCTTCTTTAATACCGAGATTAGATAGAAGAGCGGCAGCTTCGCTTTCTGCATTCCAACCATTCATTTCTTCAAAACGAACTTGAAGTTCTCCAATACGCTCAGCATTTTCGTCTGAATAGTCTTCGTAAAGTTTATCAATTTCAGTTTTAATATCATATAACTCTTTGTTACCACGCATAACGGTATCTAACACTGTAAATTCGTCAAATGCGTTATGGTTTTGTTCTAACACAGAGAGTCGTTTACCTTGCTCTAGATGTACATGACCGGAAGTAGGCTCTTTTTTACCCGAAATTATTTTTAGAAAAGTGGATTTCCCGGATCCGTTGGCACCTATAATACCGTAACAATTGCCTTGTACAAATTTTGTGTTTACCTCGTCAAATAAAACTCGTTTACCAAATTGCACCGATAAGTTTGAAACTGAAAGCATAGCTTGTGTTTTATAAAAAATTTGCGCAAAAGTAGGTAATTAAGCGGGATAAATAAAATATTGTTTCTTGTACTTTGATGTTCAAAAATCTAGTAAAACTGTTTTGTTTTTATTTAAAAAAACTAAAAACGGAGCCTCCGTATCGTCTGGCATTATCAAAATTTGGATTTTTAGATAAATCGGTGTGTTTTGAGTGTTCTATAATTACCATACCTTCTTGTTTTAATAAAGAATTTTTAAAAACGGAAGTTACTACTTGATGAAATTTTTCTTCTGAAAAATCGTAAGGAGGATCTGCAAAAACAACATCAAACGTAAAGTTTGTACGCTCTATAAATTTGAAAACATCAGATTTAATAGGCTGAATGTTAAATGCTAATTCATCCGAAATTTTCTGAATGTATTGTACACATCCAAAAAAGCTATCTACAGCGATGATATTTTGGGTTCCTCTAGAAGCAAACTCGTAACTTATATTCCCGGTTCCGGAAAAAAGATCTAAAAGTGTAATTTCTTGAAAATGAATTTGATTATTTAGAATGTTAAAAAGTGCCTCTTTTGCAAAATCGGTAGTGGGACGAACCGGAAGTTTTTTGGGTGCTTGAAGACGTTTTCCTTTATATTTTCCTGAAATAATTCGCATTAATAACTATTTTTTAACACCAAATGTTGGTGTGGTAATGAATTATCGGAAAGTAACTCGTTTTTAATAATAGATTTATAAAACGAAATATTTTTTATATAGGTATATGTTATATTGTATAATTCGTCTTTTTCAGATAGTTCGCCTAAAAGTATGCAAGGTGTTTTATTCGGGTCTAGTTTTAACTGTTCA
>WFXA01000178.1 GCA_015490835.1 Flavobacteriaceae bacterium | reverse complement strand
GAGACTTCACAAATTTTTTGTGTTAAAGTTTTATTTTACAGCTAATTGTATGGTTTTCCCTTACTTTTTGTAAGGTTTTTCTTTATTCAAAAATTCGATATTCCGTTTTAAACCTTCAAATTTGGTTCGTTTTACCGGGCTTTTTCTAAAGACTTCGTTAAACACTTCGCAGGTGATTTCTTCCCAATCTTTTTTTGAATAATTTAATAGTTGTTCATTTGGAGAAAACAAAGGTTGGTTATGTGGTTTGCTAAACCGGTTCCAGGGGCAAACGTCTTGGCAAATATCGCAGCCAAACATCCAGTCATCAAATTTTCCATTCATCTCTAGCGGTATTTCATTTTTTAGTTCAATTGTAAAATACGAAATACACTTGCTTCCGTCTACCATGTAAGGCTCTACAATGGCTTGGGTTGGGCAAGCATCAATACACGCCGTACAGCTTCCGCAGTGATCTGTGACCGGTGTGTCGTAATCCAGTTCTAAATCGATTATGAGTTCGGCAATAAAATAAAACGAACCGGTTTTTTTTGTTATTAAGTTGGTGTTTTTTCCTATCCAACCCAGTCCGCTTTTTGCTGCCCAAGCTTGTTCGAGTACAGGGGCAGAATCTACAAAGGCACGCCCGTTTATTTCGCCTATTTCTTCTTGAAGGAGAGCCATTAACTCTTTTAATTTATCTTTTATCACATAGTGATAATCTTTTCCGTAGGCGTATTTTGAAATTTTATAGGTATGGGTTCGTTGTTGTTTTTCCGGAAAATAATTATAGAGTAGCGATACCACACTTTTGGCACCTTCAACTAGCAAAGTAGGGTTTAAGCGTTTATCGAAATGGTTTTCCATATAGTGCATTTCGCCATGCATGTTTTGAGAAAGCCATTTTTCGAGTTTGGGTGCTTCTTCTTCCAGAAAAGCGGCTTTACTAATACCACAAGACAAAAATCCCAAGCGTTTGGCATGGGATTTTATTAGTTTGCTATAAGCCTTTTTGTTATTCATATAACACTTTTAAAACAACCCTCTTTGAGTGGGTCCTTTTATTCTACCTACATGTTCGTAGGCAGCTTGTGTAACTTCTCTTCCTCGTGGTGTTCGCATTATAAATCCTTGTTGAATAAGAAACGGTTCGTACACTTCTTCGATGGTTTCTGCGCTTTCGCTAACGGCTGTTGCCAATGTGGTTATGCCTACCGGACCTCCTTTAAACTTATCAATAATGGTGATGAGTATTTTATTGTCCATCTCGTCAAGACCGTGTGCATCTACATTTAGTGCTTTTAAGGCAAACTTTGCTATTTTAATATCAATTTTTCCATCGCTTTTTATTTGTGCAAAATCGCGTACTCTTCGTAAAAGTGCATTGGCTATTCTGGGTGTTCCTCTGCTACGTCCTGCAATTTCGATGGCTGCTTCTAATGAGATGGGTACTTTTAAAATAGAAGCACTTCGTTCGATAATGGTTGTTAGCAATTCGGTTTTATAATATTCTAATCTGGAGGAAATTCCGAATCGTGCTCGCATAGGTGCGGTGAGTAATCCGGAGCGTGTTGTTGCGCCTATTAATGTAAACGGATTAAGATTTATTTGTACCGTTCGAGCATTGGGTCCGGTTTCTATCATAATGTCGATTTTGTAATCTTCCATAGCCGAGTACAAGTATTCTTCAACAATGGGACTCAATCGATGTATTTCATCTATAAACAAAACATCTCTTTCTTCGAGGTTTGTGAGTAAGCCTGCTAAATCTCCGGGTTTGTCTAAAACGGGTCCCGAAGTAACTTTTATTCCGGCATTAAGTTCATTGGCCAAAATATGCGCTAAGGTTGTTTTCCCTAATCCGGGAGGTCCGTGAAAAAGGGTATGGTCTAGAGCCTCATTTCTAAGATTTGCAGCTTGAACAAAAATCATTAGGTTTTCCAAAATTTGTTCCTGTCCTGCAAAATCATCAAAAGAAAGGGGTCGTAATTTACGTTCGATATCTAATTCTTCAGAAGAGAAATTATCTTGAGATGGATTGAGGTTTTCGTTCATAGGTATAAGCTGAAAATTCTGAATTAAAAAACCGTTTTTTTGTTTTTCAGAAACTGTATTCAAATATAATGAAAAAAGCCTCTTCATAAAGAAAAGGCTTATTTGTTTTAAAATTTTTAAATGCAGGTTGTTTCTAATGCTCTGTTTCTTCTTCGTTTTCTTGAATAGGAATATTTTGAGGAACATAGTCTTGCCCTGGTATTACATAATCACTTTCATCTTTATTAAGTTTACTGTAGTCGTAAGATCCTCTATAAACATGCGGAATGGGACCGTCCCAATTACCATGAATGTGTTTAACTTCTGCTGTCCACTCAAGAGTATTGGATTTCCAAGGATTTTTGGGACCTTTCTTTCCATAGAAGATAGAGCGGAAAAAATTATATAAGAAAAATAATTGACCTATAGAAGCAATAAAAGCAAATATGGTTATAACTACATTAATATCTGTTAAGTCATCAAAGTACGGGAAGTTGGTGTTTGTATAATATCTTCTTGGAAGTCCGGCCATACCTATAAAGTGCATGGGGAAAAAGACACCGTATGCTCCGATAATGGTTATCCAAAAATGAATAAATCCGAGATTTTTATTTAACATTCGCCCTTGAAACATTTTCGGGAACCAGTGATAAATACCGGCAAATAACCCAAATAGTGCAGAAATTCCCATTACCAGATGGAAGTGAGCTACTACAAAATAAGTGTCGTGTACATTAATATCTAATGCGCTGTCTCCTAAAATAATTCCTGTTAAACCACCGGAAATAAAGGTAGAAA
This sequence comes from Flavobacteriaceae bacterium, assembly GCA_015490835.1. GTDB lineage: Bacteria > Bacteroidota > Bacteroidia > Flavobacteriales > Flavobacteriaceae > Marifrigoribacter. Next base: position 14,374 of record WFXA01000178.1, on the reverse strand, counting down.
CAAATCCTATGGAGAATAGCATTGCGGGATTCATTTGTAGATTTCCTTTCCAGAGTGTTGTAATCCAGTTAAATGCTTTTACGGCAGATGGTATTGCAATAAGTAATGTGGTAAAAGTAAATACCGATCCTAAAAACGGATTCATTCCTGAAACAAACATATGGTGTCCCCAAACAATGGTAGATAAGAATGCAATTGCCAACATAGAGGTAATCATGGCTCGATAACCAAAGATAGGTTTACGAGCATTTGTTGCCATAATTTCAGAAACAAGTCCCATTGCGGGAAGTATAACAATGTAAACTTCGGGGTGTCCCAGAAACCAAAAGAGATGTTCAAACAAAATGGGCGAACCTCCTTGATTATGTAGCACTTCTCCTGCGATATAGATATCTGAAAGGAAGAAGGATGTTCCGAAACTTCTGTCCATAATAAGCATTAAAGCAGCAGATAGTAAAACAGGGAAAGAAACAACTCCGATGATGGCTGTAAGAAAAAATGACCATATGGTTAAAGGAAGACGCGTCATAGACATTCCTTTAGTACGTAAATTAAGTACGGTTACAATATAATTAAGCGAGCCAAGTAAAGAAGATGCAATAAATAATGCCATCGATACTAACCATAGTGTCATTCCCGCTCCAGATCCTGTGATGGATTGCGGTAATGCGCTAAGTGGTGGATAAATCGTCCATCCGGCGTTGGCGGGTCCTGCTTCAACAAAAAGTGAAATAACCATAACAACACTAGAGAGAAAAAATATCCAATAGGAAAGCATATTTAAAAACCCGGAAGCCATATCTCTTGCTCCGATTTGCAAAGGAATAAGCAAGTTACTAAACGTACCACTTAATCCGGCTGTAAGTACAAAAAACACCATAATGGTTCCGTGGATAGTAACCAGAGCAAGATAAACGTTGGGATCCATAACGCCGTCTTGCCCCCATTTTCCTAAAAGAATTTCATATATTGTAAAATGATGATCGGGCCAAGCAAGTTGTAATCTAAATAGCAGAGACATTGCAATACCTATAAAACCCATAAACAAACCTGTAATAAGGTACTGTTTAGAAATCATTTTATGGTCTTGACTAAATATGTATTTAGTTACAAATGTTTCTTTATGATGATGTCTATGATCTCCTTGATGATCTATTGCTAAAGGCTGTGCGGTTGCTGACATATCTTATAAAATCTAAATTAAATTATTGTTTTATCATTTTAGAAAAAGTAGGTTGTTGGGCGATCCAAGCGTTAAAATCTTCTTCAGATTCTACTACTATTTTCATTTGCATATTGTAGTGACTGCTTCCACAAATTTTATTACATAAAAGTAAGTAGTCAAATTCATATGGTTCGAGAGGTTCTTCTCCTTTTGCCACTAAATCTTTACTTTTTAAGGCTCTTAATTCATTAATATGTTTTACTTTTTCTTTTATCTCTTTTTCTTGACGCATATCTTGAGTTGTCATATTGGGCGTAAAGGCAAATTGTGTAACCATACCCGGTACGCAGTTCATTTGAGCTCTAAAATGTGGCATATAAGCCGAGTGTAAAACATCTTGTGAGCGAATTTTGAATAATACTTTTTGCCCAACCGGAAGGTGCAATTCATTTACAATAATATCATCTTGTGCGTAAGGGTCAGACTCATCCACACCTAGTTGGTTCGCACCTTCAATTAATCGAACGTTTGCTTTTCCAAGTGCATTATCTACTCCCGCATACCTAGCAGTCCAAGAAAATTGTTTTGCATATAATTCTACAACTATAGGATCTTCATCCGGATCTACATTCATAATATCAGACCAAGTAAACAATCCGTAAATAATTAATCCTGCTAAAACAATTACAGGAATAATCGTCCAGATAAATTCTAATTTATCATTATCGGCATAGAATAATGCTTTTTTCCCTTTTTCTCCACGATACTTAAATGAGAAATATAACAATAACCATTGTGTTAAAATTCCTACAATAAAAATTAATACCATAGAAATTAGCATCAAGTTATCTACCTGTAACCCGTGTTCGGAAGCGGCAACAGGAAGCAAAACATCTCCCCAAAGCCAAAAACAAAGAGCTAAAAGGATATAAATAAAAGCTAATAATCCTAACATTAAATAACCTTGTTTATTATTATCTTGGTCGTTTGCTATTTGCGAGTTTTGATTACTGATAGGTTTAGAAAGCTGATAAATCTTTCCTATTTGCCAAACGGCAACTCCAAAAAGGATGATTACTAATATTATTAAAAATGCGGTCATCGTTATAAATTCAATGTTTTATATTAATAGTGATAATGTTTACTTTCTCTAATAAACGGATTGTTTTTTTGAAGCAAGGGTGCTTTTGTTAATGCATTAAATATTACAAAAATAAACAATCCTAAGAAAAATAATACGGCTCCTAATTCTGGTATCCCTATGTGCCAATGTTCACCAACAGTTGTGGGCATAACTAGCAAATAAACATCTATATAATGTCCAATAAGAATAACTATTCCTGCTAATACAACAAACCAGTTTACACGTTTAAAGTCACTATTCATAAGTACAAGGAAAGGGAACACAAAATTAGTTACCAACATACCAAAGAAAAGTAATTTATAATCATCGATGCGGGTAACAAAATAGGTAGCTTCTTCCGGAATATCTGCATACCATATTAACATAAATTGCGCAAACCATAAATAAGTCCAGAAAATACTAAATCCAAACATGTATTTTGCCAAATCATGAATATGACTGTCGTTTACAAATTCGAGGAATCCTTGTGCTTTTAATGTTATGGTTACAAGCGCAATTACAGTAATTGCAGAAACAATCATGGTAGCAAAAACATACCACCCGTAAAGAGTACTGTACCAGTGTGGATCTAAACTCATAAACCAATCCCAAGCCATAATGGTTTCAGTAACGATAAAGAAAGCTAAGAAGCCTACCGACATTTTAAAATTCTTTTTAAACCATGTTAAATTATCTGAAGAATCTCCTTTGATAGAATTTTTTCTTAAAATGTAACCGAATAAATTCCAAACGCCTAAGTAAATTGCTATTCTAATTAAGAAGAAAGGGGTGTTTAGCCAACCTCTTTTCCCGAAGATTATCTCGTCAAAATGTTCGCTTTCGGGGTTTACCAAATCGGGGTCCATCCAGTGAAACAGATGATTTAGTCCCATTGCCGAAGCAATTAGAAATGCGAATATAATAATAGAGCCAATGGGTAAATATGCCGATATTCCTTCCATCACTCTAAAGAGAACAGGAGACCATCCTGCTTGGGCTGCGTATTGAATGGCATAAAAAACCAATGTACCCAATGAAAGCATAAAGAAGAAAAACGCTGCGACATAAAATGCAGACCATGGTCTGTTTTGATATGCATGCAATGCATGTTCTAAATGCTCATTTTCATGAGATTCTTCTATACCAACTTGGTTGTGAGATTCTTTGATTTTTTCATGAACAGCCGTAGCATTACCATGACCATTCTCGCTATGGCTTGCCAGTAATTCTTTAACTTCTTCGGTGTTAGAAGGTGTATTTAAAAATCCTGACGCAATGCCTATGGCACCTATGACCATAAAAACAATTGCAAGTAGTTTTAATTTACCGGGTAGCGTGTACATATCTTTAGCTATTGTCTTAGTTTTAATTTTAATGTTGGTTATTAGCCTCTACAACTGGGTTGTTTTCGGCATTAGTAACTTCTTCTTCAGAAGTTGTTTTTGGCGGAAATTCTTCGCCTTTCAAATTTGCTCTTAATTTTTGAACATACATGGTTATCTGCCATCGTTCTTTTTCGTTTGTCTGTGATGCGTGAGAACCCATTGTATTCAGCCCGTACATAATAGTATAATAAGTACTTCCTTCTGTAATATCTCTATCGGCATAGCTTGGAACTCCAAGAAATTTTTCTCTTTTTACCAAGATGCCTTGTCCGTCTCCTTTTGCTCCATGACAAACCGCACAATATAAATCATACATTTTTTTTCCATTATCTAAATTCTTACTCGAAATAGAAAGCGGATTTTTTAATTCATCTTTTGCTCTGGCTCTGTCTTCAAATGTGTTTTTATAGTCAAATGGTTTCCAACCTCTAGGAATAGTGTTCTCTGGTGGTGTCATTGCTTCCATTTGATTTGGAAATAATTCGTATTCGCCATAAGTTTCATAACTTGGTGAAATATACATTTGTGGGAAATACTGGTAGTTAGGCTTGTCTTTTTGAAAACACGAAACCAAGGTTAACGAAGCAACCAGTAGAACTGTTATGTGTATTATTTTTTTCATATTTAATGTTCTTCGTCTTTATCGATTATATTAATTTCAACGGCTCCTGTTTTAGCTAAAAATTGAGCTACTTCATCTGCATTAGACCCTCCGTCTACTTCCATTAAAAAATGGTCGTCGGTAGTTCTTGGGTCAGGATTTTCTGCTTTTTTAAATGGCCATATTCTACTGCGCATGTAAAAGGTAATTACCATTAAGTGAGCTGCAAAAAAAACGGTCATTTCAAACAATACAGGGACAAATGCCGGCATATTTTCAAAAAAACTAAAGCTGGGTTTTCCACCTATATTTTGTGGCCAGTCAAAAATCATGATATAATTCAGCATCCAAACTGCCAAGCCAAAACCGACCAAACCATATATAAACGAGGTTATAGCAATACGGGTGTTAGCCAAGCCCATTGCTTTTTCTAGCCCATGAACAGGAAAGGGTGTATATACTTCCTCTATGTGATAATGTTCACCGCGAACCTTTTTTACGGCGTTTAACAGTATATCGTCGTCGTTATATATTGCGTGAATAACTTTTGATGCCATAACTCTTAACTGTTTTTAAGTTTTGATGCTTGTCCCGCCCAGTCGTCTCGTTTTGCTCTTCCGGGAAATTCGTTAATTATCGTATCTAACAAGTCATACTCTTTATCTGTCATTTTACTAACTTGCTCGAAGGTATAAATACCCAAGGCGTGTAATTTTTGTTCCATCACGGGTCCAACTCCGCTAATTTTCTTTAAATCATCGGCTGTTTGCGTTTCCGGATCAAAGGCTCCTAATGAGTCTAATAAATTATTAATATTATCTTTTTTATCATTTTCTGAAAGTTCTTCAGAAGCCAATTTTTCAGTTTTTACAGTTTCTTTTTTTACGGAAGCCTTTGCGGAAACCTCTGTGTAATGTGGTGTATCATCTCCTTTTTCGGCACGTAATCGTTTGTAATTATCTCCGGAAGATTTTAAAATAGATTTTACTTCTGCTTGTGCAATAACCGGAAATGTTCTTGCATATAACAAGAAAAGTACAAAGAAGAAACCTATGGTTCCCATAAAAATACCTATATCTACAAAGGTTGGAGAAAACATTGACCAAGAAGAAGGAAGTCTATCTTTCGAAAGGTCTATAACAATAATATCAAAACGTTCAAACCACATTCCTATATTTATAATAATAGATACAATAAATGTCCAAATTATATTTCTTCTCCATTTTCTAACCCAAAGAGTTAACGGCACAATTAGGTTACAGATAATCAATGCCCAAAACGCCCACCAATAGGGACCGGTTGCTGCACCAAAAGAAAGGTAGGTATAATTTTCATAAGGAATACCGGAATACCATCCTATAAAATATTCGGTTAAGTAAGCGACTGTAACGATTCCTCCTGTAAGCAAAATCACCAAATTCATATTTTCGATATGAAGGATGGTAATATAATTTTCTAAATTAGATACCTTACGCATCGTTATTAAGAGCGTTTGTACCATTGCAAATCCGGAAAAGATAGCTCCGGCAACAAAATAAGGAGGGTAAATCGTACTGTGCCAACCGGGAACTACCGATGTGGCAAAGTCAAACGATACAATAGTATGAACCGAAAGCACCAAAGGTGTCGCTAATCCGGCAAGTACTAATGAAACTTCTTCAAACCGCTGCCAATCTTTTGCTCTTCCACTCCAACCAAAAGATAATATACCATATATTTTTTTAGTAAATGGTGTCTTGGCTCTATCTCGAATCATTGCAAAATCGGGAAGTAAACCAGTCCACCAGAAGACCAACGAAACAGATAAATAGGTTGATATTGCAAATACGTCCCAAAGTAATGGCGAGTTAAAGTTTACCCAAAGCGAACCAAATTGATTAGGAATAGGCAATACCCAATAAGCCAACCAAGGGCGACCCATATGTATAATTGGGAATAATCCTGCTTGAATAACAGCAAAGATAGTCATTGCCTCCGCCGAACGGTTAATACCCATTCTCCATTTTTGTCTAAATAGTAAAAGTACTGCAGAAATAAGTGTTCCTGCGTGTCCGATACCTACCCACCAAACAAAGTTTGTAATATCCCAAGCCCAATTTATGGTCTTGTTTAAACCCCAAACTCCTATTCCGGTAGAAATGGTATAAATTATACATCCCAGTCCCCATAAAAAAGCGACTAACGAAATAGTAAATACTATCCACCAAGATTTATTGGCTTTTCCTTCAATGGGAGCTGCAACATCTACACTAATGTCGTGATAGGTTTTATCTCCGGTGATTAAAGGTGTTCTAATAGGTGCTTCGTAATGCGACGCCATATCTAAAATTTGCTAATTCTTAATTTAAACTTCTTCTATATTTTTAACTTTTACGTGATAGAAAACATTGGGTTTTGTACCAACTTCTTCTAACATGTAATACATTCTTTTATCTTGTTTTAACTTGGCTACTTCACTGCTGTGATTATTTACATCACCAAATACCATTGCTCCTTTATCACAAGCTGCAGAACAAGCGGTTTGAAATTCATTTGCTTTAACCGCACGCCCTTCTCTCTTTGCATCTAAAATAGTTTTTTGAGTCATTTGAATACACATCGAGCATTTTTCCATAACTCCTCTTGAGCGCACAACCACATCGGGGTTTAACACCATTTTTCCTAAATCATTATTCATGTTAAAATCAAATTCGTCATTTTCAGAATACAAGAACCAGTTAAATCTACGAACTTTATAGGGACAGTTATTTGCACAGTAACGTGTACCTACACAGCGGTTATATGCCATGTGGTTTTGCCCTTGTCTTCCGTGAGATGTTGCTGCAACCGGACAAACCGTCTCACAAGGTGCGTGGTTACAGTGTTGACACATTACCGGCTGAAAAGCTACTTCGGGGTTTTCTTGGTAAGCGATCTCTACTTTTTCGTAGGTTTCGAAAGCAGGAAGTTCTTTTAGGTCTTTTATTTCTTGTTCGAAAGTTTCGGCAGAAGAATAATATCTATCTATTCTTAGCCAGTGCATATCTCTAAACTTTCTTACCTCTCTTTTTCCTACCACAGGAACATTGTTTTCGGCATGACAAGCAATTACACAAGCACCACAACCGGTACAAGCATTAAGATCTATCGACAAGTTAAAATGATGCCCAACACTATCATCAAAAGATGCCCATAAATCTGCATCTTCCGAACGGATAGACACTTCTTCCATCCCTTTTGCTACTTCGGGTACCGGATTCCAATGATGAACATCTTTGGTGTTAAATATCTCTAATGTTGTTTCTTTTATAATATCATGGCTTCTTCCTACCATAGTATTTTGCATTTGAACGCTTGCAAAATGGTGTTCTCCGGAAGTTTTTTTAATTTGTACGTTTTGTAATGTTGAGAAATTTTGATATAAAGGATAAGCATTTACTCCGGTTTGCATTTCTTCCTGTATGGCAGCAATTTTCCCATAACCTAATGCTAATCCTACTGAGCCTTTAGCTTGTCCGGGTTGAATTATTACCGGAACATTTTCTAAAACAACATCGCCCATAGCGATTGTTACATAACTTCCGTTTAATGCGCCATTTGATGTATGCCAGTTTCTAACGCCAAGTTCTTCGGCATCAACCGCACTCATGGTTAAGTAATTATCCCAAGAAGTTCGTGTAATAGGATCGGGCATTTCTTGAAGCCAAGGATTATTGGCTTGTTGACCATCTCCTAAAGAAGTTTTAGTGTAAAGTGTAAGTTCATATCCTCCTTCAGTAGAATTAAAAGCAAAAGCACCGTGAGTAGTTGTATTTTCGAGTGTAGCTTCTCCTTCTGCAGGCACCATTTCGGTTTCTATCGCTACACTACTTTCAATAACTCCATCGTGTAGCGCTTGGTTCCATGAACTTCCGGCAAGTATGTTGCTTGACCAATTTTCTTTTATATAATCGTAATATTTTTGATCGCTTCCCAACCATTTTAATAAACTGTCCTGAAACTGACGTGTATTAAATAGCGGGTTAATTGTAGGTTGTGTTAAACTAAACTCACCTTTTACAAGTTGTGCATCACCCCAAGACTCTAAGTAATGAGGAGTCGCCGCTACATATTTTGCTAAAGAAGCGGTTGCGTCCATTTTCATGGAAAATGCCAGAGTGAAATCTAATTTTTTGTAGGCTTCGGCAAAGGCTTCAGCGTTTGGCAGAGAATAAACGGGATCTACTCCTACGGTAATTAACCCATTGACGTTACCCGAAATAATATCTTTTACAGTTTGATTTACTTGTGCATTGCTTCCTTTTCTTACAAATCTGGGTTTCTTGGCATCTATTACGACAGTTGCACTATTGTATTCCAGTGCTTTCATTTGTGCGTTAATGTCCGGCAATCCGGTGATAATAACTCCTTTTGAGCCAGCTTTTTGTAATTTTGATTTAGCTTTTGCAACAGCTTCGGCTATATTTGAAGGTAATCCCGAAGTACTTCCGCCCGTTAAAGCATTTAATATCTTCATTTGCTGCGAAGGCGTTGCAGGAACACGAATATCTGCATTTGCCCCGGAAAGTGTCATATTTGCTTCAAACTGTACGTGGTGAGACATTTTTCCGTTTTTAGGAACTCTTCCTTTCGCATAGCTAACGTCATGTCCTCCACCTTGCCAATCTCCTAGCAAATCTGCACCAACCGAAACAATTACTTCGGCTTTAGAAAAATCGTAATTGGGTAATGCTCTTGTTCCAAATTTATTTTGGAATGCATCTAATGCATCGGAACAAGAAATCGTATCGTAAACTACGTGTTTAATATTAGGATACTTTACGGTAAATTCTTTTATTAATTTTTCAGTAGAAGGACTTGCAAATGTTTGCGTAAGCAATACAATATTTTTATCGGAAAGGGCTTCTAGTTCTTTGCTTATTTTCGAATCAAATTCGTTCCAAGAGACTTCTTCGCCGTTAATAACGGGGTTTTGTAGTCTTTTACTATCGTATAAAGACAGTACCGACGCATATACTCTGGCATTGGCTTTACCTCCGTTTTTAGAAAGTATATTGCGTTCTATTTTAATAGGTCGTCCTTCTCTGGTTTTGACTAAGATATTAGCAAAATCAAATCCATCAGCCATTGTTGAAGCGTAGTAATTAGCTTCGCCGGGAATGATTTCATCTGGAGCTACTACATAAGGAATGGTTTTCATCACAGGTCCTTCGCAGGCGGCTAATGAAGCGGCGGCTGTAGTAAATCCTACATATTTTAAGAAATCTCGACGGGTTGTTGAAGAAGTTTCCAGCGTTTTTTTATCGCCTAAAAATTCATCAACAGGTATTTCTTCAACAAATTCTTTTTGTCGTAGCGTCTTCACAATTGAGCTGTCTTTTTTTAGCTCTTCAACACTTTTCCAGTATTTCTTGTTTGATGCCATATTGTTTATTTAAAAACCTGCTTTTTAAAGCTTTGGTTTTAGTAATTAATGTTAGTACTTATTTTCTGTTTTATCATTATTAATAATGACATTTTCCACACTCTAGCCCTCCCATTTCGGCAGCGGTTAATTTTTCGATACCGTATTTTTTAGAGAGTTCTTTGTGAATTTTTTCGTAATATTTATTGTCTTTTAACTTAATGTTGGTCTCTTTATGACAGTTTATACACCATCCCATGGTTAGTGGTGCAAATTGTTCCATAATTTCCATTTCTTCTACCTGTCCGTGACATTTTTGGCACTCAATTCCAGCAACTGTGACGTGTTGCGAATGATTAAAGTAAACAAAATCGGGCAGGTTATGAATTCTAATCCATTTAACCGGCTTGGTTTCTCCGGTATATTGCATGTTTTCTGCATCCCAACCAACAGCATCGTATAGTTTGGCTATTTCAGCATCATAAAATTCTTTTGAATATTCTTCATTGCCGGTATCTTCGGCAACTTCACTAATATTTTTATGACAATTCATACAAACATTTAATGACGGTACACCTGATGTTTTACTTCTTCGAGCGGATGAATGACAATAATTACAATCTATTTTATTATCTCCTGCATGTATTTTATGCGAGTAATGAATGGGTTGAACAGGTTGATATCCTTGATCTACACCTACTTGCATAAAATAGGCAAACATTAAATAGGCAGAAACCAACAGTAAAACAATTGCAGAAACCAATAACAAAAATTGATTTTTAACAAAGGCTTTACAGAGCGAAACTCCCTCTTCTTTTCCTTCATAATCCACTCCATTTGCAACTGCAATATTTCGAAGTGTTTTATTTACTAAGTAAAGTAAAACCACCAATAACAAAAACACCATTGTTAAAGCTACTAATATAATAGTATTGGTTACTCCTGCATCATTATTAGCAGTCACAGTTGTTGAGCTGGCTTCTGTTTGCTTTGGTTCTGGTTTTGGTTGATCGGTATAAGCTAAAATATTATCGATATCCTCATTTGATAGTTGAGGAAAAGAAGTCATTACAGACTTGTTATAATCTTCAAAAATCTGTTTTGCTTTTGCATCACCAGATTTAATTAGAGCTTGACTGTCTCTAATCCAGTCATGCAACCATTCTGTATCGTACTTCTCGGACACTCCCCTTAGAGCAGGTCCAACAGCTTTTTTGTCGAGCTTATGACAGGCTGCGCAATTTGACTTAAACAATTTTTCGCCTGCAGCAGGATCACCTTGTGCAAAAGTGGTTGCCGAAAAAGTTAGCAACAAAGCCAACAATAAGAATGAAAAACAAGAAGACAGATTTCGGTAGTTTACCTTTTTCATATTAATAATTATATTATCATCAATAGTTTGGCACGCAATTGGTTATGATCTACAAAATAACACTACTTTTTTACTTGCCATAAATAACGGCACGAAAATAACATATTAAGTCGATTTTAGAAATGTAAATAAAGTGTTAATTTGTAATTTATATTAATTCTAAATAACAAAATGATGTCAAATACCGTTATAATGCTGTACTTTTGTAAAAGCAAAACAATTTAATTAAACTTATTTTTATATGCGTAACGTACTGATAATTTGTTTTTTATTTTTATTCGGCTCTACTATTTTAGTTGCTCAAAACGGAAATGTCATCCTGCAAGAAAACCCTAAGATTAAAGATTTAGTTTTTTTAAAAAAGGATTTGGAGAAACGAAATAAGTTAAGCGACGGTTATACTATACAGTTGTATTACGGTGAAAAAAACAAAGCAAATTCGGTGCTAAAGAAATATCGAAATATTTATGGTTCTTGGCCTGCTTCTATTGAGTATGAAACACCCAATTATAAAGTATGGGCAGGTAATTTTAATTCGCGCTTTAATGCAGACAGGGCTTTGTTAGAAATCAAGCGACATTTTCCTGCCGCTTTTATATTAAAACCCGAGCGTGCAAAATAGCTCAACTTTTATTATTCACACCGTGACCCAAAGTCACGGTGTGAATAAATTTTACTATTTTAATTTCTTTTTAACCTCAACTTCTCTGAAACACTCGATAATATCTCCAATTTTAAGGTCGTTGTAATTTTTAATTTGCATACCGCAATCGTATCCTTTTGCTACTTCTTTAACATCGTCTTTAAATCGCTTAAGTGAGGCTAATGTACCGGTATAAACAACAACTCCGTCTCTAATGAGTCTTATGCCGGAATCTTTATATATTTTTCCGCTCAGCACCATACATCCTGCAATGGTTCCGATTTTAGATATTTTAAAGGTTTCTCTAATTTCAGCGGTTCCTGTAATTTCTTCTTTTATTTCCGGAGAAAGCATTCCTTCCATCGCATCTTTCAGGTCATTGATAGCATCGTAAATAATAGAGTAAATTCTAATATCAATTTCTTCTTTATCGGCTATTTGTCTTGCGTTACCCATTGGACGCACATTAAATCCTATAATAATGGCATCTGATGCAGAGGCTAGTAGCACGTCGCTTTCGGTAATGGCACCAACTCCTTTGTGAATAATATTTACTTGAATCTCTTCGGTAGAAAGTTTAAGGAATGAATCTGTTAATGCTTCGACAGAACCATCAACATCACCTTTTAAAATTACATTGAGTTCTTTAAAGTCTCCTAATGCGATACGTCGTCCTATTTCGTCTAACGTAATATGTCTTTGTGTTCGTACAGATTGTTCTCGTTGTAATTGTTTTCTTTTAGTGGCTATTTCTTTTGCTTCTCTTTCGTCTTCATATACTTTAAATTTATCTCCGGCTTGAGGAGCGCCGTCTAGTCCAAGAATGGATACCGGAGTTGCCGGTCCTGCTTCTGTTATATTTCCGCCTCGTTCGTCATGCATGGCTCTAACTTTACCACTGTGTTGTCCGGCAAGTAAGTAATCCCCGATTTTAAGTGTTCCGCCTAACACCAATAGCGTAGAAACATATCCTCTACCTTTATCTAAAAATGCTTCAACTATGGTTCCGTTAGATAATCTGTTCGGGTTCGCTTTTAGTTCTAATAATTCAGCCTCTAGGAGTACTTTTTCTAATAATTCTTCAATTCCCTGTCCTGTTTTTGCCGAAATTTCTTGCGATTGTATTTTTCCTCCCCAATCTTCTACTAAAAGATTCATATTTGCCAATCCTTCTTTTATTTTTTCCGGATTTGCTGTGGGTTTATCTACTTTGTTAATAGCAAAAATTAATGGTACGCCTGCGGCTTGTGCATGACTTATTGCTTCTTTGGTTTGAGGCATAATATCATCGTCTGCGGCAATTACTATAATTACGATATCTGTTACTTGAGCTCCTCTGGCACGCATTGCGGTAAAGGCTTCGTGACCGGGTGTATCGAGAAATGTAATTTTTTCTCCGTTTTCCAACTGTACTTTGTAGGCTCCTATATGTTGTGTTATTCCTCCGGATTCTCCTGCTATTACATTTTCTTTACGGATAAAATCCAGAAGTGATGTTTTTCCGTGATCTACATGTCCCATAACGGTAACAATGGGAGGTCTTGGCTGTAAATCTTCAATATTATCTTGTATTTCTTCGGTTTCTTCTACATCTGCTGTTACAAACTCAACTTCAAAGCCAAATTCTTCTGCTACGATTGTTAATGTTTCTGCATCTAATCGTTGGTTCATTGTTACCATCATTCCAAGTGACATACAAGCAGATATAACTTGTGTTACAGGAACATTCATCATCGTGGCAACTTCACTAACGGTAACAAACTCGGTTACTTTTAGTATTTTGTTTTGAAGTTCTTGTTGCTCGAGTTCTTCGATTGATTTTTGTTTGCGTATATCTCTTTTTTCTCGTCTGTGTTTTGCTGCCTTTCCTTTAGAACTTTTTCCTTGAAGTTTTTCAAGGGTTTCTCTTACTTGTCTTTGTACTTCTTCTTCGCTTGGTTCTTCCTTTGGAACGTGAGCTCGTTTTTTACCTCTTCCGTGTGGTGTGTTTCCTCCTTTAACCGGACCTTTACTTATGCGGCGACGGCGTGATTTTTTTTCGGGCTTGGGTCCGGCTTTTTTCTTTTCCGTTTTTTTAAACTGACTTAAATCTATGGTTTTTCCTGTAAAATTAGGTCCGTCTAGTTTTTTGTATTGTGTCTTTACAGTTCCTGTATCTTTGTTATCCTCTTCTTCTTTAATCTCTAGTGTTTCTTCAACCGGACTTTTTAGTTCTTTTTTTACATTTTCCTTTTTTGTTTCTTTCTTTATTCCTTTTTTTACTTCTTCTTCTTTTTTAGGTTTTTCTTTCTTTTGGGAAGTTGTTTTTTTAGTTTCTGTTTGTTTTACAGCAGGAATGGATTCTTCTTTAACTTTTTCTTTTGGTTGTTCTTCTTTTTTAATTTCCGGTTTTTTGGTGTCCAGATCTATTTTTCCAACCGTTTTTAAGCCTTCTAGTTTTGCTTCAGCTTTAATAAGTTTTGCTTCTTCTTTTTTTCTTTTTTCTTCTTGTTCTTTTTCGTAAGCTAAGCGGAGTTCTTCTTTTTCTTTTCGTTTTTCTTCTCCTATTTCTTTAGATTCTACTTTTTTACTTTTATCGGTTTGAAATTCTTCAAAAAGTAATTGGTATTCTTCATCAGAAATTTTTGTTGTAGGACGCGCAACTACTTCGTGACCTTTAGATTTTAGATATTCTACGGCACGTTCTAGTGAGATATTAAACT
>WFXA01000177.1 GCA_015490835.1 Flavobacteriaceae bacterium | reverse complement strand
GATTACAATATTGTCAGTGATGAGAATACACGGTCAAACAGATAATTATTTTTACTATGCTTTTCAAGAAAAAGTGTATCTTGATCCTATTCCGAATAAATTTGTAATAGAATTTATTAATACTCCCGATGAAACCATTCTAAATAATAATAATTTATACCCTTCAAAAATAACACAAAAAATATATGAGGTTACAGGAAATATAACACAAATTCAAAATATTTGGTCAAGGAATTTACAATGTAAATCAGTTGTACAAAACAAATGATAATTTAAAATTATATATGAAGAATTCCATAATTTTAAAATGGAACGAGAACATCTCTGAAAATCAAAAAAGTAAATTAATCAGCCAATACAACTTAATAAATATAAAAAGCTCTCGCCTTTATGAAATCTATGGTATAGATAATCCCTTGTTCATTTCTCAATTAATTTATGAGTCAGGTCTTGTAAAGTACTGTTACCCAGAATTTATTAGCAAAGTTGAAAAACACAACTATTATATACCTAATGATGAATTTTTCGGAAATCAATTTTATCTTCATAATACTGGACAACAACTTAATGACGGTCATTTCGGGACTAATGATGCAGACATTGACGCACCTGAAGCTTGGAATATAACAAAAGGAAGTAGTAACGTAGTAATTGCGGTTGTAGATGAAGGAGTAACAGATAACCATCCTGACCTACCTTCTTCAAGACAAATAAGGTTGGCAGGAAGTAATTTTAATTTGGACGATGGTTTGAGTGACAACGACCCCTCACCACATAATAACGGAAATCATGGGAATGCTGTTGCTGGTATTGTAGGAGCAGAGATGGATAACAATGAAGGGATTGTTGGTATTACTCCTCTTTCTAAAATAATGCCTGTAAAAATTCCCTTTGGGAATTATCCCGCCCAAACATATGCCGATGCAATAACTTTTGCTGCGGATAATAATGCTGATATAATTTCAAATAGTTGGGGATTTAATTCTTCAGACCCTAATCTTTTTCCTGTAATTATTGATGCTATTCAAGATGCTATTAATCAAGGTTCTGTAGTTTTATTTTCGGCTGGTAACAAGGCAAACCACGTTTCAAACAACCAAGGATTCGTAACTTTTCCCGCAAATGCAAATGTACCTCTTTTAATAACCGTAGGAGCATCTGACAGAAATGATCAGCAAGCAAATTATAGCCCTACAAGCCCTTTAATTAATATAACAGCACCATCGCACACAGCATATAATAACCAAATAAGTGGAGAGGCTTATAATGTATGGACAATGGATATCCCCGGAACAGCAGGATATAATACTTGGAATTACATTTTTTCAACATTACCAAGTGTTGGAGAGATGCTCCCTTCAAGTGGAACTAATCACTTGTCATATACTGGAAGAATGGGAGGCACATCTGCATCTGCACCCATTGTAGCAGGAATTGTTGGTTTAATAAAATCAGTAAATCCTTGTTTATCTGTACAGCAAATCATTGATATTATATATCAAACCGCCGATAAAGTTGGACCCTACGATTATAATTGGAACCCTGACAAACCCGGTCACTCAAAAGAGTTAGGCTATGGTAGAGTCAATGCCCATAAAGCAGTACAATTAGCCCAAGAACTAAACTCACCTACATTGGATTTATTTGTAAAAGATTCACCAGACGAAATGGGCGTAGAGCCCAATACCGTTACTGAATATATGTGGACAAGCAAAGATATTTGGATTAGAAATACTAACGATAACGGATTAGAACATCAGAACCCCGAATATAAAAGTGACGGTAGTCCAAACTATATCTATGTAAGAGTGATAAATAAAAGTTGCGTTGCTTCTAATGGCAACGAAACACTTACAATTAATTGGGCAAAAGCCAACACTGCTTTAAATTGGCCAGAGTATTGGGACGGTACTTTAAATGATTCGGACGGCGATCCTCTCGGTGGCGAATTGCCGTTTATAGCTACTTTACCTGTAATCCAATCTGGACAAGAGGTGATTATTGAAATACCATGGGTAGTTCCTAATCCCGAAGATTATTCTGATAATGACAACCCTCATCATTTTTGCTTACTGTCAAGAATAGACGCAGCAGATGATCCTTTGACTTCGCCAATGACTGCCAATCCAAATATAATGGTTAGAAATAACAACAATTTGGCTTGGAAAAATTTAACAGTCGTTGACCTTGAAACAGAAACTACAGCATCGGTTTTTGTTTCAAATATTTCAAATTCACAAAGAGCCTATCTTCTTGAACTTCAAAAAGAAACTAATGAACAAGGAAAAGCTATTTATGATGAAGCAGAAGTAACGCTAAAAATGGATGATGTGCTTTATGATGCTTGGGAACGCGGAGGTAAACAAGCCCAACTGTTAGACCCAACAAATGAAGAAAAAAGAAAATTGGTTAAAGGTAATAATGTAATCCTTGATAATATTTTGTTTGACCCTAATGAAATAGGGTTATTAACCTTAGAATTTAATTTTTTAACAGAAGAAATAACCAATAAAGCAGAATTTGTTTATCATGTAATTCAAAAAGATGCAACAACAGGTGAAATTATTGGTGGAGAAACTTTTCTTATTCATAAAAAGCAAAGACCTGTTTTTGTAGCAGATGCCGGTGATAATAAAGAAGTAGATTTAAACGAATCAATTACAATTACTGCTGAAGATATTAATGAAATTGCAGAATACAATTGGTATGATTTAGAAGGAAATCTAATTTATACAGGTAAAGATTTAACGGTTTCAGTAGATGTTACCAAAAAATATAAATTAGAGATTATAGCAGAAGATGGTTTTAAAGATTATGACGAAATTGAAGTAAAATTAAAGCCAAGTATTATAGAAAGTATATCTCCAAACCCAACATCAAACGAGATACAAGTAAATTACAAACTGAATGGTGTCAATTCTGCTTATTTAATGATAATTGGTCAATATGGCGGAGTATCTAATAATTATGTTTTAAACATTACATCTAACCAAACAGCCATTAATCTATCAAGTTATAGTCAAGGGTTTTATACTATTGCTTTGGTTTGTGATGGTCAAATTGTAGACGCTAAAACATTAATGAAACAATAATATTCATAAAGCCAATGGAAATCATAAACTTTTTTAACTTTTAAAAAACAAACATAATGAGAACAATATTTTTTATTATAACATTTTTTATATTAACATCTTGCAATGAAGACAATGGAACAATACTCATTGAAGATGATGAAGCTACACTTAATTCATTTAACGCAACAGTTTTATCGGTAGGCATAGATTGTGGTGATTCTTTTCTGATAAAGTTTAATGATGATGTAGAAAACTTACCTGAAAATAATTTTGATAACGTATTTTATGAAATTAATTTACCTATAGAGTATAAAGTAGAAGGTTTACAGATTAATGTAACCTTTAGAGAACCAACAAATGAAGAATTAATGATATGTTCTTCATTCGGATTTTTGTATCCACAAATATTTATTGTAAGTGTAGATTAATTAGTAAGTCCGTTGGGAATAAATAAGACTACGAGCGGTCTGGACTACCCAGCAAGTAGTCAGGTGTTGAACTAAATCCATACGCAGGTCTTTGCAAGTAAAAAAATGCGTTATTATTATGGGATTTGCGAGGTGTTTTTTGTGGGTATATTTAAAGTAGTTGCGGACGGTTCTGGTTCAGACCCCTATTAATCAGACTTTAACATTTTAAGTTTTCAAATGTAATGATTTTTAAATTTATATTTGTGGTCATTAGCGTCTGAAACTTTTTCAATATCTACAATAAGTCCTCTATAGCTCAGTAATTACGTTGTAAAGTTGGGAATTATCCAGAAAACAAGTCTTTATCAAAGACAATTTCCTTTTGCTTTATTATGTTTACTTTTTTGACCCTTCTCTAACTTCATTGCATACGTAATCCAATGATAAGTAATGGTACAGACAGTATCGTATTTTTTCTGATAAATTTGAAAATGCTATGGTTTCTTTAACAGTTGTACGTTTTATCAGTTCTAAAAGTAAATAACTGATTGAGGCAACATATATCAGTGATTTTACTGCATTCTCACTTGTGACCAAAAGGTTTTTTCATGCAGGTTCTGCTTTATTGCTTTGAAAAATAATTCAATATCCCATCGCTTTTTGTAAAGTTCTGCGATAGTATTATACTCCCAATCCAATTGGTTTGTTAGACTGAATTCTAATTTATACTACAAAATATTGTATCTTTTCAAAATGAAAACAATACAGGAAATAAAAGTCGGTTTTATCAAATTGAGTGCATCTTAACAGAGCATGTTATTAGACGAGTTACTTCGTGAGCATGAGCTACAAGACAAGATACTCATTGAGAATATACAGAAGTGTCAAACAAGCGGGATAGAAAATCCTGTCCGCATTGCACAAGTAACAACGTTTACAAAAGGGGGAAGCAAAAAGGAGTACAGATGTACCGTTGTAATAATTGTAGCAAGTGGTACAGTGAAACTACCGGAACACTTTTGTATAATATAAAGTTGAAACCAAAGATGCAGTCCTACTTACGCTGTATGGAACAAGGTATGAGCATAAAAAAGA
The DNA here is from genome assembly GCA_015490835.1 of Flavobacteriaceae bacterium. Classification (GTDB taxonomy): domain Bacteria; phylum Bacteroidota; class Bacteroidia; order Flavobacteriales; family Flavobacteriaceae; genus Marifrigoribacter. The sequence continues at coordinate 1,504 of WFXA01000177.1, read as the reverse complement.
TTGCAAAGGAATTAGGCATTTGTATCCAAACAAGCTTTGACTGGCGACATAAGATTTTAAGTTCCTTAGAACAGTTTGTGCCGGATAAACTTAGCTCCGAAGTGGAATGTGACGAGTTAGAACTGGCTTTAAGTCATAAAGGGAACCGATAACTTAAGAGAAAGTCCAGAAAAAGAGGGACTGATTTTAAGCGAAACAAAGGTAAAAGGGATGTTACCGTGGTTCAAGTTGTAACAGCAGTTGAGCGTAAAGGCTCCAAATACTTGAAAGCCGTTGAATCAAAGCGCATGAGTAAAGCAGATATAATGAAAGCCCTGAGTGGCAAATTATCGGATGGTGCGACACTGATTACGGATAAACACCGCTCATATAAAGCATTTGCAAAAGAGCACCCCGAAATAAAACATAAAGCTTTATTAGCCAAAGAGCACGTTGATAAAACAGATAAGAATATTCAAATTCAAAAAGTCAATAATGTTCATTCTCAACTAAGATCATTCCTAAGACCATTTCATTGAGTTAGTTCAAAATATCTACAAAACTATCTCAATTGGTTTGCTTATGTTAAAAAGATTAGAAAGAACAAAACAACTCTGAAACAATGGTTTCTCACAATGCTTCTAACCGACCAAGCATACCAACTGTTTCAAATGTTTAAAGAAAATGCTGTTATAATTAGAACTTAGCCATAAATACTTATTGCCCATACTATAAAAACCACTAACCGAAGCAGACTTAGCCCAGTTAATTTTTTTTTAATCGTAGGAATTTCCTCATTGAGAAGTTGTAATTGTCTTTGGTAAAAGCTAAGAGGAGTATTCATAGTGTAAAACGAACCTAAAAAACTAAATCATTTTAAAAGTGTTTAATTCTTGTTCGGTGAGGTGTCTCCAACGCCCGCGGGGTAAATCTTTTTTAGTAAGGTGTGCAATGGTTACACAATCTACTTTTACCACATCGTAACCCAGATGCGTAAACAAATCTCTAATTACTTTATTGCCTATATGTTTTAACTTTAGACCGACTTCTTTTTTTGAAGCATTTTTAACATGACTTACTTCTTCTATTTCGATGGTTTTATCGCCTATCTTTATTCCTTCTCTTATTTTTTGAAGGTCAGCCGGTTTTACATTTTTATCTAATTCTATATGAAAAAGTCTGGAAACTCCTTTTTTGGTAAATTTTCGCATAAATTCATCATCATTAGTAAACAATAACAATCCGGTTGCATTACGACCTAATCTTCCTATGGGTTCAATAGAAGACTTGGAGGCATTGGCAACCAAATCCATAACGGTATTGCCTTTAGAAGCGCTGGTAGTTGTAGCAAACCCTTTGGGTTTGTTTAATAGTACGTATGCCTTAGGTTCTGGGTTGATGCGTTGTCCTTCGAAGCGTACTTCATCGGTAGGATTTACTTTATAACCCATTTCATTAATGATTTTTCCGTTTACGGTAACGCTTCCTACTTGAATGTACATATCTGCTTCACGACGCGAACACA
>WFXA01000176.1 GCA_015490835.1 Flavobacteriaceae bacterium | reverse complement strand
TGACTCTTTTTTTACTGTCGTTGTAAATTTACGGGTTAGGGATAGTAGCTATCTACCGTGTAGCGCGGATAGCCCGACCCACAGACAAAAAATGTCTGGGGGGAACCCTATAAAAAATTTCAAAAAACGGATAGCTGAGTTACTAATTGAAAGAATCTTAAACAAACATTTTTAAGATTAGTTATTAACATTTTTCTTATTCCAATGGGAAGATAAGTCTAAGAAGTTAATTGGTGAGGCCGGTTCTTGACGTTCTAAAATATCATTTTGGAAAGAGCGCTCCAAAATATCTTCGATTAGGTAATCTTCTTTATTTTCAAAAGGTTTATACGCTTCTTTAAGAGAAATATTAAACATTTTTGCTGTGGTATTATACCAAAAAGCTCGCCAACCGCTACGAAGTTCTTTTACCAAGTCAAACGCCGTACGTCCTGTTTGACGATGGATAAGCTTAACTAAAATCTGACCTTCGGTGCGGGTGAGTTTCTTTAGTTTTTCAGAAAATTCGCCTTCAATGTATTTTTGAATACGTTTGGTGTAGATGTTTCTTTTTCGTTTTGATTTGATTGTAGCAAGTCGCTGTGTCATTACAGTTAATCTTTCTGCGGCTAATTTTGCGTAAGGATAAACTTTGCGGGTTTTACGACGAAGGATAAGGTAGCGTCTTCTATCTTGTTTTGAATTAAACTTTAATTTATTAAGCAAGACCACTTCGTTTAACTCGATAGTTTCTCTGGCAATCGTATCTCCTTTTACTATATAATAAAACGTTTCGGTGCTATCATTATGTTTTACAGAAGACTGTAAGGTATCTTGCCCCCAAGTTATAACCGGTACTATAAATAAAATGTATAAAAAGTATTTCTTCATTTTTTTGTTTCCTACAAATTGGTACGCTAAAATCGTTCCAAAAATAAACATTTTGTTGTAGTGCTGTTTGCTTAAGATTATTTATTTTTGAATTCGTTTAAACAAACTTTATACAATACATTATTATATTATGGCAAAATCTATATTGAATAAAAAATCGATTTCGTTTTTAGAAAGGTATCTTAACAATGCTGCTCCAACCGGTTATGAATGGGATGGGCAAAAAATCTGGATGGACTATTTAAAGCCCTATGTGGATGAGTTTATTACCGACACATATGGTACAGCGGTTGCGGTTATAAATAAGAGAGCAGATTATAAGGTTGTTATTGAAGGTCATGCCGATGAAATTTCGTGGTATGTAAACTACATTAGTGACAACGGATTGATTTATGTAATACGAAACGGTGGAAGCGACCATCAAATTGCTCCTTCAAAAGTAGTTAACATTCATACTAAAAAGGGAATTGTAAAAGGTGTTTTTGGGTGGCCTGCCATACATACCCGAAACAGAGCAAAAGAAGAAGCTCCAAAACCCGATAATATTTTTATAGATGTAGGAGCTAAAGATAAAAAAGAGGTTGAAAAAATGAATATCCATGTGGGATGTGTTATTACGTATCCGGATGAATTTCATATTTTAAACAACGATAAATTTGTTTGTCGGGCATTGGATAACCGAATGGGCGGTTTTATGATTGCCGAAGTGGCGCGTTTGTTACACGAAAATAAAAAGAAATTACCTTTTGGGCTGTATATTACCAACTCGGTTCAAGAAGAAATCGGTTTACGCGGTGCGCAAATGATTACCGAACGTATAAAGCCAGACGTGGCTATTGTTACCGATGTTACACATGACACTACTACACCTATGATAGACAAGAAAAAAGAAGGTCATATTGAATTAGGCAAGGGTCCGGTTATCGCTTATGCACCGGCTGTACAACAAAAACTACGCGACTTGATTATCGATACTGCCGAAGCAAAAAAAATAGATTTTCAACGTGCTGCGCTTTCTCGTGCAACCGGAACTGATACAGATGCATTTGCTTATAGTAATGGCGGTGTGCCAAGTGCACTTATTTCGTTACCGCTACGTTATATGCATACAACGGTTGAAATGGTTCATAAAAACGATGTAGAAAGTGTTATTAAACTTATTTACGAGTCGTTACTAAATATTAAAAACGGCGATAGTTTTAGTTATTTTGAATAGGTTACCTTTTTACTAATGCAAGCTAAAACTATTTCGTTTACCGAAACACAACGCTTTACCCAATGGTGGATATGGTTATTTTTGGTAGGATTGGGTTGTATTCCGTTATTCGGAATTTACTACCAACTTGTTAAAGGTACGCCTTTCGGAAACAACCCAATGAGTGACGGGGGATTGGTTCTTTTTTCGGTTTTTGTATTTGGATTTATTTGGTTTTTTTATTCGATTAAGTTAATTACCAAAATAGACGCAACAGGAATAGCGGTCAGTTTAACTCCTTTTACCAAAAACCATTTTAACTGGGATACTATTAAAACTATTGAGGTTATAAAATACAATCCGTTATTTACCGGTGGATTCGGCTTGCGATATACGTTTAAATACGGAACGGTTTACAATATACAGGGAAACAAAGGTTTTTTAATCACTCTTAAAACCGGTAAAAAGTATCTTATTGGAACACAAAAAACAGAAGAATTAAAAAAACTGCTACAATAAAACATCTTTTTTCCTACTTTTAAACCGAAAATAAATTTGCCGTGCTGTTTCCAACTTTCGATTTTGGATTTTTCTTAGTTGTAGTCTATACGCTTTATTGGATGGTAGGTACAAAAAACAGAAAACTTCAAAATACCATCTTATTATTAGCCAGTTATCTTTTCTACGGATTATGGGATTGGCGGTTTCTTTTGTTGCTTTTTTTAAGCTCATTAGTAGATTTTTGGTCGGCAAAACAAATTGAAAAATCTCACAGCAAACAGATAGCAAAACGTTTTCTATTAATTAGTATTTTTTGGAATCTAGGTGTACTTATCATATTCAAATATTTTGGATTTTTTATTGAAAATTTCACGCAACTATTTAATTTGAAACACACTAATGGATATTATTTTTGGAACATTGCCATTCCGTTGGGGTTAAGTTTTTACACGTTTCAGACCATGAGTTATACCATAGATGTGTATCGAGGGAAAATTAAAGCCTCATCCTCTTGGTTAAACTTTTTCGGTTTTGTGAGTTTTTTTCCGCAACTGGTTGCCGGACCCATAGAACGGGCAGGGAAACTATTGCCTCAATTTGAAAATAACAGGCGTTTTTCCATTCAGCAATCTAAAAAAGGTTTACGACAAATACTTTGGGGTTTGTTTAAAAAAGTATTGGTTGCAGATAAATTAGCATTGGGTGTGCAGCTTATTTTTAACAATCCCGAACAATACGGTGCCATTAGCCTTTTTTACGGAGGTGTATTGTTTGCTTTCCAATTGTATTGTGATTTTTCGGGATATACAGATATTGCAATTGGTACGGCTAAATTGTTTGGATTTAATTTAAGTAAAAACTTTAACATTCCTTATCTGGCAAAAAACATTACGCAATTTTGGCAACGATGGCATATTACTCTTACCCGCTGGTTTACCGATTATGTGTATATTCCGTTAGTGAAAAGCTCCAAAAAAAGAGGAACTATCTCTCGTGTAATTGCACTTTTTATTACGATGACTTTAGTGGGTTTATGGCACGGTGCCAATTGGACGTTTATTGCTTTTGGAGTGGTAAACGGATTGGCAATGATTCTGGAGCGCATCCCGTTAAAAGGAAAAAACAATACGCTGGGCAGGTTTTTTGAAAAATCGCCACGAATACTTTCAACGCTGTATATTTTTTTAATTTTTACCATTTCCAGTATTTTTTTTAGGTCTGAAAACATAGAAGAAGCATTGTTTATTCTTCGGCGAATTTTCACTTTTATGCCCGATGCACACCTTTCAACACTTATTGGTTTCCCGAAACTAAGTTATTTATTTTTGATGATTGCCTTAGAATTACTCACTAAAAAATGGGATTTTCCGCTTCAAAAAATCGAATTAAAAGTGCCTCGATTGGTTCGTTGGGCAATTTATTATACGGTACTATTTTTTATTATTCGGTATGCCGAAACGCAAGAACCCTTTATTTATTTTCAATTTTAAACCATGCAAAAACGGTTTGTCATACATACTATTTTATTTTTTATTCCGGTGATTTTGGTTTACGGTTTTACCGAATATCTTACCAGAAAGCTCCCGATGGAATACAAAATAATTGGTACGTATCTTGAAAAGAATTCGGATGAAATAGAACTGTTGGTTTTAGGCTCTTCGCAAACAAAAAATGCGATAAACCCCGAATATCTTTCGGTAACAACCATAAATATGGCTTCGGGAAACCAACATCACGACACCGATTTTAAAATTATCAAACAGTTGCTTCCTCGTTTAAAAAATTTAAAAACAATAGTTTTAGAAGTTTCATACAGTCATTTTGAGCTTCCGCATAACGGAAAAGATTTTTGGAAAAATCGGATTTATTGGGAGTATTATCACATTAATAATTTTGAAAGACCCACTTGGTTTAAAGACCGGTTAATTTTCTTGGCGCATCCGCCATTTTTTTCAGAAAAAATAGTCAATCATCATTATTATAAAAAAACAGAAACAGGATTTAACCAATTTGGATTTGACACACTAAATTTTGATGGTGATTTTAAAAAATTTAACTATAACTTAGAACGGATTAAAAAAGATAGATTTAAAATTAATTTAAAACCCGATAAAATTCTTTTTAAACAAAATACAAAATTATTTTTTAATATGCTAGATTACTTAGAGGAAAAAAATGTTCAAGTTATTGTTGTTACCACCCCAATGTTTAAAACCTATTTACCCAAACGAGTGCCGGAAATTTTATACAGAAGAGATAGTATATTGGATTTGGCTTCAAAAAAATATTCGAATGTAATTGTATTTAAAAAGGAAGAGGACACTACACATTATTCTGTTTTTGATTACAAAAACCAAAGCCATTTAAACCCGAAAGGTGCAACTACTTTTACAAAAGAATTAGATAGCTTGTTGGGGGAATTGTAATTTTTTGTGTTTCTTGCAATACAGTATGAAAAAACTTCTATGCTTAGGGCTATTCTTTCATTGCATAATTCTTTTTGCGCAACAAAAAGACAGCCTTTCTTATCATTCACATTTTACTACTACCGAATTGTTAGTAGGAAAAACTTTTGACTCCAACACAAACTTTCCTGAAACCAATCTACATAAAACATTGTTTTTAAATTTCGGAAAAACCAATAGAGATACTAACCAAGAATGGGCGTATAGATTAGGCTATCCAAAAACCGGATTGTCTTTTGCACTTACCGATTACGGAAATGGAAAAGAACTGGGATACTCGGTTTCGGTATTGCCTTTTACAGAATTTAATTTGCAAAAAAAGAGAAAACGAATAAAAATGTTAGTGGGTATGGGAGCTACCTATTTAACAAAAAAATATGATAGTTTACCTTACATTTTCAATAATTACCCCGAAGTGGTTAATCGTGCCAATCGCACTCGGTTAAACTGGAGTTTTCGGTTGTTCTTTTATTATAAATTTTTACAAACTCAAAAAAGTGACTGGCGAATCGGATTTGGATATTTTCATCAATCCAATGGTCATACCAAACTACCCAATCAAGGAATGAATTCTATCGTATTGAGCCTTTCTAGAGAAGTAAGCTACACTACAGAAACAAAAAAGATACCTCTTTTATCCAAGAATAATTTTTTAAAAAGTTCCTATTGGTTTATAAAGTTAAGAACCGGAGTAGGTCAAAATGCACTTGCCGAATACTTAAACTCCCGAAAGCCTGTGTATACTATTTCTTTTTCCGGCGGAAAAGTTTTTAATAACACCTTACGACTTGGAGTAGGTATTTATTACAGGTTTTATGACGGCTATTATGATTATATAAAAAACGACGGTCAACTGATTGTATCCGATTATTCATACATGCAAGAAAACCCGTATAAATACGCATCCTCTTTCGGTACTTTTATAGATGCCGAGTTATTATTGGGTCATATTGGTTTAAGTGCAGCGCTTGGATATAATTTTTATAAACCATTTTATGAAGTGCAATGGCGATTGGCAGAAGGATTTTATTGGCAGTTAACCAACGGAGAAGTGCTTTGGATTGAAGGTGAGTTAAACAAAACGTTTAAATTAAAAAAACAAATTTCATCTCGTTTAGGGATGGCTTATTATCTTTTTAACAACAACAAAGCACCCAAACACAATGTTTTTATTGGCGCTTATTTGAATGCCAATCTCGGGCAGGCGGATTTTAGCGAACTTAGTATTGGTTATGTTTATAAATTTAACCCGAAAAATTCACGGAATTTTTAAACGACTAAGTACTGCCAACAAATTTGTGTATTTTGAAAACACCCAAATTTGGGGCATTTCTAAGTCGGAGTTTCCCGCATTTCCCCCTTTGTCCACAGCAAATTCATATAATTCACTTCGTTTTTATATGAATAATGCGGGTTAATTAACTAAAGAATTCTAAGAAAAGTTTTTTGTTGGTTTTTGATATAGGCACACGTTGTTTATTTTCCAGAAGAATATACCCTTCGTTTTCCAGATTTCTGACTCTTGTTATTTGAATAATATGCGATTTATGGCATTTAAAAAACAAATTCGGATTGAGTTTTTTTTCAAATTTCCCCAAATTATATGAACTAATTATCGTTTCTCCTGTACTTAAATGAAATTTTGTATATCCGTCGTATCCTTCGAGGTGTAAAATTTCTTCTTGTGTTATAAACGATAGTCCTGTGGTTGTGGGTATTACAATTTTATCGTTGTTTAATACGGTTTTAGAAAGCAGTTTTACCAAATTAGCTTGGTGTGCATTGGTTTGTTTTTCTTCAATTAGTTTTAGTGCTTTGTTAACCGCTATTATTAAATCATCACCATCTACCGGTTTTAACACATAGTCTACAGCAGAAACCTTTAACGCCTCAAGAGCATACTCGTTATAGGCGGTTACAAAAATAATTTGAAAATCTATGTTTTTAAGTTTGGTTAACAGTTCAAAACCGGTCATTCTAGGCATTTGAATGTCTAAAAAAACCAAATCGGGTTGCTTTTGTTGCAATGCTTCAATTGCTTTTTCGGGTTGTTGAAAGGTGTTTAAAATTTCAATTTCCGGAAAATTTTTATGTAATTTTTGTTGTAAGCCCTTAAGGGCTGAAAATTCATCATCTATTAGTATGGCGGATATTGAAGATTTCATCTTTTTTGGTTATTATAAATTGTACTTTGACTCCTTTGTTGTTTGTATTTAAAAATGCTTCGGTTATGGAATAGCTAATATACCATTTACCGGACTGGTTTAAATAATAAATTCGGTTTTGCAATACTCCCGAAGATTTTAACTTTCCGGTTTCTCCTTTTGTTGTATTTATATATCCTACACCATCATCTGTGATGGTAACCTGAATGGAGTTACTTTTTATTTGTTTAAAATCAACATGTATTTTTCCGTTTTCCAATTTATTAAAAATCCCGTGATTAACAGCATTTTCTACAATGGGTTGCAGCAACATTGTTGGAATGGTTGCTTGTTGCAAGTTTATTTTGGGGTCGGTTGTTATTTTAAAGGTAAATTTATTTCGGAAGCGTAATTTTTCAATTTCAAGATAATTGGTTAGTAGGTTAATTTCTTCAACTAATTTAATTTCTTCTTCTTTTGAAAGTTCAAAAAATCGTCGGATTAGTTTTGAAAATTTAACCAAATACTTATCGGAAGTTTCTAAATCGTTTTCGTTAATATAATATTGAATAGCCGCTAAGGAGTTGAAAACAAAATGCGGATTCATCTGGCTTCTAAGTGCTTTTAATTGCAGTTCGGAAAGGCGTTTTTCTCGTATAATTTTTTTGTTTTTTGAAACCTGAATCTTTTTACTTACCAACCAAGATAACAACCCTACCAATAAAGCAAAAAGAAACAGCATCAATGCTTTAAAATAAATTGTTTGCCACCAAAGCGGTTTTATGGTAAACACACGTTTTTTTTCAATAGCTCCTTTTTTAATAAACAACGCATAAGTGTCCGGTTGCAAGTTTGAAAACTCAATGGTTGGCGAAGAGGTTTTTACCCATTTTTTTTGAAGCGGCGTTAATTTATATTCGTATGTGAAGGGAGCATTTTCAGAATATTCTATCGTTGCTATTTTGACACTTATCGTACTATTATTTTTATACTTGATTTTTTTATTATTACCCACTTGTACCGTATCATACAACACTTTATCAAAATAGATATCTAAAAACAAATCATTCCTAATGCTGTTTCTATGAATCACCGAAATACCTGAATTGGAACTAACAAAAATTTTATTATTAATCACCGCAACATCATTACAAAGATTGGTGTGTAAGCCGTCTAACGTGCAATATTTTTTTAAAAACAAATATTGGTTGTTGCCTTTAGCATATCGTAAAACACCCTTGTTTGTTGCCAAAAACAGCTCATTGTTTTCTGCAAAAGCAGATTGTACCGATAAAAACTTGGATTGGGGTAATAGGCTTGTTTTTTTTAAGTTACTATAATATGCGCCAAAACCATCGGTGCAGACAATTAAATGATTATTATGCTGTAGTAATTTTAAAACCGGATTTTTAATATTTGTAATAGAAACCAATTTGTTGTTTTCTACTGTTTTTATTCCGTTAGACATTCCCACTAACAATTTATTTTTATAAACCAATAAATCTTTAATACCATTTTGGGGTATTTGATTGATTATTTTAAAAGTTTCAGGGTTTATTATTTGTAATTCAAAAGGAGTAAACCCGTAGAGAAAACCTTTATAATAAACCAAGTCTCTTGTAATTAAGCTAGGATAATTATTTATTGTTTTTTTGCTGTTAGGCGTGAGTGCAACTATTTTGTTTTCGGAAATAAAAAAATTAGTCTTTAATGAATCTACATAAACTATAT
>WFXA01000175.1 GCA_015490835.1 Flavobacteriaceae bacterium | reverse complement strand
GAATTAGTCAATAATTCTTGTAGAAATTTTCTCTTTAATTGTTGGTTTTTAATAAAATACGTATTAACACGTATGGTTTTCAGAAAACTTCTGTCTTATATTTGTAAGGAAATAATTTATCATTTAATAAGATTTTTTAAGATCGTAAATTGAAAAATAATTTCATTCAGCTGAATACCGGAGACACAATTTACTTCCCCGCAAAAAGTCTCTAAAAATTAAGATCTTTTAAATATTGAACTTTAATTATTAACTACAAATCAATTATTAACTAAAACAATTAAATTATGAAAAAAGTGGTTACTAGTGCTATTGCACTATTATTTGCAACCGTAGGGTTTGCACAGTTTAACACAAGCGATGTTTTTCAATACGGAAACGGAAATGGTTCTGCCGTAAGTCAAACAGGCTTAATGAACGATTCGGATGTAGATCAACTAGGAGATGATAACGCATCTGATGTAGAACAAATTGGTGTAGAGAACACCTCAGAAGTACACCAAGGTATAGATTGGGCACTTAGCTCGTCTAATGATCGTAACACCGCCGCTGTTTATCAGGAAGGCAATGGTAACGAGGCACACATTGATCAACATTATAATGTGATTGATGATTCTGATGACAACACTTCAACTATGTACCAATTAGGTGACGATAACGTTGCTTACAACTGGCAAAATGGTGATTGGAACGAATCTACCGTAGAGCAAGTAGGAGAGGATAATGATGCCAATGTTATTCAACGCGGAGATAGCAATGTTGCTACCGCTATCGAAGGTACATTTTTTACTTCACGTAGAGGAGAAATTGATCAATACCAAACCGGAGACGGAAACAATGCATTTGCAAGACATGAAGAAGACGACAACGTAATTTGGCAAGAACAAATAGGCGACAACAACAGTGCTACTGCTTACCAAAATACTTTTACTTTTGGTGATACAAACATCACAAGACAGTATCAAACAGGAAATGGTAATACTGCGTATGCAAGACAAGAAAATTCATTAAGCAGTACGACAGGAATTGATGTTGATATGAACGATATCCTTCAAGAACAAATAGGTGATGGTAATATGGCAGATGCTAACCAAAACGGTAAATACAACGATTCTAATTTGTTACAAGAAGGTAATAACAACACAGACGAACAAGATCAAATAGGTGAAAGTAACCTTTCTGATGTTTATCAATATGGAAACGGAAACGGAAGTATCGTTTCTCAAGATGGTGATGACAACGATTCTGATGTTGACCAATTAGGTGATGACAACAGTAGTGATGTTGCACAATCTGGATTCTTACAAACAAGTATCGTACTTCAAGACGGAAACCTAAACACTAGTGGCGTTATCCAAACAGGTAACAACCATTTTAGCAATGTAGGTCAATTTGGAAACGGAAATAATTCCTCTGTAAGTCAAAACAACTAACTAATCCATTTTTAAACCAAACCCCCATCCTTTTTTGGGGGTTTTAAAAAAGTAACAAATCATGAAAAATATATTTTTAAGTGCAATTGCGTTGTTGTGGGGAACAATGCTATTTGCACAATTTAACATAAGTGACGTAAACCAAGTAGGTAGCGGAAATGATTCTGACGTAATTCAAACTGGTTTTATGAATGATTCTGATGTAGACCAACTAGGTGATGATAACACTAGTGATGTATTACAAATTGGAAACAACAACGGTTCTATCATGCTTCAAGATGGAAATGATAATACAAGTGATGTTCAACAATTAGGAAACGATAACTATTCGGATGTATTACAAGACGGGAATGATAACGATAGTGATGTACACCAAGGATTTGATGGACTAAGTTCTGGGAATGACCGAAATACTAGTTCTGTAATCCAAACCGGTAACGGGAATGATTCCCATATAGATCAATATACTATTGGTGGAGACTCTGATGATAACACAAGTATTGTGATACAAACCGGCGATGATAATGATTCTTATGTTTCTCAAGAAGGAGATTTTAACGGAAGCATTGTTTTTCAAACCGGTGATGATAATGATTCTGTCGTTTTTCAGGAAGGTAATGCAAACGGATCATTGGTAAACCAATTAGGAGATAACAACGAAAGTACTGTAGATCAATATGGAAACAATAACACTTCGGGAGTTGCTCAAATTGGTGATTACAACTTTAGTGATGTTGAACAAATTGGATTAATGAATAACAGTAGTGTTTTTCAATCTGGAAACGACAACATTTCTTGGGTAGCCCAAGACGGAACCGGAAACTTTAGTGATGTTAAACAAATTGGCGACTTCAACTTTAGCGATGTTGACCAAGACGGAATTGGCAACATTAGTGGAGTGGTACAAACAGGAGATGATAACATTTCTTGGGTAGCACAAAACGGAATGATAAATGCCAGTACTGTAGTTCAAACCGGATTTGAACATTACAGTAATGTTAACCAAGATGGAAACTTTAACATGAGTCTGGTTACCCAAACAGGTAACAACCAATCAAGTAATGTAAACCAAATTGGAAACAATAACAGCTCAACAGTTACTCAAAGTAACTAATAAGCTAATTAAATCTTAAAAAGGTAAGGGTAAGATTTTTCATCTTACCCTTACCCTTGAAAGATTGTTTGCAGGAAAAACTTAAAACTAGAAAATGAAAAATCATTTATTTATATCACTCTTACTTTCCCTTGCAATTTATTTGACTTCATTTGTTTCTTTTGGTCAAACATATTCTTTAGAAACCAAAAATGAGCTGCCTGTTGACTTAAAACTAATCTCACAAAAAGATTCTCAAACAACAACTCTGTTAACAAACTCATCTGAAGATAATATGGTTTTCATCAATCAAATTGGAGAAAACAATCAGGTTGATAGCTATACTAATGCTTCAACAAGTTCTATTCAAATTTTACAAAACGGAAATCAAAACAAAGTATATCTAGATATTTCTGCCGATACAATTGACGAATTGGTGATTCAAAATGGAAATAACAACACATTGTTAGATTACAGCACGTTTGGTGTAAAATCGCATGAACTTCAATTAATTCAAAATGGAAACAACCAAAACCTTACTTGGTACGGAGGTAATTCTATTTCTGAAAAAATGAAAATCACGATGCAAGGTGAATCAAAAACGATTATTATTAGGAATTTTAATTAATCCTTTATTTAAAAAAACACATGAAGATTAGCCTAAAACATATCATCATTTTCGCGCTCTTAGTAGGCACAAAGAGTCTTTCTCAAACGTTTAACGAAAAAATAGAAGCAAAGATAGAGATATCTGAAATAGAAGATATGATAAAAATTACAGGTACGGCTTATAACAAAACACAAATAAGTCAAAGTTTGCGATATGAGTTATCTGTAATAAAAAACAACCCTGAAAATGCCAATCGATCAAAGAACAAACAAGGAGGTCGTTTTATTTTAGAATCTGGACAAAAAAGAGTGCTTTCTTCAACGACCATTAACAAAAACTCAAAAGATCGAATTATTATCTTGTTACTTATCTACAACCTTGATGACAAGTTGATAGGTAAAGACAGGTATGTGTATAATGATATTCCTAATAAGGAAAATGAATTGGAAGTAAAAAACAAATTAATTGAAGAAACCTCTTCCAAAGATATTTCTGAAAATAACGATGACGGAATCACTTTAACCGGAATTGTTATTGAAAATGTAAAAACAAAACCCGCTAGAGATTTTTATAAATTATTTTATTCAGATTACATACTTAACAACCTAAAAACCAGCAAAGTTATACGAGTTGACGAAGAACTAAGAATGGGAAACAGCACCATTATAAAACTCTTTGTTGGTGATCGACTAATCTATCAATTTATAGTAAATCCAAATTCAGAATATTTAAAAACAAAATCCAATGAATCTATCAAAATAATAGGTAAATATTTAGCCTATCTTGAAAAGAACAAAGAAGTATTTCAACACTATTAAATAGCTTGTTATGAAGTTTTTTATCACCTCAATTATGTTGTTTTTTGTTTCCATAAGTTTTGGACAGCAATTATCTTATAAGCCCACAAATCCGGCATTTGGCGGGAATTCTTTTAACTACCAATGGCTACTAAGCTCCGCAGATGCTCAGAACAAATTCACAGACCCAGATGCTCGTAACAGAGACGAAAGAAACGGATTAAACGATTTTGCAGAAAATTTAAATCGGCAACTACTAGGACAACTTTCCAGAACCTTATTGGGATCTCAATTAGGAGACGATCTGCAGCCGGGATCATTTGTTTTTGGAGATTTAGCAGTAGAAATCATTGAATCTGCAGAAGGATTGGTTATTAACATTTTAGACTTAAATACTGGAGAACAAACACAAGTCATCGTGCCTAACTAACTACGTATATGAATACTATTCAAAAAATTGCTTTCATTCTACTTTTTTCATCCTTACTGGTAAGTTGCGGAAGCTATTTTAACCAGCCTATCATGCAACAACCGGCAAGGACAGGTGAGGTAACCAAAAGCACTAAAAAGATTAGAGAATTACCTGTTCCCGAAAAAAAAATTGTTGTTGGGGTTTATAATTTTAAAGACCAAACCGGACAATATAAAAGTATTGAAACAGGAAGTACATTTAGTACAGCTGTATCACAAGGAGGAACCACTATGCTTATAAAAGCCCTCGAAGATTCCAAATGGTTTACACCCATAGAAAGAGAAAACCTTTCCAATCTTTTAAATGAAAGAAATATTATTCGTAATACCCGAAAAGAATATAAAAAAAACAATAAAAAAGGAGAACCCAACCTCCCTCCTCTCTTATACGCCGGTGTTCTTTTGGAAGGTGGCATTGTTTCATATGACACTAACATCATCACAGGAGGATTGGGTGCAAGATACTTTGGTGTAGGAGCCTCTACCCAATATAGAGAAGACAGAATTACCGTTTACTTAAGAGCGGTTTCTACCTCAAACGGAAGAATTTTAAAGACTGTTTATGTTTCCAAAACCATTCTATCTCAAGCTATCGATGCAAGTTTATTTAGATATGTAAACTTTAAACGATTATTGGAAGTAGAAACCGGATACACCAAAAACGAACCCGTACAACTCGCGCTTAAAGAAGCCATAGAAAAGGCAGTAACTTCCTTAATTATTGAAGGAATTCAAGAACACCTGTGGAAAACAAAAGAAGGAGAAGAAGCAGATATACAACTGGTAAACCAATACCTTGAAGAAAAAGAATTGGAAGAATCCAAACTTCTTTACAATCGCAGTCAACTCAAGAAAGAATTTAAAAACTACGTTTCTTTCAATCTTAGCACTCCGTTGTTAAATGGTGACTTGGCAAAAAAAAGATTGGGATATGGTGCTTCGCTTTCCTATTCAAAACAACTCACTAATGCCATTAGTCTTACCGTACAAGGTGGTTACTTAAAACTTCAAACAGGAGAAAATTATGAAAAAGATTTTAGTGATTTATCTATCAATGCCGAAGTACTTATTCTTCCTAAAGACGTCCTTTCTCCTTATCTGTATGGAGGACTAGGAGTGCTCATAGATTTAGATAAAAGCAATAACGGAATAGAAAAAATTCAACCCGCACCAAAAGTTCAACTAGGTGTTGGATTACTGTATTTTGCAACTCAAAAAATTGCAATTAAAGCTTTTGCAGAAAGCAATTATACGTTTTCAGACGAATTAGATCTTATTGAAAACGGAAAAAGAGAAGACCTGTATTATAATTTCGGAATGGGAATTAATTATTATTTCGGAAATAAAAAGAAAGACAAAACACCGGACTTGAAACTTGATGAAAATGAAAACAATTTATAAAATAATTCTACTTAGTATCGTTATTTCTTTCTTTACATTTTGTTCTGAAGATACGATAAACGAAAATGGGATTGGAAAAATAACCGGAACTGTGGTGAAAAAATCTGAAAACACACCGTTGACAAATACTAAAATTTCAACTGTGCCGGCAACAAATACGGTTTTTACAGATCAATATGGAAAATTTATTATCGAAGATGTTCCTACCGGACAATATTCTGTACAAGCTGAAATTGAAGGCTACCTTACTGCTTTTGAAGCTGCCAATGTACAAGATGCCGCTTCGGTAAATGTAGTATTTGAATTAGAAATAGAAACAGCCGGAAATAAACCTCCCAACCAACCTATCCTGCTGTCTCCTTCAGATAATCAACAAGACGTTCCGCTCAACGTAGAATTAATATGGACTGCAAGCGACCCTGATAATGATGCCTTGAGCTTTAACCTCGAAGTTAGGAACAGCACCAACGAGGTTGTTTTATCATTTAGCCAACTTCAAGACACAACCCAACTCTTAGAAAATCTAGTTTTAGGCGAAACCTATTTCTGGCAAGTAACCGCTGATGATGACATCAATCAACCCGTACCCAGTGTTCTTAGTAGCTTTAGTACCATTACCGAAAGTTCAAACAGGTTCTACTATACTAAATTTGAAAATGGGAATAACGTTATATACTCAGGTGGTGACCAAGGAGCTGCGGGAGAAGTGAATTTTAATGAATTTAGACTAACAGACCCTAATAAAAACAGTTTTAGACCTAGAAAAAATACAACAGCAAACAAAATTGCATTTTTAAGAACCGTAGGTTCCGAAACACATATTTTTACTATGAATCCGGATGGTAGCGAAGTAACCCAAGTTACCGCTTCGGTTCCCGTTGTCGGTTTTAATTTTAATGAAGTAGATTTTACTTGGCACCAAAATGGACAGCGACTATACTATCCAAACCTCAATAAATTATATTCAATCAATCAATTTGGAAACGGGCTTGATTTGGTTTATGAAGCTCCGCAAGACACATTTATAACAGAAGTAGCCGTTAACGAAGCAAACAATACTATTTTACTTAAAACAAATAATGCAGACGGTTACAACGCAAGAATATTTGCAATTGGTTTAAACGGAATTGAACAATTTGTTGTGATTGAAAATCAACCCGGGGCGTTGGGAGGAATCGATTTTTCAATAGATGGCTCTAAAGTACTGTACACTAGAGATGTTTCAGGATTTGAAAACCAAAATTACAGACAATTAGACAGTCGAATTTTTGAATATGATGTAAACTCTGGTGTAACCACAGAAATACTAACCGGAAAACCAACCGGAACCAACGATTTAGATTGTAAATATGCCCCAAATAACGGAGCAGTAGTCTTTATGAATACTTCTAACGATGGCGTTTCTCAAAAAAACATTTACAAAGTATTATTGGATGACACCGGACAACGAATCGAACTTTTTACAGATGCGTATATGCCGGATTGGAAATAGATTAACAAAAACAAATACTTTTAAAGCCTACACTTGTGGGCTTTTTTTTTATCCGTACTTTTGTAAAAATTTTCAATCAATGACAAACCCTTCCAAAAGATATGCACAAAGAGGTGTTTCTGCTTCAAAAGAAGAAGTACACAATGCCATAAAAAATGTAGATAAAGGACTTTTCCCAAAAGCATTTTGTAAAATTGTTCCCGATTATCTTACCGGAGACGAAACCTATTGTTTAGTAATGCACGCCGATGGTGCCGGAACCAAATCGGCATTGGCTTATATATATTGGAAAGAAACCGGAGACCTATCGGTTTGGAAAGGAATCGCTCAAGATGCACTAATTATGAATATCGACGACCTATTGTGTGTAGGTGCTACAGACAACATCTTGCTTTCTTCAACCATAGGAAGAAACAAAAACCTCATTCCTGGAGAGGTAATCGCTGCTATCATAAACGGTACCGAAGAACTTATTGAAGAGTTAAAAGAATTTGGAGTAACAATCCACAGTACGGGAGGTGAAACAGCAGATGTAGGAGACTTGGTAAGAACCATAATAGTAGATAGTACAGTAACCGCTAGATTAAAGCGCAGTGATGTAATAAACAATGCAAACATTCGGGCGGGTGATGTGATTGTTGGTTTAGCTTCTTTTGGTCAGGCTACCTATGAGAAAGAATACAATGGCGGAATGGGAAGCAACGGATTAACCTCGGCAAGGCATGATGTTTTTAGCAAGTATTTAGCCCAAAAATATCCCGAAAGTTTCGATTCAAAAATCCCGGAAGAATTAGTGTATTCCGGTTCAAAAAAACTAACCGATACTATAAAAAACGCACCTCTTAATACAGGAAAATTAGTACTCTCCCCCACTCGAACTTATGGTCCCGTTATTAAAAAAATTCTTTCAACATTTTCAAATAAAGAAATACACGGAATGATTCATTGTAGTGGAGGGGCACAAACCAAAATTTTACATTTCATTGACAATCTTCATGTTATTAAAGATAATTTATTTGATATCCCACCTTTGTTTAAACTTATTCAACAAGAAAGTAAAACAGGGTGGAGAGAAATGTATCAAGTCTTTAATATGGGGCATCGCATGGAACTTTATGTACCCGAAGATATAGCCGAAGAGATTATTTCAATATCACAATCTTTTAACGTTAAGGCACAAATAATTGGAAGAGTAGAAGATTCCGTTTCAAAAAAATTAACCATAAAATCGCCATACGGTATTTTTGAGTATTAAAGAGATTTTTTAAGCTACAATTTTCTTTTTGAAAAGATTAGAGGTGCTCTAAAATGAATTTTTATTATATTTGTGCGCTCCCCTTTTACTAAAATTATCAAATTGAAACCTACTTTTTTTAAGAATAATTTTTTACAAAAACTTTTCATTATCGGCTTTATATTATTTATAAGCAGCCTTTTTATATATTATTCACCTATTATTCTAAAAAATAATAATATATTTTCCCTTTTTCATTACAGAGGGGTGAGAGCTTTGATATCTGTGGTTTTTTTATTAATTGCTTTTTATTATCGGTCTGACAAAAAATCAGCTGCAGTTTTGCTTTTTTTCCTATTCTATTCTATCTCTAATATTGCAAGTATTTGGTATGAAGAAAATATTTTGGCTATAAGTTCTATGTTTTTTAATTTTATTGCATACACAGTTTTAATAATTGCGCTTATAAAAAAAATTAGTTTTAAAAATTTAAATAAATTGTTTGCCTTTTTATTTTTTATAATGGTTCTTATTATTGGTTTTTTTATTTATCAATTCATACTTTCATTTAAAATTATGACAATAAGTAAAATTCACTATTTTTTTATATTACTTTCGGGTATTTCGGCTGTAGTATTATCTTTTTTTACTTTATTATACAATCATCAATACAGCACTTCCACAACAGCTGTGTTCACTTTATTTGTTATTTTAATTTTCTTTTCAGAAATCTTTAGAGGAATAGCTTATTATAATATCGCTTATGGCATTATTGGAGTTTTTGTCGCTAGAGGATTGCTTATATTAGGATTAATTACAGGTACTAATTATTGTTATATTAAAAAAAGAGAAGATGAAAAACT
Source organism: Flavobacteriaceae bacterium (assembly GCA_015490835.1). Classification (GTDB taxonomy): domain Bacteria; phylum Bacteroidota; class Bacteroidia; order Flavobacteriales; family Flavobacteriaceae; genus Marifrigoribacter. Next base: position 11,543 of record WFXA01000175.1, on the reverse strand, counting down.
TCATTTATAACTAAAATTCAATTTTTTTCACCTCCTTTTTTCTATTCATTGTTCTATTATTTTATTGTAAATTTGCTCCCATGTTAGAAAAATTACAAATAGTAAAACAACGATTTGATGAGATAAGCGACCTTATCATCCAACCTGATATTATTACCGATCAAAAACGTTACGTTCAAATTAATAAGGAATACAAAGACCTTAAAAAATTAATGGATAAGCGTGAAGAATACATTACACTTTCAAACAATATTAAAGAAGCACAAGAAATTATTTCGGATGGTAGTGATGAAGAAATGGTAGAAATGGCAAAAATGGAGTTGGAAGAAGCCAGTTCACGATTACCTAGATTAGATGAAGAAATAAAATTTTTACTGGTACCAAAAGACCCTGAAGATGCCAAAAATGCAGTAATGGAAATACGTGCCGGAACCGGTGGTGATGAAGCCAGCATTTTTGCCGGTGATTTATTTAGAATGTACACAAAATATTGCGAAAGTAAAGGTTGGAAAACATCTGTTGTTGATTTTAGTGAAGGAACCAATGGTGGTTTTAAAGAAATTCAATTTGAAATTGAGGGAGAAGACGTTTACGGAACCCTTAAATTTGAAGCCGGTGTTCACCGAGTACAACGCGTACCACAAACCGAAACACAAGGACGCGTACATACAAGTGCAGCCACTGTGATGGTTTTTCCTGAAGCAGAGGAGTTTGATATTCAAATAGACCCTAAAGATGTACGTATTGATTATTTTTGCTCTTCCGGTCCCGGTGGGCAATCGGTAAACACTACCTATTCTGCTGTACGTTTAACACACGTACCTACAGGGCTCGTTGCACAATGCCAAGACCAAAAATCACAACATAAAAACAAAGAAAAAGCTTTTAAAGTGCTACGTTCCCGACTTTATGATTTGGAATTGGCAAAGAAACAAGCCGAAGATGCCGCAAAAAGAGGTTCAATGGTTACCAGTGGCGATAGAAGTGCTAAAATTCGTACCTACAATTACTCGCAAGGTCGAGTCACCGACCATCGTATTAACCTAACACTTTACGACTTAAATAATATCATTAATGGTGATATCCAAAAAATTATTGACGAACTGCAAATGGTTTACAACACCGAAAAACTAAAAGAAGCAGGTGAGTCTTTTTAAAGATAAATACTAAAAATACCTGTTTCTAATTTAATTAGTCGTAAGTTTGCACTTTATTATTAATTAAATTTTTAAAATGAACAAAGGAACAGTAAAATTCTTCAACGACACCAAAGGATTTGGATTTATCACAGAAGAAGGAGTAGAAAAAGATCATTTCGTACACATTTCAGGTCTAATCGATGAGATTAGAGAAGGAGACGAAGTAGAATTTGAACTCAAAGAAGGAAACAAAGGATTAAACGCAGTAAACGTAAGAGTACTCTAACATATATTGTAAATTTTTTGAAGTATAAAACTCATCCACTCGGATGAGTTTTTTTATGCTTCTTTTTTTGTAATTTGCATTCTTTAATTCAACTAATAACTATGGGATTATTTGGCTCTGATGAGGACAACGATAAATTTGAGGTTATCGATTTTCAATTATACAGCAAAAAAGATTCGCTTCAATACGGAAAAAGAAGATATAGAAATGTGTATGAAGAAAGTGTGCTAACTTTTCTTTTTGCAGACTTGCTGCTTCAAAACAAAAAATTTAAAGAAGAAGATTGGGAAGCAACCTTTGAGTTTAAAGCCACTAATAAAAATACAAACAAAAAAGTTATTACCTTTAACGAAAAAGTTTCTGTATCTAAAAACAGTCCTACTGTTAATGTACGCTCCGGATATGGAAATGCCAATACAGGATTTTGGAAAGAAGGACATTATAAAATAGAAGCCATTTTTAAAAATAAAACCATTTCGGAAACAGAATTTTACGTATTCAATAAAGGACGTGTAACCCCTACCCTAAATCCGTATTTTAAAATTTACGGATTCAAATTATTTTTAAGTCCCGTAAAAGCCGAAACTGAAGAACAACGGTATAATCGCACCTTTTATAAAACCTTTAAAGAAGATGAACTTTTCTTCTTAGGTATAGAAGTTTTAATAGACCCTGTACAACAAAAAGGTTTGTATCCTACCCAATTAAGCGTTTATATAAATAATATAGACGGAACACAAAAAGCCGCTTGGCGAAGTGTGCCTTTAGTAATTGAAGCCTCTAAAGGAAACCGAATGCTAAGTCTGCATTGGGGTAATAATGACGGTAGTTTCTGGAAACAAGGCACCTATACTATCTACATTCACTTTATGGATGTATTAATTGGTGTTACCCAATTTAAAGTTGCCGAACACGCAATAGAATTTAAAGGACAAAATATGCTGGTTGAAGAAGTACCAACCGGAGAATATGCTCCCACTATTTCTTCAGGCGAAATTGCAGCGCCAAAAAGTGACATTACTTTTAATGAAGCTAAAAAAGAGCTTTTTGAACTTATAGGACTCTCAAAAGTAAAAGAAGAAATTGAAGAATTGGCAACCTTTCTTCAGTTTATAAAAATTCGTAAAGAAAAAGGTATCGATGACAAGTCTATTAACGGTACCAATCTAATTTTTACCGGAAATCCCGGTACCGGAAAAACCACCGTTGCCAAATTACTGGGTAAAATTTATAAAAGTTTAGGAATTCTTAGTTCCGGTCACCTTATTGAAGTAGGACGCGCCGAACTTATTGCCGAATTTATAGGGCAAACCGCTCCCAAAGTAAAAAAAGTAATACAAAAAGCCCGTGGCGGTGTGCTCTTTATAGACGAAGCCTATTCGCTATCCAGAAAAGGCGAAAGCGAAAAAGATTACGGCAAAGAAGCTATTGAGGTCTTGATGAAAGAAATGAGCGATGGAGCCGGAGATTTGGTTATTATTTTTGCCGGGTACCCTAACGAAATGAAAGATTTTATCGGCTCCAATCCCGGACTTAAATCCCGTATTAGCCAAACCATTCATTTTGATGATTACACACCCAAAGAATTGTTTGATATCGGACTGTTTGCCGCTAAAAAGAAAAATGTTACCCTTACTCCCGAAGCGCAAACGTTTCTGCAAGACAAATTATACGAAGCCTACCGAACCCGTGATGACGATTTCGGGAATGCCCGTTATGTTTTTGGCATTATTCAAGAAGCCAAAACCAACTTGGCAATGCGTGTTATGCAAAATTCAAACAACAAAGAAATTAACAAAAAACAGCTTTCTACCATAACACTACCCGATTTAACTCCGCTTTTTAAACCCGACAACACCAATACAATCGATATACCCATCGATGCTAAATTACTCGAAGAATCTTTAAACGAACTGAACGACTTAATTGGGTTATCTGAAATTAAAGAAGATATTTATGAAGTAATAAAACTGGTAAAATATTACCGGAAAATAGGCAAAGATTTTAGAAAAGATTTTTCACTACATATCGTATTTACAGGGAACCCCGGCACCGGAAAAACCACTATGGCACGTATTTTAGTAAAAATTTATAAAGCCTTGGGTATTTTAGAAAGAGGACATTTGGTTGAAGTAGATAGAAATGACCTTGTTGCTTCATACACCGGGCAAACCGCCCCTAAAACCGATGCCGTTATAGACGAAGCGCTCGGTGGTATGCTGTTTATAGACGAAGCATATAGTCTGGTTTTACACAACGACAGTTTTGGTAACGAAGCCATTGAAACCCTCTTAAAACGAATGGAAGACGATAGAGGAAAATTCACCGTTGTAGCAGCCGGCTATACCAACGAAATGAAAAAGTTCTTAGAATCTAATCCCGGTTTAAACTCTCGTTTTGACAGAATTTGGCACTTTACCGATTATACCTTAGAAGAATTGGTTGCTATTGGTGAACTTATGTTTTTAAATAACGAATTAATACTAAGCAAAGAAGCAAAAGATGTATTTACCAAAAAAATAAACAACCTCATTAGTTTTGAAGGAAAACACTTTGGCAACGCACGCTCGGTACGAAAGATGGTAGATGAAATTAAAAAGAACCAACTCCTGCGTATGGCTGAAAAAGACAACCAAAGCATTACAACTAAGGAGATAGAAACCATCTTACCCGAAGACTTGGAAGATTTATCTGCCACAAAAATAGAAACAAAAAGAGGGCTTGGATTTAAAAAGGGGTAAGGTTATAGCTCTTATCTGTTTGCCCTACCTTTTTACAAATTTTAAAACACTTTTCCCTTTATCAGTGCTTACTTCCATAATATATACACCCGGTACAAGGTTAGATACATCTAATTTATTAAAACTTTCGTTACATTCTCTAACGATGCTACCTAAAGCATTATAAATGGTAACACCGGTAATGGCATTAGGCGACTGTAAATAAACAAAATTAGTAGCAGGGTTGGGGTATATATTAATTATAGGTTTATTTATAGCTGTTACAGAAAGATTTTCCGGTAAAAAACGATATACCGTACCATTTGGGATAGCACCGTTTAGTGCTAATTCGAAATCTATATTTTCTCCGGCAAGATAGGTAACAAGCGTAGGACTTGCCGGATTACCCGAAAGTAAATAGGCGTTATCTGTTACCATTGCCGTATCAAAATTAAAAGAAGTAATTAGTTCAACTTGAAAACCTGTTAAGCCTTCAAAGGTGTCAGCCGGGTTATTAATTGCATTGGGACCATAGCGGTACTCAATAACATTGGTTTCTTCATAAAGCCATAACTGCATATTCATAAAATCATTTCCGGTTGAATCTTCAAAAAAGCCAAAATTTTTCCATTCTATTTTTAAAATTCTATTTCCGGCACTTCCATCTAATTGGTAAGAAATAGGTGATGTAGAACTTCCTCCGCTTTCAAAACTTACCAAATCTTGTGTTAGCAACGCTAAAGCTGGTACGTTACCCGCTTCTGTCGGCGATGAAGATAATGCACCTCCCAAACCCCAATCTACAATATAAATGGTATTAAACGAATGTGTACCCAAAGTAAAAGTAAACCCAATGGGTATGGTATAGCCCGGATCATCCCAAATTATCCCGTTATTTAAAGACGTACTGTTTGTTAAGTCTTGGTAAGGGATGTTTTCTACTTCAAAATTATAATTGCTTTGCGATAAACCCGATTGTATGGTTAAAATTAGTAATAATACGATTGTAATTTTTTTCATTTTTTTAGTCTTTAAGAGTTAAAAACAAGTACTTGCTTGTGTTAAAACAAGCAAGTACTGCACCCATAAGGTATTTATTCTACGATAAACGCAATTTCACCGTTTTCACTCACCCCTTGTATATTGGTGATTATTAAATAATCTGTACAATTACCATTCTTTTCTTGAAAACTTATTATAATATCATTTACACCTCTTAACAGATAATTTCCGGGTTGTGTAAAGGTTATTTTTGCCTGGTATCTATATTGGTTTTCAGAAGGATAATAAATTAAATTAGCCACGGTTACCTCACCTATAAGCTCATTTTCTCCCTCTATAACTTCAATAGTATTATTTATAAATTTATGAATTTCTGAACCGCCTAACATGGTTTTTGTTACACCGGTTTCCTCAAAAATAGCAATGTCTTCTTCTTCATAACCAAAGTTAACTATATTAGAGGGTATGGTTACCGAATATGTAATTACATCACCTACATTATAAACTTCTTGTAAGGGCTCTATTTTTACCAAGTCCGGCAAGGTGTCGCTTTTTGTTACAAAAGTACAATCACTAGGACACCCCGAAAACAAAAACAAGACAGAAAAGATGCCAATTTTTATAAAAACATTATAAGCCATAACTGTTAAATAATCTCTGCACTTAACCCTGCCTGAAGTAATTTACTACAGCGAGGTTTTAAATCGTTATATTCGCCGGTTTTAACAGTACATTTACCTTTATAATGCACAATAATAGAACATTGCTCGGCTTGCTCGGGAGTATGGTCACATGCAAGAACAAGCATATTTATTACGTGGTCAAACGTATTTACATCGTCGTTGTATAAAACAATTTCGTGCAGATGTGCTTCTTGCTCATCCACCAATACTTCTTCTTTGTATTGTTCTTGGTGCGACATAGCAGATTATTTTTCAGTAAAGCTATAAAAAATAGCTTAAGAAACCAAAAACTTTGCGGCAACCCATTTGTTTTCTTCTTTATTAGCTACAAACACAAGCCCTTGTTTTTTACACGTTTCTATAAGCAAGGGTAAATCCTTTTTATAAAAACCACTAAGAAATAAAATTCCGTTTGAAGCTATGCTTTTACAATATTGGGGTATATCGCGTAGTAAAATATTTCGGTTAATATTGGCTATAATAACATCGTATTTCTTTTGGGCAAGTAGCGAAACATCTCCTTGATAGACCTGAATGTTTTTACAACCGTTACGCACACAGTTTTCTTTTGAATTTTCGTAGCACCACGCATCAATATCAATGGCATCAACGGCAGTTGCTCCTTTCATTTCGGTAAGAATTGCCAAAACCGCTGTTCCGCACCCCATATCCAGCACTCTTTTATTTGTAAAATCTTCTTCTAAAATATATTGCAACATCATATAGGTAGTTTCGTGATGCCCTGTACCAAACGACATTTTAGGCTCTATGACAATTTCGTATTTTGCTTTTGAAGCAGGATGAAACGGTGCGCGCACCACACATGTATCATCCACCTCAATGGAGTTGAAGTTTTTTTCCCATTCTTGATTCCAATTTATTTGCTCAATATCTTTTTTTGAATAGGAAATAGAAAAATCCGGATTTTGAAGAATTTGAATACTCTCCACCAATTCTTCCTCCCAATCCTGTTGTGGTATATAGGCTTTTACTCCCGTTGGTGTTTCTACAAAACTTTCAAAACCGGCAAACCCCAATTGGGCAATTAGAATTTCATTTCCAAGCTGAAGCGGTTCTACTACAAACTCAAATTCAATATAAACTTGTGACATATTACTTGTTTTTCGGTAAAAATACTTCCGCCATCATACAACGCGCACTACCACCACCACAGGTTTCTATCACGTGTAAATTGCTATAAATAATAGTACTTTCTTTTTCAATTTGTTGAATCTGAACCGGTTTTAGTGAATGAAACGCCGCTTGACTCATAATCATAAATTTTTCGCCCTTTTTGTTCTTCAATTGAAGCATATTACCGGCAAATTGATGCATTTGCGCTTCGGAAATAACTATAATCTCTTTCCTGTCTTCTTTTAAGTGTGAAATAATGTTTTTCTTTTCTTTTTTATCGTCAATGGCATCCAAACAAATAATAGCAGCATTTTCGGTTAGAGCCATTAACACATTGGTATGGTAAATGGGCAGTCGTTTGTTATTGACCGTTTGATTGGCTGTAAAAACCACCGGTGTGTACTCAAAATCTTCACAAAACTCCAAGAGTAATTCCTCATTGGCTCGTGGCGAAAGTGCGCAATACGCTTTACGGTTTACCCTATCGAGTAAAAGGCTTCCGGTGCCTTCCAGAAATACATTCTCCGCTTCGGCGGAAGTATAATCCATTATGGTATTTATAACAAAGCCTTCGTTTTCCAACCTTTCTAAAATATCTTCTCTCCGCTCTCTTCTTCGATTTTCGGCAAACATAGGATACAACGCAACGGTTCCGTTTTGATGAAAGCTTATCCAGTTATTTGGAAAAATAGAGTCGGGTGTATTGTTATTTTTTATATCGTCTTCAACAAGTACTTGTATTCCATTTAAACGAAGTATAGATACAAAATCATCAAATTCTTTTTGTGCTTGTTTGTTAACAGCTTCCGCATCCAGTAGCATTTTTTCTTGAAAATAGTTATTTACGGCGGTTTCTTCATTCATTCTAAACGCCACCGGTCGTATCATTAATATGGTGTCTGTAATTTGTTGCATGGTTTTTACTTTCAAAAAAGCAAAGGTAAATTATTTTGGTAGGTTTATCTAAAATATTGAAATGTAAAAACAGGAAAAATCCTTTTCATTTAAAATAATATTTTAGTAAATTGCGTTATAAAAAATATAAAGATGAAAAAAATAGCATTTATTATACCTCTAATTTTAGTTACCCTTTTGGGTTGTGAAAAATCTGCAAGTGATGAGTTTGACGAAGCAAACGGAAACGTTGTACGCAAATTGGTTAAAAACATAGTTGTAGTTTCAGCTCAAAATTCGAGTGAAAATAAAAACATCACCATTAACTATGATTCCAATTATAGATTAAATACAGTTAGTGATGGGCAACAAACCTCTGTTTTTGTTTATGAAAATGGCGAAATATCTACAATAACCGGACAAAATGATAATCTAATAATTGAAGATTTATACGCCTCGCCATATGATGTTTATGAAAATGGCGATGTACTGGAATATGATTCTAAAGGTAATCCTATAAAACTTTTAGTAACTGAAGAAATATATAATTATAACACTGGCACCTATGATGTTTTTGATTATACTGCTTTAATAAGTTATGATAATAAACCTAATTTATTTTATTATACATTAGACTCGGCAGGATTAATTGATGTGATGGATGGTGTAAAATTAAATTTTAGTGCCAATGCACAATCACCTGAAATAGTAATGGCAAGGGCTTTATTGCCTGTAAATAATCCTACTGACATAGTTTACAAAAATCAAAATGGAGAAACCGTTTCAACTGTTGCTATTGATTATGTATATGATGATGATAATTATCCAAGTAGTGCAACTACAACAGCAGTTTCAATAGAAGATAATGACACCTCAGTATATAACACAACTATTACTTACATAAATCCATAAAGGAAATGGTGCCAAAAGCAATAATTTGTTAATGCCTTTGTCTCATAAAAACTTAAACCTGATTAGTTACTTAATTTTTATCTTTTATTCTCCTTTAAAATTTGCTTTTCTTTTTTCTAAAAAGGCTTGCGTTCCTTCTTTAAAATCGGCTGTGCCAAAACATTTTCCAAACTGGGTTACTTCTTCGTCAAAACCGTTTACTCCATCTTCATAACCGGCATTAATTGCTACAATGGCAGCTGTAATAGCCATCGGTGAGTTTTTGCTAATTTTTGAGGCTATTTTATGAGCCAAGGGTATTAGTTCTTCTAAAGAAGTTATATGATTTACCAATCCGTATGACAAGGCTTTTTGTGCGTCTATCATTCCGGCGGTAAGTATCATTTCTAAAGCACGTCCTTTTCCTATGAGCTGCGGTAGTCGTTGAGTTCCGCCATAACCGGGGATTACACCTAACGATACTTCCGGAAGTCCCATTTTAGCATTATCGCTTGCAATGCGTATATGTGCTGCCATAGCTAATTCAAGTCCGCCACCCAATGCAAAACCATTTACGGCAGCGATAACCGGTGTAGAAAGGTTGGCAACATAATCAAACAGCAATGCTTGACCTTGAGAGGCAAGGCTTTCTCCTTCAACTACCGAGAAGTCGGCAAACTCAGCTATATCTGCTCCTGCAACAAAAGCTTTATCGCCACTTCCGGTTATAATAATTACACGAATGTTGTTGTCCTCATCTGCTTGTTTAAACGCGTGATGCAGTTCTTGAATGGTTGCACTGTTAAGTGCATTGAGTTTTTTTGGTCGATTTACGGTAATGGTACAAATAAAATCGTTAGTAATACTTAGTATGTTTTGGTAACTCATGATATAAATGTTTTACAAATGAGGCTTACAAAGCTACAAAAATTCATGAAAGATTTTTGGGTAAAATCACGGTAAATGTAGTTCCTTTATTTTCTTCAGATACAAACGTAATTGTTCCTTTATAGGTTTTAATAATTTTTTTAATCATTGCTAATCCTAATCCCATTCCGCTGCTTTTAGTAGTAAACTTAGGTTCAAAAACTTTGTTTTTATGTTCTTCTGGGATGCCTAATCCATTATCGGAAACAGAAATAATGATGTTTTTCTCATTTTCGGAAACATGCACGTTAATTTTAGGTTCATCAGGATTTTGTTGTGTAATGGCTTGAATGCTGTTTTTTACCAGGTTTGTAATAATTCGTATAAGTTGTGTGCGGTCTAGGTTGGCAATTATTTGTTTTTTATCTGCTTGAAACCGAATATAGTTTTCATTAAAAATATCAAGAGCCAATTTGGTAACTTTTACCACATCTAATTGTTCGTCTTTTTGAGCCGGCATATTGGCATATGCCGAAAAAGCCGAAGCAATTGCACTCATAGTATCTATTTGTTGAATAAGACTATTAGAAAATTCTTCCACTTTTTGGCTAATCTCGGGATCATTAGGGTTAAATCTTCGCTGAAAACTTTGTACCGTAAGTCGCATTGGAGTTAAGGGATTTTTTATCTCGTGTGCTACTTGTTTTGCCATTTCGCGCCAAGCGGCCTCACGTTCGCTTGCTGCTAATTGAGCTGCGCTATCTTCGAGTTTGTCTATCATTTGGTTGTAGGCTTGCACCAACGTGCCAATTTCGTAAGACATTTTATTTTCAATTTCAATTTTTTTATTACGTTGATTTAGATTTGTGTCTATAATTTTTTGGGTAATGGTTTTTAATGACTTGGTAATGTACCTTGATAAAAAATATGCCAATACGATAGCGGCAATTAGCATAAACATATAGGCAATTCCTAACCTGTAAAGATATTCGCTGAGTTCTTTGTTAATAAAACTATCGTCTTCCGGATATCTAATGTTTAAAATAGCAAGTGGCTTAAACTGCCTGTCTGTGATGTAGGTGAAAGCAGATCGATATCGTTTGTTATTTAGTTTATATTCAGCAACAAAACTTTTTTTTATCGAATTTTTTAGTCCGTTTAGGTATTCGTTTGAAATTTTTTCGGGTTCGGTGTGTTTTAAAAAATCTGCTTCGGAAGAAATCAAAAGGTTTCCGTTTAGATCATAAAGATACATGTCGAGCCCATTGATGTCTTTTATTTCAAAAATTTTATCTTTAAAAATAAGCGGAATTTTTTGGGTGATTACGGGATAAGTAGTTGTTTTTAATACATAATCGATACTTTTTCGTATGTTTTTTTCTTTCCGAAGCAATCGTTGTTGATGATAGTCTTTTGCTTCTTCTTTATACTGAAAAATAGTCACAACCGCAATAAGAATAGAGGTTCCTATCACCAAAAAAATCATAGACAGAAAAATACGGGTTCGAAGCGATCTATTATAAAAACTCATAAAGTATTTGCGTTAAAATGTGAAAGATAAACAAAAATTAAACCAAATTCTGTCTCATAATTAATTGCGTTCTCTAACTTTTTTGTATAATTTTATTTCCATCATTAATAACACAGAAAACAGTACGGTTCTTATTACAACCCAATTAATAGGATTTTTTTAAAATAACCTATTTCAGCCCACTATTAATCGGACTTTAACATTTTAAGTTTTCAAAGTTAGTGATTTTTAATTTTATATTTGTTGTGCGAGGAGCAACCGATGGTGATTTTTTGTACCGTAAGTTGCTTTGAGGGCTTGGTACCATTGCTCTCTTTTTTTGATTTTTCGCCACATCGAGTGGCTTAAAATCATGCGAGGAGCTTCCCTCCGGTTCATTATTACCCGTATATTGCC
>WFXA01000174.1 GCA_015490835.1 Flavobacteriaceae bacterium | reverse complement strand
TAATATTTCATCGAACATACTGAACTAAAATTGATAGTTTATTAAATGAAGTAGAGTTGTCTTTATAAAAGAGTAATTTAATTGTATTAATAACTGATATTCTGTTTAAATCATTTTTTTAATAATTAGATAGGTAAAATACCAATGAATTCCAAAAAATATGCCCTAAAACACCATACCAAAATCCAAACTTAATTCGCAAAAAGGAAAATAATGCACCAGCAATAACATAAGGGAGAAGTATCAATGGACTGAGAAATAAATTATTTATTAGATCCTGTTGCCCATAAAGTGTTATATGACTGTATGCAAAGGAAATTATTGATACAAGAATTATTAAGTTTGTGTTTCTTTTATAGAAGTTTATGACAAATGATTGATGCTTTTTTAATAAAAATTGATATAAAAAAAAGGTAAAAATAAAAGCACTCCAAAATGTTATTAAAACATATGGATTCTTCCAGTTAATATCACTTGGCTGAAAAAATAAATAAACCGAATAACTAATACCCAAACATAATGCTGCTACGCCATTTATTGAAAATTTAAGACCTAATCTGTAAAGTGCTTCCTCAAGTATGGGAACAAATAAAACTATAACAATAATATAGAAAGTAAAACCTGCCTCTTTCTTTATATGCAAATAAAACTCATCCCTAATAGTCAATTTATCACTAATTAAAGTGGTTAAAACACCCTTTGTATATAAATAAATAGCTATAAGTGCTATTGAGATAAAAGCTAAAGTATATAGTATATGTTTTATTATCTTCATTATTTATAGAAATATAGTATTTAAACTTTTAAGTATAGTTTTTTTAATCAATTAGCATTATTGTACACAAAATAAGACGATTAAAAGATAATCGTCTTATTCTGTCTTTACAGATTTGGTTTCTCACTATTCAGTTAGTAAATCCCACCACCAAATAAGTCCTGTAATAGGATCTACAATTGGATTTCCTGTATGGGGTAATACGGGCTCTGGCAAAGTATCATGACAAGCATTCTCTGTTCCTCCTGAAATAGAGTTTAATAATTCTTCTGATGCTACTGCATCTGCTCTTTCTTTAAGAGCGTCTAAAGTTAATTTCATAATATTTTTATTATTTTAGTTTTACCTACTCTTTAGTTTTTCGGCATCCACTATGTAACAAAAGTTACACGGCGCAATATTTATATTTTTTTAAGATTTTTAATTTATATTTTGAATAATAATATTACTTTTACGTTTAAAATAATTCATATTATGAATAATAAAATAGGTAGCCGAATTAGAAAAATAAGAGAAACTAAAGGCATCTCTCAAGAAGCTATGGCTTTTGAGTTAGAAATATCACAATCCAATTATTGTAGATTAGAAAAAAGTGATTCGAGACTAACCGCACCAAAAATACAAAAAATTGCCAAAATTTTAGATATAACCGTTGCTTATTTGTTCGACGAAAAATCTGCCAAAATAATTAATCAACATAATAATGATAGCCCTCAAGCTTATAATGTAGACACCATCATTAATGCAGATAAAGAACATGTTAATACTTTAAAAGAAGAAATATTATTTTTAAGAGAGTTGCTAAAAAGTAAAAAATAAACTTTTAAAAACCATTCCACACACATTTTGCACCAACGCTTCTGCCCTAGCTCAAAATAAGTGTTCCATTACTTTTGTAAATAAACTTTTTAGTAGATTTTTTTCAGTAGCTGTAAAACTAATATACTTTGCTTTTTACCCAAGCAAAGTTACATAACGCAGAACATTATAGTACAAATATATAGTAATTTCTGTATAGCAGTATTTCAGGCTATTTATACATAATTGTAGATATAGTGCCTTTAGGTCTATATCGTCAACAATTATGTTAAAAGAAATTACGGCTTATCAAGTTCAGAATTTATTTGATAGCTATAATTCTCTATTATGTTAAATATCCCACAGACATTTAGTTTCTATAAAATCATTGTAACTTGGGTCATTAAACCTATCATAAATATAATAAAATGTTGGCTTTTATTAAATAAAATTTTATGTATTTTGCATCCAAGTTAAATACTCATAAATTCTATGCAACCCATTACTATTCTGCTCCTTATTGGAGGTTATTTTTTAGTACTATATTTAATCTCTTATTTTACAGGAAAAGACGATAGTAACGAAGCGTTTTTTAAAGCAAATAAACAATCTCCTTGGTTATTAGTAGCCTTTGGGATGATTGGAGCCACACTGTCCGGAGTCACATTTATAAGTGTTCCCGGCACGGTTGAAGTGCAAAAATTTGGGTATATGCAAATGGTTTTCGGATATATTTTCGGGACTCTTATTGTAGCCTATGTTTTGCTTCCTATTTATTACCGATACAATGTAACTTCTATTTATCAATACCTTGATGATAGGCTGGGAAGTACTTCACATAAAATAGGAGCTGCTTTTTTCTTGCTTTCTCGTACTATTGGAGCGGCTTTTCGTATTTTTTTGGTAGCATTGGCTTTGCAGTATTTAATTTTTGAACAATGGGACGTTCCTTTTGTTATTACGGTAATTTTTTCTATCTTACTTATTTGGATTTATACCCATCGAGGCGGGATTAAAACCATTGTTTTTACAGACACGTTACAAACCTTTTTTATGCTTTCGGCGGTAGTGATGTCTATTTATTTTATCAATGAAAAAATAGGTTGGAGTTTTATGGAGTTTTTTCATTCTGAAGAATTAAAACAATACAATAAGATATTTTTCTTTGACGATTTTAACAACAAGTCGTATTTTATAAAACAATTTCTCGGCGGCATTTTTATTACTGTTGCAATGACCGGAGTAGACCAAGATATGATGCAAAAAAACCTTACCTGCAGAAATCTTAAGGATGCACAAAAAAACATGCTCACTATGATAAGTTTACTGGTTGCGGTAAATTTTGTGTTTTTGCTACTAGGTGCGTTATTGTATATTTATGCTTCAAAGTTTGGGCTAGATGTTCCCGTTGCAGATGGCATACGTCGTACCGACTTGCTTTTTCCTATGATTGCTGTAAAAAGTAATTTGGGCATTCCGTTAGCTATGGTATTTATTTTAGGAATTATTGCTGCTGCATATTCTAGTGCAGATTCGGCATTAACTTCTTTAACCACTTCATTTTGTGTAGATTTTCTAGATATCGAAAAACGTAAAAAAGAACAACAAAAAAAATTAAGAAAGCGAGTTCATATTGTGGTTTCGGCAATTTTGGTGGTTATTGTGGTACTTTTTAACGAGGTTTTGGAAATGAATGTTATCACAGGTCTTTTTACCATTGCATCTTATACCTACGGTCCTTTGGTTGGGCTTTTCTTTTTCGGGATTTTTACACGTTATAAAGTAAAAGAAAACTATGTATTTATTATCTGTTTGCTTTCGGTGGCTTTAAGTTATTTGCTCAATACCTATTCACAAGACTTATTTAACGGCTATCAGTTTAGTTTTGAACTTTTAGGTCTTAATGCTTTGTTTACCTTTGCCGGTTTGTATCTTATTCGAAAAAAATAATGTTATTTTTTTTATAATACTTTGTTAAAAATTCCGTTTTTATGTAACAATTATAGTATTTTTACGTCTCATAATAAAGAAAACATAACTACTTTACTGTACTTTTTTTACGTTGATGGTTAGTGTTAATAAAGCAGTAAAGTGATAGACCCGCTTCGATTCTTTGAAGCGGGTTTTTAGTATCTCTTAGTTTTGTAAAAAAATGTTAATCTTTGTTAAATTACTGCTATTCTTGTAACATAATTTTTTCTTTGCAGTCTTAAAAACATTAACCAAAAACAAGAGGATAACAACTTATGAAGCAACTTCTATACCTTGCAATGGCTTTATACTCCATCACATCCATTGCATCCAATCGTCCTGCAGAAGACAAAAAAGGAATCCTTACCGGAATTGTTATTGATAGAAAAATTCAACAACCCATTCCGTATGTAACAGTTGTACTAAAAAATCAATTAGAAGAAGTTGTTACAGGAGGTATCACTAATGATGATGGAAAGTTTTATATTGCTAAAATTCCGGAAGGAAAATACGAAGTTTCCATTCAATTTATTGGGTATAAAACGTATTCTTCAACTATAGAAATAACTAAAAAAAATAAAAAAGTAAACTTGGGCAAAATTTTTCTTGAAGAAGATGCTGAAGCATTGGACGAGGTAGTTGTGGTTGCCGAAACATCCACCATTCAACAAAAAATAGATAGAAAAGTAATTACTGTTGGAAAAGATTTAACTACTTCGGGACCTACTGCTTCCGACATTATGAACAATCTTCCATCGGTTTCTATAGACCAACAAACCGGCGAACTTTCCTTGCGAGGAAATCCAAACGTGCGTGTAATGGTTGACGGAAAACTCTCTAATGTGCCAATTGCACAATTATTAAAACAAATTCCTTCTACTTCTATCAAACAAATAGAACTTATCACCAATCCTTCTGCCAAATACAACCCGGAAGGAATGAGCGGAATAATAAATATTATCTTGCACAAAAACACAAAATTAGGGTTTAACGGAAATATGGATGTAGGATTAACCTACGAAGAACAAGCCAAGTTTAACAGCAACATAGACTTAAATTACCGTAACGGAAAATTAAACTTTTACGGAAGCTGGGGAAATAATGTTTCAAAAAATGAACGATACGGTAACGTATATAGACCCATTGACGAGATAGACCAACAATTCAAATTTCTATCAGACACCAAATCCAACCTTTTTAAAATAGGAATGGATTTTTACTTGAATAAAAAAAACACCTTTTCGGTTTTTACCAATCAAAATATTTTTGAAGGAAATACAGACGCACTTACCAATATCATATATCCCGTTTCCTCTTTAAATCAAGACCAGCGTTTTCTTCAATATAGAGACAACACTTCCTCACAATACAATTTTGATTACAAACACGACTTTAACGAAGAAGGACACAATATAGAGTTGGAAGCCGACTATAATAACTTTTCTGAAAATCAAGAAGGTAATTTTCGCTTTTCGGGTGCTTCGGCGTTTCCCAATTATGACGATTTTGTTGATACAAAAAGAGAGCGCACTACCATAAATTTAGATTATATAAATCCCATATCTGAAACCGATAAGATAGAAGCCGGGTTGGAAGCAAGATTATTTGAAACCAACATCGATTATAATTCTACAGGACTTAGCTTTAACAGCAACGGCGATTTAATTCCAACGCCAAGCACAGCGTTTACTTACAAACGAGATATATACAGCATATACGCAACTTATGGAAAGCAACTCGGGAAATGGAATTACCAATTAGGATTACGAGCAGAAACCGTTGCGGTTACTGCTGACACAAGTGCTGTCCGTTCGTTTGAAAATTATTATTCTCAAATATATCCCAGTGCTTTTGTAACTTATAATCCTTCAGAAAAAAACCAATATCAAGTCAGCTTTAGTCGCCGTGTGGACAGACCGGGTATCTCACAAGTAAATCCGATAAGAGAATGGAGCACGCCTTTAATTTCATCATTTGGAAACAGTAACCTAAGACCTCAATTTACAAACTCGGTAGAAGTAAATTACACCCGAAAATTAAAAGGCGGAAACATCACAACCGGTGTTTTTTACAGGATTATTGAGGACGAAATAAACCGCGCATTGTTTATAGATAAAACCGACTTAAACAAGGTAATACTTGCTTATGATAATTTTGACAACACAACTGCATTTGGAGTCGAACTTTCCGGCACCTACCGACCCACAAAATGGTGGATGCTAAACGGAAGTTTTGATTTGTATTCGCAAACTCAAAAAGGCATCACCGAAAGGCTTAACAATCAAGGAAACAATCCTACTTTAGAAGATATTGTAACCGAAACTATATCGGTTGATAATGTAGTGTGGAACATTAGAATGTTTAACAACTTTAAGATTAGCAAAGAATTATCTCTATCTGCCTTTGCGATGTATCGAGGCAGAACCAAAGGACTGCAGTTTAATACAATACCTATGTATCTTGTAAACATAGGCGCTCGTTACAGCCTGTGGAAAAGAAAAGGAACTTTTAGCATAAACTACAACGATATTTTTAATACGATGAGATTTGGTTTTACAAGAAGCAATCCTTTTCCTTCTACCGGAGTATTTAACTGGGAAAGCAACACCGTAAACGTTAACCTTTCTTACCGGTTTGGCGGCAGTAATTATAAAGCCAAATCCCGAAAGAAAAGAGATCAAGATGAAAAATCGGGTAACAGTGGCGGTTTTTAAAGATACAACTCGTGCGATATAAAGGTAATACCAAGCCTGACTATTAATAAAAATCCACATCCAAAACCAACTTCACACTTGAAAACTCTTTAATTGCCAAGAACGATTTTTCTATAATCGTTATGGTGTGTTTTGCTTGCTTTAGCGGTTTGTTTTTGGGTATTTTTACCATAAGATTAATGATAAACAAGTTTCGTACCCTACCCACAGGCGGACTTTCGGGTCCTAAAAATTCTATTCCGGTAGTGTTCTTTTTTAATGCTTCTGCAAACCAATAGGATGCTTTTTGAACTTTTGAAAAGTTTTTATCCTTAAACGTTATTTTTATCAATCTATAAAACGGAGGATATTTAAATTGATAGCGGTGTTGTACTTGTTCTCCATACATTTCTTCATATTTATTGGCACTTACCTGCTGTAATATTTGATGATACGGATTGTACGTTTGTATTAACACCTTCCCTCTTTCTTCGGTACGTCCTGCTCTACCTGCTACTTGCAACAATAACTGAAAACTGCGTTCGTGTGCTCTAAAATCGGGAAAGTTTAGCAGGTTATCGGCATTCATCACTCCTACTAAACTGATGTTTCTAAAATCCAAGCCTTTGGCTAACATTTGCGTTCCTACCAAAATATCAATCTCTTGATTTTCCAAAGCATCAATGAGTTTGGAATACGCATTTTTACGGCGCATGGTATCTTGGTCCATTCGAGCAATGGATTTATTTGGAAACAATTGTTTTAACTCGGTTTCTATTTGTTCTGTACCCAACCCTTTTGTGTCTAGTGTAGGACTTCCGCACGCCGAACAACTGTGAGGCATAGGAATATGATACCCGCAATAATGACATCGTAATTCGTTTTTAAATTTATGATAGGTTAAACTAACATCACAATTTTTGCATTGAGGTGAAATACCACAGGTAGTACACTCTACAACAGGTGAAAAACCTCTGCGATTTTGAAACAGCAATATTTGATTGTTATTAGACAAAGCCAAATTCATTTCCTCTAGCAATCGGTCGCTAAAGTGACCGGTCATTTTTTTCTTTTTGTGTTTGTCTTTAATATTCACCAGTTCTATTTCGGGCAGTAAAACCTTTCCGTAACGTTCAGATAGACGTACCAAACCGTATTTGCCCTCATTGGCATTAAAATAAGTTTCAATTGCGGGAGTAGCCGAGCCCAATAATACTTTTGCTTGATGCAGTCCGGCAAGTACAATGGCACTATCTCTGGCGTGATACCGTGGAGCTGGATTGTATTGTTTGTAACTGGGTTCGTGTTCTTCATCTACAATTATAAATCCTAAGTTTTTAAATGGTAAAAACAAAGAGGAACGTACACCTACAATTAGTTGTGCTTTGGGTTTGTTATACAAAACATTGTTCCATACTTCTACCCTTTCGTTTAGCGAATATTTAGAGTGATAAACAGATAATTTATCTCCAAAGTAATGTTTTAATCGAGATATAAGTTGTGTAGTAAGGGCAATTTCAGGAAGCATATAGAGTACTTGTTTACCTGCTTCCAACATTTCCTTAATTAACGAAACATAAATTTCGGTTTTACCGCTGGAGGTAACGCCATAAAGCAAACTGGTTTGATGCGTTTTAAAAGAAGCTTTAATGTTGGTTAATGCTTGTTCTTGCTTTTCAGAAAGTGATTTAAGCATTTGAGGTGCTTTGCCTTGGTATTCAATTCTATCTTTTTTTATATAATATTCTTCTAAAATTTCTTTTTTTAGTAACGTTTTTAATACCGATGCCGTAACATTTGCTTTTTTTTGTAATTCTATTGAGCCAATTGGTTTTTTATTTTGAGCTTGCATCATAAACAAGGTCATTAGCACTTCTTTTTGCTTATTTGCTCGTGCCGAAAGCGTTTCTAATAAAGCTCGTAAGGATTCTTCTGAAGAATAGTTTGATGAAAGTTTAATATACCGTTTTAGTTTAGGCGTGTATTTTTCAAAAATTGTCTCTTCAATTTCAATAATATTTTTCTGAAGCAATTTCTGTAAAATTCCAACTACATTATTTTTATTTAAAATAGATTTTATTTCATTTACATGAATTTTAGATTGATGTATTAATGCTTCGTAAACCAAAAATTCGTCATCTGATAGTGTTTTCTCGTCTATTGCTTTAGTTGATACCAGTTGTACTACGGTTTCGCTTTCCAATAAAAAGGCATTTGGTAAGGCAGCACGTAAAACTTCGCCAAACGTACACATATAATACGAAGCAATCCATTGCCAATGTTTAAGTTGGGTAAGCGTAATAATGGGTAATTCATCTAAGATCTGGTCTATGGGTTTGGTTTTATATTCGGGTGTTTGTTGATGAACGCGTAATACAATTCCGGTATAGATATTAGATTTCCCAAAAGGAACGGCAACGCGCATTCCGGTTTGTAAAGTTGCTGCCTGTTCTTGATTTACTTGGTAGGTAAAGCTTTGCTTTAACGGAATGGGCAATAAGACATCTATAAAATAATCACTTTTTAACATTCTTTGTGTTTAAGCGTTTTTAAAGTAGCATTAAGCTCGAAACCCAATAGTAGTAAATTCGAATTTATCCAGATGTACAGCATCAAAATTAGCAACGCACCAATTGAGCCGTACAGCTCGTTATAACGCGAAAAGTTTTCGATGTAAATACCAAATAAATAGGTAGTAAGCATAAATAACAATGTGGTAACCAATGCACCGATTGAAAAGAAACCCGATGTTTTTCCTTTTTTTGTTCCGTAATAATACAGGATAGAAACTACAAAATAAATCATCATCACAAAGATAAAGTATCGAACGATGGCAATCCATTGAAAATTATTACTCAACAGATCTTCCGATTGAAGTTTTATAATGGCATATTCGCTATAAACGATAATAACAACGGTAATAAGTAATAAAAGTGCCAAGAACACCGAAACCATTAGTGCAGTAAAATATTGTTTGATGAAATTTCGGTTTATGGTTACGTGGACAGAATATTCAAAGCTACTAAATATAGCATTTACACCATTAGCCATTAAAAAAATCGTTAGCACAAAAACAATAGAAAGTAATCCGCCACGTTGATGCGCAGAAATATCTTGAACGATTGGAAGAAAAAAATCGGTGGTTTGCGGTGGTAAAATAGCTTGTATAAAGCCGATAAATTCTTGTTGAAAATTTTCAACCGGGACATAGGGAATTAAGTTAAGAACAAAGAGTAAAAACGGAAACAGTGCCATAAAAAAACTAAACGCAATAGATCCGGCACGTGAGGTAAAGGTGCCTTTAACAATTCCGTAAAGGTAGGTTTTTACAAGGTCAAAAACAGAGAGACCTTCAAATCCGGGAAGTTTTATTTTTTTGGCAATATACACCATTTGTTTTACCACCGGAATGTTAACAAGTATCTCCTCTACGCTTTTACTCATATCGCTTTTAGGCTTAAATCCATGTTATACACGCTGTGAGTAAGCGCACCGCTTGAAATAAAATCTACGCCACATTCTGCATATTTTCTTACAGTTTCAAGTGTAATTCCGCCACTTGATTCGGTGAGGCATTTTCCGTTAATAAGTTGTACGGCTTTACGAGTATCTTCATAGTTAAAATTATCGATTAATATGCGATGTACTCCTTCATTTTGAAGTATTTCTTTTATTTCGTCTAGGTTTCTAGCTTCAACAATGATGTTAAGATTGAGGTGATTTTCTTTTAGGTATTTCTTTACTTTGGTAACAGCTTTGGTTATTCCGCCGCAAAAATCAATATGATTATCTTTTAGCATCACCATATCGTATAAGGCAAATCTGTGGTTTTCTCCTCCTCCAATTTTAACCGCCCATTTTTCGAGTGCGCGTGCTCCGGGTGTGGTTTTTCGGGTATCGAGAATTTTGGTCTTTGTGCCTTCCAATTTTTGCACAAACTTGTTTGTTTTGGTTGCAATGGCACTCATACGTTGCATCGCATTTAGCACCAATCGTTCTGCTTTAAGTATGGATTGTGAATTTCCTTCTACATAAAAACAAATATCGCCATATTTAACGGGTTCTCCGTCTTTGATAAGCACTTCAACTTGTAAACCGTGGTCAATAAAATCAAATGTGCGTTTGGCAAACTCAACTCCGGCGATAATGCCTTGATCTTTTACCAAAAGTTTTGCTTTTCCGGTTGCGTCTTCTGAAATGCACGCTTTTGAACTGTGATCGCCATCGCCAATATCTTCTCGTACTGCGTTAGCGATGATAATATCTATTTCTTTATTAAATTGTTTTTGGGAAATCATAAGGTGAAAGATTTTTGCTAAGGTAGTAAATTGAAAGAAACAGAGCAATATCAAAAAACCGAAACAAACAGGGTTTATCTCGGTTACGTCTTATTTTTATTTCAAATATCGGTTAGGTTAACATTCCGCCGTCAACGTGAAGTACTTGTCCGGTAATATACGATGCCATATCGCTTGCTAAAAAAACACAAGCATTGGCGATATCTTCGGGCGTACCACCTCGTTTTAACGGAATGGCTTTTCTCCATCCGGCTACTGTTTCCGGGTCTAA
The DNA here is from genome assembly GCA_015490835.1 of Flavobacteriaceae bacterium. GTDB lineage: Bacteria > Bacteroidota > Bacteroidia > Flavobacteriales > Flavobacteriaceae > Marifrigoribacter. The sequence goes on along the minus strand of WFXA01000174.1, from coordinate 25,204 downwards.
CTTGGCGGTCATTTCGGTTTCTATAAATCCGGGCGCAATGGCATTGCTGCGTATGTTTCTAGAGCCTAACTCTAATGCCATCGACTTTGTAAATCCTATAATTCCGGCTTTTGAAGCTGCATAATTGCTTTGTCCGGCGTTTCCTTTTACGCCTACAACCGAACTCATATTAATAATAGAACCGTTGCGTTGTTTAAGCATCGTTCGTTGAACGGCTTTGGTCATATTAAATACCGATTTTAGGTTTACCAATATTACTTTATCAAAATCTTCTTCGTTCATTCGCATTAATAGGTTGTCTTTTGTAATTCCGGCATTATTTACCAAAATATCAATGCTTCCAAATTCTTCAGCAACTTGTTGTGCTAATTCTTGACATTGCTCATAATCGGCTGCATTACTCTTGTAAGCTTTTACCTTTACACCTAAGTTATAAATTTCTGCTTCAATAGTTTTTGCGGCATCTTCAGAAGAGCTATACGTAAAAGCAACATTTGCTCCATTTTTTGCAAATGTTTCTACAATTCCTTTTCCAATTCCGCGACTTCCTCCTGTAATAATGGCTGTTTTACCTTTTAATAGTTTCATTGTTAAGTAATTTAGGTTTATTATCCGGCTAAGACTTTTGCCACAGTTTCACCAATTTTAGCAGGCGAATCTACCACATAGATACCGTTTTCTTTTAGTATTTTCTTTTTTGCTTGTGCTGTATCATCACTTCCTCCTACTATGGCACCTGCGTGCCCCATGGTGCGTCCTGCCGGAGCCGTTTCGCCGGCAATAAAACCGATTACCGGTTTTTTACTTCCGCTGTTTTTATACCATTTTGCAGCATCGCTTTCTAATTGTCCACCTATTTCTCCTATTAAAACTACAGCTTCGGTTTCCGGATCGTTGATAAACATTTCTACTGCTTCTTTGGTTGTAGTACCTATAATCGGGTCTCCTCCAATTCCTATTGCAGTTGTTATTCCCAAGCCTTGTTTTACAACTTGATCTGCGGCTTCATACGTAAGAGTTCCTGATTTTGAAACAATTCCTACTTTTCCTTTTTTAAATACAAAGCCCGGCATAATTCCTACTTTAGCTTCTCCCGGTGTGATTACTCCGGGACAGTTGGGACCAACCAATCTGCAATCTCTGTCTTTAACATATTCGGCTACTTTAGTCATATCGGCTACCGGAATACCTTCAGTGATGGTAATGATTACTTTGATACCTGCTTGGGCTGCTTCCATAATGGCATCAGCGGCAAAAGCCGGCGGCACAAAAATAATGGATGTATCTGCTCCTGTTTTAGCTACTGCTTCTGCAACTGTATTATACACCGGTTTGTCTAAATGGGTTTGCCCGCCTTTACCCGGAGTTACGCCACCCACGACATTCGTTCCGTATTCTATCATCTGTTTGGCATGAAAAGTACCTTCGCCTCCGGTGAACCCTTGAACTATTATTTTTGAATTTTTATTTACTAAAACACTCATTATCAGATTTTATTATAGGTTAAAACTTAAATTATTGTAAAAAATACCGGGCAAATATACTGCAAAACACAAGGTTTTAAAAGAAAATTAAACTTTAACTTTTTCGTACGACTCTGCGGTGTCATCTTTATCTGTAACCGGTTGACTTACTTGATATCCGCTTATAAATTTTCCGTCTTTTACTTCCCAAATTGCAATAAAATGTGCAATTCCCAGTTCTTCATCGGGATTTTCGATGGTTTTAATGTAATATTTGTATCGAACAGTAACAAAATTTTCATCTTGTAGTAAATGACTTACTTGAATACGCATATCACAGTAGGTTCGTCTTATTTCGTCAAAGAAATTTTTTAAATCTTGGTATTGCATGATGGTAAGACCGTCGTTGCTATTCCATAAAAGTTTTATATCGGGATGAAAAAATCTGGATAATACGGTTTCGTCTTTTAAGATATCTGAAAGATAAAACGCTTTTACAATTTCTTTTGCTTGATTATTCATTTTTTAAACTATCTATTTTTTTAAGTATTTCCGGAATTAAACGTATGGATGCTATTTCTTTATATTTTTTTCTAAAATCATCTGCCGGTGTACCAAAATATGATTTGTTTCCTTCTAACGATTTACTCACTCCGCTTTGAGCTGAAATAATTGCTTTTTTGCCAATGGTTATCCCACTTGTAATTCCTACTTGCCCCCAAATGGTTACAAAATCTTCAATTACAACACAACCTGAAATACCGGTCTGTGAAGCAACCAAACAACGTTTGCCTACGATAGTGTCGTGACCGATGTGTACTTGATTATCTAATTTTGTTCCTTCACCAATAATCGTAGATGCCGAGACTCCTTTATCTATGGTGCATAATGCGCCTATATCAACATTATTTTTTATTACAACGTTTCCTCCGCTTAGAAGTTTGTCGTATTTTTCGGGTCTGTTTTTGTAATAAAAAGCATCGGCACCCAGAACTGTTCCCGAATGTATGGTTACGTTATTTCCGATAACGGTATTATCATAAATTGAAACATTAGGATGGATTACACAATTATCGCCAATGGTAACATTATTGCCTATAAAAACATTAGGTTGAATTATCGTGTTTTTACCGATTATTGCAGTTTCTGAAACGGAAGAAGTTGCCGGAATAAAAGGTTTAAAGTGCTTGGTAAGTATATTAAAATCTCGAAAAGGGTCGTCTGAAATTAACAATGCTTTTCCTTTGGGGCAAGCTACTTCTTTATTAATTAAAATTACAGTTGCTTTGGATTGAAGTGCTTTATCATAATATTTTGGATGATCTACAAAAACGATATCTCCGGGTTCAACCACGTGTATCTCGTTCATTCCTAAAACCGGAAAATTTTCATCCCCTACAAAGTCACTATTAATGATTTTTGCAATTTCCTTAAGTGACTGTGGTTTATTGAATTTCATAATGTTATCTAATGTTATTCTTTAACTCTTTCAATATACGAACTTTTTTCGGTATCTACTTTAATCTTATCACCTTCGTTTACAAATAATGGAACATTAATTTTTGCTCCGGTTTCAACCGTTGCGGGTTTGGTTGCATTTGTTGCCGTATTTCCTTTTACTCCGGGTTCGGTATGAGTGATTTCTAAAATAACATGTGCCGGAAGCTCAACAGACAAAGGAAGACCATCTTCTGTGTTTATTTGTATGGTTACAATTTCGCCTTCTTTCATAAGTTCGGGTTTATCTAATGAATTTTTTTGAAGTTGAATTTGGCTGTAATCATTAGTGTTCATAAAATGATAGGTTTCTCCATCATTATATAAATACTGAAATTTATGAGTTTCTACTCGTATATCTTCTATTTTATGTCCGGCTGAAAAAGTATTGTCAATTACTTTTCCGGAGGTTACACTTTTTAGTTTTGTACGAACAAATGCCGGTCCTTTACCCGGTTTAACATGTAAAAATTCTATTATTTTATAAATATCGTTATTGTATTTTATGCACAATCCTTTTCTTATGTCTGATGTTGATGCCATTTTTTTAGTTTATTAGCCTGTCTACCGACAGGTAGATTTGTGAGTTGTTGCGTTTCTAAGTTTTTTAGTTTGAAAAATAACCCTTCATAATTCCTCGTTTAGAGTTTTTAATAAACTGAAGAATTTCGTCACGTTCGGGTGTTGCTTCCATTTCGGCTTCAATAATCCTTGAAGCTTGGGTGTTATTATAGTTTTTTTGATATAAAATTCTATATATATTTTGAATTTCTCTTATTTTTTCGGATGCGAAACCTCTTCGACGTAAGCCAATAGAGTTAATACCTGCATAGGATAGAGGTTCTCTTGCAGCTTTTACATAAGGAGGCACGTCTTTTCTTACCAAAGATCCTCCGGTTACAAATGCATGATTACCAATGGTACAAAACTGATGTACTGCGGTCATTCCGGCTAAAATTACATAATCACCAACAGTTATATGACCTGCTAATGTACTGTTGTTTGAAAAAATGCAATTATCGCCTACAAAACAATCGTGTGCAATATGGCAATAAGCCATAATTAGGCAATTTTTACCAATTATTGTTTTTCCTCTATCTATGGTTCCTCTATTTACGGTAACATACTCACGTATGGTTGTATTGTCTCCGATATGAGCAGTAGTTTCTTCGTCTTGAAATTTTAAATCTTGAGGAATAGCAGAGATTACAGCACCGGGAAAAATATTACAATTTTTTCCTATTCTTGCTCCTTCCATTATGGTAACATTAGATCCTATCCAAGTTCCTTCACCAATAATAACGTCATTATGTATTGTAGCAAAAGGTTCTATTACAACATTTTTTGCAATTTTTGCTCCCGGATGTACGTATGCTAAAGGCTGATTCATTATAGGTTTTTAGTTTTAACAATTTGCGCCATTAATTCGGCTTCGGTTACTACAACGTTATTTACATACGCCTTACCAGACATTTTTACAATTCCTCTTCGAATGGGTTCATCTAACGTTAAATCAAATATAAGTGTATCGCCCGGATTTACTTGTTTTTTAAAACGGATATTATCCATTTTTAATAAATACGTTAAGTAATTTTCGGGGTCGGGTACAGTGCTTAAAGCTAAAATTCCTCCTGTTTGAGCAATCGCTTCAATAATTAAAACACCCGGCATTACGGGTGCACCCGGAAAATGTCCAACAAAAAAGGGCTCATTCATTGTAACATTTTTTAAGCCTATAACTTTAGTGTCTGTTAGCTCTAAAATTTTGTCAACCAATAAAAAAGGAGGTCTGTGCGGAAGCATCTCCATTATTTGGTTTACATCTTTTGCCGGTGTTTTTGTTAAATCTATTTTTGGAGCTTTATTGCGTTTTTCGAGTTTGATTATTTTTGAAAGTTTTTTTGCAAATTGTGTATTTACCGTATGACCGGGTTTATTTGCAATAACTTTACCTCGAATACGAGTTCCTACTAGAGCCAAATCTCCAATAACATCTAATAATTTATGTCTTGCTGCTTCGTTAGGATGGTGCAGTGTTAAATTGTCTAGAATTCCGTTTGGTTTAACCGAAATAGCTTGTTTATTAAATGCTTTACGCAATTTTTGCATCGTTTCTTCAGAAAGTTCTTTATCTACATATACTATGGCATTGTTTAAATCGCCTCCTTTTATTAAACCATGGTCTAAAAGCATTTCTAATTCATGAAGAAAGCTAAATGTTCTTGCACAAGAAATTTCTTCTTTAAAGTCTGAAATATCTTTAAGCGTAGCATTTTGAGTCCCGATTACATTATCACCAAAATCCACCATAACAGTTAACTGATAATTATCTGCCGGAACGACCATAATTTCGCTGCCTGTTTCTTCGTCTTTATAACTAATTACATCGGTTACAACAAACTCCTCTCGTGGTTCTTTCTGAACTTTAATACCAGCATTTTCTAAAGCCTCTAGAAAATATTTTGAAGACCCATCCATTATGGGAGGTTCAGAAGCGTTAAGTTCTATTATACAGTTGTCTATCTCAAGACCTACTAACGCAGCTAGCACGTGTTCTGAGGTGTTAATAACAACTCCTCTTTTTTCAAGATTGGTTCCTCGTTGTGTATTTACTACATAATTGGCATCTGCTTCAATAACCGGTTTACCTTCTAAATCTACACGAATAAATTTATAACCATAATTTTCAGGCGCAGGTTTAAACGTAAGTGTTACTTCTTGCCCTGTGTGTAGCCCCACCCCTGTTAACGAAACTTCTTTTTCTATGGTACGTTGTCTAAGGTTGCAATCAATCATTTTTAAAATTCTTTTCTATATCGTTAAGTCTATTAATAATTTTCGGAAGATTTTTAAAATGTACGTAACTCTTGTTATAATCTCCATAATTTAACGCAGGTGAACCTTGTAGCGTTTCATTATCTTTAACATTACGTCCTATACCGCTTTGTGCTTGAATGCGAACATTGTCACCAATGGTAAGATGTCCTACAATTCCAACTTGTCCGCCAATCATACAGTTTTTACCTATTTTTGTTGAGCCTGCAATTCCTGTTTGAGCTGCTATCACGGTATTTTCTCCTATTTCTACGTTATGAGCAATTTGAATTTGATTATCTAATTTTACTCCTTTTTTAATAATAGTAGAGCCTAAGGTTGCTCTGTCGATAGTTGTTCCGGCACCAACATCGACGTTATCTTCCAAAATAACGTTTCCGGTTTGAGGCACTTTACTGTATTCTCCTTTATCATCAGGGGTAAAGCCAAAACCATCTGCACCAACGATCGCACCGCTATGTATTATGCAGTTATTACCAATAACACTTTCTGAATAAATTTTAGCTCCTGAAAAAATCGTTACATCATTCCCTATTATTACATTGTCTCCAATATATGCATTAGGATAAATTTTAACATTGTTTCCTATTTTTACATTATTTCCTAAATAAGAAAAAGCGCCGAGATAGATATTGTCACCATAAGAAGCACTATCTGAAACAAAAACAGGTTGTTCAATACCGGTTTTATTATTTTTTACCTGATTATAGTATGCTAATAATTTTGAAAAAGCTTTGTAAGGTTCTTCTACTTTAATAAGCGTGGTTGTAAGTGAATTTTCCGGAATAAAGTTTTTATCAACAATCGTTATACTTGCTTTTGTGGAATATATAAACGATGTGTACTTTGGATTTGCTAAAAAAGTAAGGCTTCCTTTTGTGCCTTCTTCTATTTTTGAAAGTTTATTAACTACCTCGTTTGGATTGCCATCTACTTCACCCTCTAAAATGCCTGCTATTTGTTCTGCTGTAAATTCCACGCAATTTTTTTTGTTTTTTTTGAGTCTTGCAAATATAGGAAAAAAGATAAGTAACTCAAGTTTTACGTTTGTCATCTTAAAAAAGATGCTTAGCTATAAAAAATCATCATTTACATCTAATAAAATACATTTTAATCGTTTTAGCAAGAAGACTTTAAAAATAATTAAAATTTTAAATTCAAAAATGCAACGAGGTGTCTCTAAGAAATTTCTTATCCTTTTTTATAATATCTTTTATATTTGAAATAGGCAAGTGTACTTAAAATTACAAAGAAAATTACGGTGTACCATACAAAATTAGGTGTCATGGTTTTTTCTCCGCTAGCATAAGAATGCAATCCTACCAAATAAAAATTAACACCATAATAGGTCATCATAATCGAAGCATAAGCAAAAACAGAAGCTGCTGCAAATTGCCATTTCCCTCTAAGTCCGGGAACCAATCGCATATGCACTACAAATGCATAAACCATAATACTTATAAGTGCCCAAGTTTCTTTAGGATCCCAACCCCAATAACGTCCCCAACTTTCGTTAGCCCATTGTCCTCCAAGGAAATTTCCTATAGTTAACAGCACCAAACCTACTATTAATGCCATCTCTGTTATAATGAGCAACTCTTTTACATGAAGGTTCATCTTTTGTCTATTCTTCGAGTTGGTTAAAATCATTAATAATAAAACCGTGGCACCTAGTATCATTCCTAATGTAAATGGTCCGTAGCTGGCTACGATAATTGCTACATGAATCATTAGCCAGTAGCTATTTAAAACCGGCTGCAGATTTGCAATAGAAGGATCTATCCAGTTTTGATGTGCCACCCAAAAAACAATCGCCGCAACAAATGCTGTAGATGCAATAGTTAATGCGCTTTTTCTTCCCAAAACCAATCCGAATAATACGGTTGCCCAACCTACATAAACAATGCTTTCATACGCATCACTCCAAGGTGCGTGCCCACTAACATACCATCGTAACATAAGTCCGGCAGTAAGAATAATTAACGAAATCCAAATGAGATATTTACATACATTTACAAGAAAATTTAGTAACTTATTATCATAAAATATTTGCAGAATAACAAAGATAAACATCAAAACACCTATTAAGGTAAAAAATTTGTACATCCTGTTAAAGATATCGGCTTTGTTATAAAGTATTTCTGCTTTTATTTTATTTTCGGAAGGAAGTACTTTACTTCCGAATTTTTTCTGAAAAGCCGTAATGCTTTCCAATAGTTTATCTGCCTGCGAATAATCGTTGGTTTTTCTTGCTTGCTTTAGTGTTTCAAAATACATTGGCAAGATATTTTTAACGTACAAGGAGTCGTTTCCTTTAATGTTTGCTTCGCTTAATTCGGGATAGGAAATCCATTTATTGGAAGGGTCATTAGGAATAGGAAACACCTTTAAAATGCTTCCGCTTAATGCTTGGTTCAGTAAATAAAAGTTTTCGTGTGTTTTTATAAAATCTTTTTGAAACTGATTGGGGTTTGTGGTTCGTGTTGCATTTTCAAGATAAGGTTCGAGTTTGTAATTGCCTTTTTCATCAAATAAATCTATTAAAGCTATTTCCTTTCTATCCACAGGAACTCCTATAATTTTTCGAATACTATCGTTTCCTCTTTTTAAATAAATTATAGGTGCTTCAACCCAAAGTCTGGGAAATTCAGTCATCGAAAGGAATACCTGATTGGCATCTAAGCCTTGGTAATGAGTTTTATGGCTTATTTTTCGTAATAACTCACTGGCAAAAGTATTTACCGGTTTCATCCTCCCGTTATCTTGAATAACGAGTTGTGCAAACTTTAAAGCGTGTGATTTATCGACGGCATTTGCTTGTATTAGCGAGTCTATTTGCGATTTTGAAAATGTTTGGTGTGAAGCATTTTCTTGTGCCATTGCAGAAAACGAAATAAACAAAAGTAATAGCGTGGTTATTTTTGAATGTTTACTATGTAGTTTTTTTAATTGTTTTTTTAACGATCCAAATCGGGTATTTGGTGTAAATAAAATACCCAGTAATCCTATATACAATAAGGTGTAACCAATATAAGTAATCCAGGTTCCCCAAAAATCATGATTTACACTTAAAATGGTTCCTTTTTCATCGGGGTCGAATCCCGATTGAAAAAACCGGTAACCGCTTTCGTCTAAAACGTGGTTCATATAAATATCGTAATCGTAAAATTCTTTATTGGGTTTATTTACAGTTATTTTGCTTTTAAAAGAAGAAAATCCGCGTTGCGTTCCGGGATATTTTTCGGCAATAAAATCGTTTAGGGTAATGCTAAACGGAAGTTCTATTTCTTTAGAGCCATAGCCCACATAAATATCTAAACCGTTTAAAGTAACTTTTTGCATAGCCGGAGCGGTTCCTTTACCTCCAAACAACCAGATGTCTTTTTCTTTGTTACCGGATTGTACCGTAACCAATACAGCATCTTGATTGGTTTTTTCTTTTCTATGAGCTTTTATAACACCGTATTTTCCTTTAATTACAGGTTCCGGAACGACAAAGGACATGCCTCCTAATTGGTACAAAGACCGGAGATGAAAGGGTTGTAAACTATCTGCCACGACACTACCTTTGGTTTGGTTTGCCATAATAATATAATTTCCGGAAAATGGAGCTTTAATAGTGTAATTATCCCCTTCAGTTATTAAGTTAATTGCGCCGTTGGTGGGTTTGTTTAATGCAAATAGTACGTTGTGTATGTTTTGTATTTCGCCTGATTTTAACCAATGTTCTTCTCGTTTTCCGGTACCGGATTCTACAATTTTTAAATACTCCTCTCCTTCATTTGAAGGGATAATGCCTTCTTTGGCATTTTTTATAAATTCTTTAAATTTGATGGTTACCGGTTTTCCCTTATAATCGGTTTTAATAGTAAAATGGTTATTTAATCTGTTGCTTAACCTAACTTTTTCAGGTGCAATAACACGGCGTTGTTTTACACCGTTTACTTCATAATCGCCATCTATAAAAGCGGTGATATATGTTTCGGAAGAAAGTATTTTATTTTCTGTTGCACCTTCTCTAATGTGCATGGCTCCTTCATAACTAATGTACCGGGTAATAAAAGCTCCAAAAATAATGAGAATGAAAGCCAGATGTAGCAAGAGTGTTGCCCATTTTTCTTTTTTAAAAAGTTGGTATCTCGAAATGTTACCTATAAAGTTAATCATAAACAAAAGCATAATTACCTCAAACCACCAAGCATCATAGATAAGCTCTTTTGTATAAGGAGTGGGAGATGTTTCTGCCGAAGCATCTAAAAGCGTTCCTGTAGCCATTGCTATGGCAAAAACAATAAACAAAACAGCCGTTAAACGGGTAGAAAAAAGAAAAGTTGCAAGTTTTTTTAGCATCACTTAATAATTGATTTGCAAAAGTAGTGTTTCGTTAGAAGAATGGATTATTAAATTTGGTTAAAATCTATTCGCTCACAAAAAGCGGTCGAGCGTGCATCATTTTACGAACACGTTTGGAAACGTTTTGTAATACCACCGGATTATCGGGATGATTAATAACTTCATCAATCATATAAACAATTGTTTCCATGTCTTCTTCTTTTAATCCGCGTGTGGTAACTGCCGGAGTTCCTACACGTATGCCACTGGTAACAAAAGGCGATTGGGTATCAAACGGAACCATGTTTTTGTTTACTGTAATATCGGCTTGCACAAGGGCTTGTTCGGCTTGTTTTCCGGTAATATTTTTGTTTCGCAAGTCTATTAGCATCATATGGTTATCGGTTCCGCCCGAAATAATATGATACTCTTTCTTTACAAATGCTTTTGCCATAGCAGCTGCATTTTTCTTTACTTGAACCATATAGTGTAGAAAATCATCGGTTAACGCTTCACCAAATGCAATGGCTTTGGCGGCAATAATATGTTCTAAAGGTCCTCCTTGGTTGCCCGGAAAAATAGCACTGTTAATTAAAGAAGACATTTTCTTTAAATTTCCGTTTTTAAGTTTTTTCCCAAAAGGATTTTCAAAATCTTTTCCTATTAAAATCATTCCGCCGCGAGGACCCCGAAGGGTTTTATGAGTTGTGGTGGTAACTACGTGACAATGCGGAATGGGATCTTGTAAAATTCCTTTGGCAATTAAACCGGCAGGATGTGCAATGTCTGCCATTAAAATGGCACCTACTCTATCGGCAATTTCTCTAAAAGTTTGATAGTCTATCTCTCTTGAGTAAGCCGATGCGCCGGCAATTATCATCTTGGGTTTTTCTTTTTTGGCAATGTCTTCAATTTTGTTGTAATCCAACACACCGGTATATTTATCTACGCCGTAAAACACAGGCTTGTACAATGTGCCGGAAAAATTTACAGGCGAACCGTGTGTTAGATGACCTCCGTGTGATAAATCGAAACCCAAAAATGTATCGCCCGGTTTTAAACAAGCAAAAAACACAGCGCTATTAGCTTGCGAACCACTATGCGGTTGTACGTTTGCATATTCGGCTCCAAATAGCTCTTTGGCTCGATCTATGGCTATTTGCTCTACCTCGTCCACTATTTCGCACCCGCCGTAATATCTTTTTCTCGGATAACCTTCGGCATATTTGTTGGTTAAAACAGAACCGGCAGCTTCTCGCACTTGGTTGCTTACAAAATTCTCTGAAGCAATAAGTTCCAGTCCGTTCATTTGACGTTGTTCTTCTTCATTAATAAGTTCAAAAATTTGTTGGTCACGGTGCATAGTAAAAAGATTTAAAATAATTAATGCCAAAAATAGTAAAACCATTCGGTTAGATAAACAAAAATCCTATATTTGAAGTCGAAAAAGTTAGCCAGTTATATAATTTTTGGTTTTCACAGAAAACCCATAACCTATTAAAACAAGAAATTATGCCCTTAACCGCAAACGACCCCACCAGAAAAACTTGGTTAAATACCAAACCAAATACCGATTTTCCTATTCAAAACATTCCTTTTGGTGTTTTTTTAACCCGAGATGACATTATAACCATTGGTACTCGAATTGGCGATTACGCAATAGATTTAGGTGCTTTACATCAACTAGGTTATTTTGAAGGTATCGAACTTACCGACGATATTTTTCTTCAAGACAGTTTAAACGATTTTATTGCAGACGGAAGAAAAACTTGGCGTTTGGTACGTAACCGTGTATCAGATATATTCTTAAAAGACAACCCGAAATTAAGAGATAACGAAGCTCATAAAAAACAAATTCTTTTTACACTAGATGAAATTGAAATGCAACTTCCGGTAGATGTAGGCGATTACACCGATTTTTATGCCAGTAAAGAACATGCTACCAATGTAGGTTCGTTATTTAGAGACCCGAATAATGCACTATTGCCTAACTGGTTGCACATACCAATTGGCTACCACGGAAGAAGCTCGTCTATTGTTCCTTCGGGCACTCCCATTTATCGTCCGGTTGGACAAACCAAACCCGGCGAAGATGGTATTCCCGGATTTGGTGCTACCAAATTATTGGACTTTGAATTAGAAATGGCTTTTATCACTACCGATGCTAATGTTTTAGGTCATCGAGTGCCAATTGAAGAGGCAGAAGATTATATTTTCGGATTAGTCCTTTTTAACGATTGGAGCGCAAGAGATATTCAAGCTTGGGAATATGTGCCGCTTGGACCGTTTTTGGGTAAAAACTTTGCTTCAACTATTTCGCCATGGATTGTAACATTAGACGCCTTAGAGCCTTTTAGAACCGAAGGACCTAAACAAGAACCACAACCGCTACCTTATTTACAGCAAAGCGGAAAAAAGAATTTTGATATCCAATTACAAGTTGGTATTAAACCTGAAAATGGAGAAGAAACCACATTGGCAAACAGCAATTTTAAATATATGTATTGGTCTATGGCACAGCAACTCACACATCACACGGTAAATGGCTGTAATTTACGTTCGGGCGATATGATGGGAAGCGGTACTATTTCGGGACCTACAAAAGACAGTTACGGTTCGATGCTGGAACTCACTTGGCGTGGTCAAAATCCTGTTACACTCAAGGACGGAACTACCCGGAAATTTATTCAAGACGGAGATACCGTAATTATGCGTGCGCATTGCGAAAAAGACGGTCTAAGAATTGGATTTGGTGAATGTAGCGGGAAAGTATTACCCGCACTCCAATAATTTTTGGCACAACACTTGTATTTAACTAACCAAACCAATGCTTGAAGATTATGAAGAAAATTACACCCTTACTACTCGTTGCTTTACTTTTTGTTTCTTGTAACAGCGTAAAACGAAACCAACGTTTTATTGCACAAGGAAATTACGATACGGCTATTGAATTAGCAGTAAAAAAATTACAAAAAAATTCGCACTCTTCTAAAGCAGATGAACACATTGTGTTGTTGGAAGAAGCTTACAAAAAAGCAGTTGATAAAGACAAGCGAAACATTAAGTATTTTCAAAAAAGCGATAATCCGGATGCACCACGTGAGATTTATTACACGTATATTCAATTACGAAACAGACAGGATTTAATTCGTCCGTTGCTTCCACTTGCTATTGCTTCTTTAAACCGAAATGCCAAATTTAAATTTGAAGATTATTCCGACGAAATTGCACAAGCCAGAAAGGTTTATGAAGTACATTTATACGATATCGGAAAAAATTATATGAGTTACAATACAAAAGATGACTATCGCAAAGCGTATACTGTATTCTGCGAGTTAACCGATATTAATCCGAATTATAAGGATACCAAACAATTACGAGACGAAGCCCATTATAGAGGAACCGATTTTGTGTTGGTTGCTATTAATAACTACAGCGGTATTTTAATTCCGTATCGATTAGAAGAAGATTTGCTTAATTTTAATACCTATGGGTTGGATGATTTTTGGACTGAATACCATAGTAAACCGCAAAATAACATAGATTACACATACGGAATTGATTTAAACTTTCGCGTAATAGAAGTTTCGCCCGAAAAGATTTTTGAAAAATCGTTTCACAGAGAAAAAGAAGTGAAAACCGGATGGAAATATAAAAAAGACAGAAATGGAACTATTGTTAAAGATGAAAATGGAAAGCCTATAAAAATTGATATTTTTGAAACTGTTGAAGCAGAAATTCTTATAACAACGCAAAGCAAAGCGACTCATGTTGTAGGTGAAGTTATTTATCGTAATTTAGTAACAGGAAGAGAGTTAAATAACTTTCCGTTGGAGACCGAATTTGTTTTTGAAAACGTTTTTGCAACCTATACCGGCAACAAAAAAGCCTTAACCAAAGACGACTTAAAAATAATTAAAAATGAGTTTGTACCCTTTCCCGGAAGCGAACAAATGGTTTATGATGCAGGGGAAACTATTAAAGAGCAATTAAAACGTATTTTAAACGATAACAACTCTCTGTAATTGTAATTACCGGAAGAAACCAATCTATCTTGCAAATTATTAACTTTTGTAGGATAGATTTTTTTATACCATAACATTACGTTTTTTTCTTTTTCTTTTTAGCAGCCGGAAACAACACGTTATTTAAAATGAGTCTGTAACCGGGAGAATTAGGGTGCAGTGCTAATTCGGTTTTGGCATCTCCTACTCGGTGTTGGTAATCTTCTGGGTCATGACCGGCATAGAATGTGTAGAAACCCTTTCCTTTGATTCCGTGAATATAGCGTGCTTCTCCGTTGGCTTTGTTTTCTCCCATCACTAATACATTGGCTTTAATCTGGTCTCTTGCAAAAGCTGTTGTTTGCCCCATAAAACCTTTTACCAAAGCCGTATGATTTTGTACCAGCATACAAGGTATTGGATCCCACTTAGCCGAATAATCCATTAAACTAAAATAATCTACTTCTTTTCTAATTTTACGTTTGGTGGTCATATCTATCGAAGAAAATTCGTAAACCATCGGGTTTCTCTCCAAAATAAAATTGGTAAATGCAAAGGTTTTGTTATAATCTATTTTGCTTTGGTAATTGGGTTCGCTGGGATCGCCATCAAACATGGTTTCGCAAATATCTACTCCTTCTGCGGCAAGAGCAATATCAAAACTATCGGTAGCACTGCACATAGCGAACATAAATCCTCCTCCTATTACGTAATCTCTAATTTTTAAAGCTACATCTCTTTTTTCCTCAGAAACTTTTTGATAACCCAGTTTGGTTGCCAATGCTTCGGCATTTTTTTTATTTTCAATATACCAAGGAGCCGAACGATACGCTCTATAAAATTTTCCGTATTGCCCTGTAAAATCTTCATGGTGCAGGTGCAACCAATCGTAAAGCAAAAGTTGGTCGCTTAACACTTCTTCGTCATAAATAACGGTATAAGGTATTTCGGCGTAGGTTAAAACCATCGTAACGGCATCATCCCAAGGTTGATTTGTTGGAGGAGCGTACACGGCAATACGCGGTGCTTTTTCAAGTACGACGGCTTCCATATTTTGTGACGGACTACTAATTTCATTTAAAATTTCTTCGGTTTTAGCGTTGGAAAGTACTTCAAATGAAACGCCTCTAATCTGACATTCTTTTCTAATTTCTTCAGAATCTGGTAATAAAAACGAGCCGCCTCTATAGTTAAGTAACCATTTTACTTTAAGGTGTTTTTCTAAAACCCAATAGGTTATACCGTAGGCTTTTAGGTGTTCTTTTTGGGTTTCGGCATCCATAGGTACTAAAATATAAGATGCTTTAGCTTGTAATGCAATTAGTAGTAAGAGGAATAAAAAAATGCGTTTCATAATGTAAAGATACATCAATTTTCACGCCAAACAAAGTTTCCTATTTGCTGTTTTGGTAACTCATAGCAAAGCTAAATTACTTTTGATGTTTCATTGAATAAGACCGTACCGGTTTTAATCTTTCAGACAGACTAAATAAAAGTTTTAAGAAGTCAATTCAGCCATTTTTCGTTTTTATAATCTTCATATTTTGCTGCTTCTTCCCTATTTTTTACAAGCAAATGCGTTTTATTAACTTGTTTGCTCCGATAGCCTAATAAGTGGAAAAATTCTCTGGCAAAAAGCCAAGCTATTTTTTTATTGACCAAAAGCGCATTTTTAGTTCCGGATGCCCAAGAAACTCCCGGAAGTAAGGGTAACAACTTATCAAATCTAACTCTTCTTAATACCGATGAAATTTTTAAAAAGATTTTAGGAACTCTCTTAATAAGGAAAAATCCGTCTTCGCCTTGCCCTTGATACAAAGGCATAAATAATTTACCGGTTTTTATTGCTTTTATTTTTTTATTATTTGAAAAAGCGACTACTTGATCTTTTTTTACGGGTTGAAAATTTACAAATCCGGGTTGCATTTTAAAATGTTCTCTAGGTAAAATTTGATACCTAAAAAATATTTCGTAAAAATGAATACGATGAATGGACGATTTTGCAAGCACTTCAAAATATTGATAAAACGCAGGGTCTTTTTCTTTAAACACTCCCGAAAAATACAGAGATAGATAAATAAATGCCACGTGGTTTTCAATTGCAGAAAGCGCATCGTGCTGTCCGGCTTCATACCCAAATGCGACATAACCCAATTCGTTGATATAACTTAACAAGGGACCTTCTAAATATTCTTCGATACCCAACACTAACGGAAGCGGATATTGCTTTGTGAATTTCCGGTTTAACAAGCTGTCATTAACGGTTATAAACGGAATGGTTTCTCCGGAAGTTGTATGCAAATCGAAAAAATAAAATGGCGGTGAATGATTTTCGATAATAGCAACAAGTGTTTTGTAGATTTCTTTTAATTGCAGGGCATCTTCCGACAGTTGGTTATTGCCTGATTTAATAATCTTTTTAATGGAGTCTTCTGTCCAAAGTCGGTTTAAATCTTCTTTTTGATAACGAACTCCTTTTTCGAGTGCCCATAGATTTCCGCTTAAAGCGAATAAACTTCCGAAAATATCCTTTTTTTTCTTTTTTATTTCTGAAAAAACTTGCTGCAATGCAAAAACTCCTGAAGGTTCATTACCATGAATTCCACCCATAAAGATAATAGTAGGTCCGGGTTTTTTACCTTCAATTTTACAAATAATCCTAGATACTTCCAGGTTTTTATCCAAAGCCTTACTATAAATCTTACGCATAGGATGCTTCGATTAAATCTTTTGCTGTGATTATTCCTACCAAGTATTTTTTTTGTATCACCGGCAAACATCCTATTTGGTGTTTTTTCATTAATGTTACTGCTTTTTTAATGCTTGTTTGTGGTGTAACGGTTATTACTTTTTTTACCATAATATCTTTGACGAAATAATGATTTAATGCAGTTGATTTTTGTTTTTCTTGAAATTTCAATAAATGTTTCCAAGTAAGTAAACCTACTAATTTTCCTTTTTTACTCTCTACCGGAACGTGATGAATGTTTTTCCATTTCATAATGCTCGTTGCCAGTAAAGCCAAATCGTTTTTATGTACTACAAAAAGTCGGGTTGTCATAATATGTGCTACTTCTGTATTTTTTTTTGCATCTAATTTTTCGTTATCCTGTAACATTCGCCATTGGGAGACCGGAGTGTTATTTTTTTGAAAATCATAAATAGATTTTGTTAAAATTTGAAGCGAATCATCGGGTTTGTTGTTTTTTAAAAGTTTACGATAGTTCGTTATCATCCATTCTGCACCTGTTTGTGTTTTTGCACGTTTTTCAATAATGCCTAATAATTCGTTTATACTTTGGTCATCGATATTCATTTTTTGCAAACCGGATTTTGCAATTGGTAAAAATTTATGTAACACCAAATCTGAAGCCGGAACGTAAGTATTATCCCAAAAGAGCAGGCTTTCTTTTCCGTATCGAGCCGCTTTAATGAAATTTGCTTTGGCATCTCTAAAATCCATCACTTTTTGCATAGCATTATATTTTTTGGGTCTTCCCATCATTAAACCCACCCAAAAAGCAAAGTTAGCCATTTCATCTTTTATAGAGGGACCGGAGGGAATGTATCTGTTTTCAATTCGTAAGTGTGGCTTTCCGTTTGTTACTCCATAGCATGCTCGATTCCATCTATAAATAGTTCCGTTAAAAGTACATAGGGCTTCCAGTTTTGGAGTATTTCCGTTTTTAATTTCTTCAAGTGAGTTAGCAGAAATAGTTTTAGTAACAATATTGTCATGTTGTGCGATAAGGTTTTTATATATTTCAACAATGTTACCTTCAGCCCAGCTATTGTTACCAAACGCCACTCTTGCTTCTTGGTTTTTTAAAACATACGAAGATTTACGCGTATCGATACTTTGTTTAAATAAGGCAATACGTGTTTCGCTCCACAACTCTCGTCCTAGTAACAATGGCGAATTTACACACATACTTAACACCACTCCCGAAATTGCCAAAGCCCAATTGTAACTGGCAATAAAGTCGTACGAAGGAATTTGCAAGTGCATTTGAAAACTGGTATTGCAACCTTCAAACAAAACCGAATCGTGTACGTTATTTAGCTCATCTACGCCACGAATATGCAATCTAAAGTCGCCACCTCGCAACGCTTTAAGCATTTTGTTTAATAAATAGTATCGAGGTTTAGGGGTCATATAATCCAGTTGCAATTCGTTTTTGGTAATAGTGGGTAAAATTCCGGTTAAAACAATTCTGTTTTGGGCAATAGCAGCCTTATTTTTTGCTTTTTGAAGTAACTTAGCTAATTGGTTTTCAACCTTACTGAAAGCATTTTTTGTTAATACTACAGGATCTAAGTTAAGCTCTAGGTTATATTTTGCAATTTCGGTAGTAAAATGAGGGTCATCAATATTTTTTAAAATAGTTAAGGCTTTTTTAGAGGGTCTCCAATCTTGATTTACCAAACAAAATTCCTGCTCGGCACCAATACGAATTGTATCGTCATCAAACAAGTTGTTTTTAAGCATATAATCCAATGCTTTTAAGTCTTCTAACAAATGTTGTGTAAACCTTGCTTTTGTATGTTTTCCTTTAATTTTATTTACTTTTTGATCGCCCATACCGTATGTGTTTGCAATTTATTGATTAGAAATCTTTTTGCACAAATAAAAAGCTAAGATAATATTAGTTATGTGATTAAACGCTGATTTTTGTCAGCTACAGGGTTTTTCTATTTCTTTTTACAGGGTTTTTCTTTGTTTTAATTTAATAAATAAACGGATTTTTGTTAGACAACTTTGTATAAACAATTGATTTTAATAATTTTATATGATTTTAAGCAGTAACTAAAGCAACCTTTTTGTATATTTGCAGTCTAACTAACAAAACCAAATGTGTATGAGTAGAAAACTACTTTTATACTTCTTATTGATTTCTTTTTCAGCGATATGCCAAAATACCGTCATACCGGACGAGTCTTTTTTGTCTATTCGGTTGGGTAAAAGTTTCAAGAATTACTCGATAAAGTCTGATAGAGCTTATTTTGAAAAGGACTATGAAAAAGCTGAATTTCTATTTGATTCGCTGATAAAAAATGTTGTTAATGGAAGTTATTTAGATGATTTTAAGGTTAAAAAACTTTCGGGTAAGCGGATTGAAATGTATGATTTTAAAAAACCGATTTTTTTAATGACCTATGCTTCTTGGTGTACGCCCGGTACCGGAGAAATTCCTGCTTTAAATGAAATAGCCAATAACTATTATAAAGATATTGATTTTGTTGTACTGTTTTGGGACACTAAGAAAGCGGTACGTAAAGTTGCCAAAAACTATTCTCGTCATATTACAATTGTTTATGTGAATGAAGATGAAAATAGCAGTAATCATATTATTCAAACCCTAAAGCACACCTTAGGTTTTCCTACCTCTTTCTTTATAGATGAAAACAAAAAAATTGTAGATGTAAGAAGAGGTGTTTTACATCCTTTTAACGAGAAATACGAACTCTCTTTTGAATTAAATTATACCGCTTTTTACAACGGTATTTCGCTGTTGAAAAACTTTGAAGGGACTCAAAACAATTATGTTTTAAAAGAATAGTGCAGAACAATCTTTTCTTACTCAATTATTTACCGAAAAGCATTTTTATAGCAACAATAATAAGTGCAATTGCAAATATTTTTTTTAGCAACTCTTTTGGAATTGAAATTGCCAATTTAGAACCTAAATAACCGCCTATCACAAAAGTAACAGCAATGGCGAGGGCATATTTCCAATTTAGATATCCTTCGGTGTAATAACCGTATGCCGCTAAAAACGTAACCGGTACTGCTAATACTGCCAAACTCGTTCCTTGCGCTTCGAGTTGCGAAGATCCAAAAATCAACATCATTAACGGAACAATAACAACACCACCGCCAATACCTAACAATCCGCTTACAAATCCTGCTAACAAACCTATAAGTACCAAAATTAAAAGAGTAGAAATGCTCATTTTTTTATTGTCCTGCATTATAATAACCTTGTTTGGGAATTTGTATAAAATACGATTTACCCGAAGCATTTTTTAAAAACGTATCACGTAGCCAAGGGTTGTGAAGTTTTAATATCTTATAATTTATTCCGTAACGTTGTGCAAATTTTGCAAAATCGGTAACGGGCGTGTCAACCTTAACCGAATAAGTGGGAATGGGTTGGTACAAATCTTTTTCACGAAAGTTAAATCCGTATTTTTGCGGGTTCGATAAAATTTCTTTAAATGCCAAAATTCTAAATACGTACCTACTGGTTTCTTGATTTAGCAACAAATCGTAATATGTATTTACGCCCTGCCTGTCTATTTGTTTTTGAATTCCGGCGTTTCCTGCATTGTAAGCAGCGGCAGCCAATGTCCAAGTTCCGAATTTGTTTTTAGAGTTTTTTAAATATTTTGCAGCAACTTTTGTTGCTAACTCTAAGTTATAACGCTCATCTACATAAGAGTTTATTTCTAAACCGTATTCTTTTCCGGTACTTTTTAAAAAGTGCCAAAAACCGGCTGCTCCTGCCGGCGACTTGTTATTTTCAAGACCACTCTCGGCTACAACGAGGTATTTAAAATCGTCGGGCAATCCGTACTTTTTTAATAGTGGTTCTATGATAGGAAAATATTTATTTGCCCTTTTAATCAGCAACAATCCGTTAGATTGCCAATAGGTGTTAACTAACAACTCCCTGTCTAAGCGTTCTCTAATATCCGGATTGTTTAACGGAACCGGTTCGCCACAAAAATCTATTTCTTGCGGTAATGGCAAGGCATAAACATTGTAATCGTTTACTAATTTTTTTTCTAATATATCGTCGGTTGGCGGGTTTTGCACTGCTTGTATCGAAGCGTATATTCCTCCTACTATTAAAACCCCAATTCCTAATTTATAAACTAACTTCATTACATTCTTATTTTTTTTTGAATAAAGATACCGGTTTATTTTTTAAAATCCAATGTATAGGTTTCATAAAGGGTGTTATCTTTTCCTCTTATTTCCATTTTTACCTGTTGTTTTTCAAAATTAAAATAAACAACACCAAAATTTAATTGTTTAACTTGTTTTCCTTTTCGAAGTGCGTTTAATTCATCCGGATTATCGGGAAATGTCTTTGTTAAACCACTAGTTGTAAAATCTACCAATTCGTAAGGAAGTCCTTCTACTCTATCTACCGAAAATTCTGCTAAATGTCTATCGCCGCTAATAATAAAAATATTTTTTGAAGTTGCATTTTTTATGGTTTGTTTTAATTTTTCCAATTCATTGGGAAACGTAGCCCAACGCTCCCATCCGTGTTCGCTGGACAAAACTTGAATACTGCTGTTTAGTACCGTAAAAGTTGCCGTTGTGTCTTGCAATTCTTTAGCAAGCCATTCCCATTGTTTTTCTCCCAAAATAGTCCCTTTATGATTTTTATTCCAAGGTTCGTAGCGTCTTCCTCTTACGTTGCTCTTTTTTAATCCGGTTCTAAAATATCTTGTATCTAATAGTATGATTTTAATTTTTCCTTTTGGCGTTTCAAAAACCTCGGCAGTATAAATTCCTTCTTGCTTGCGTCTGGGACTCTCTTTAGGTACTTTTAAAAAATCCAAAAAGACTTTTTGTGCATCGGCTTTAATCTCCCATTCTTTACCACCGTCGTTAATACCATAATCGTGATCGTCCCAAGTACCTATTATTTTTGTTTGTTTTGAGAGTTTATTATAGTCCGGATTTGCTAGTAACAAGGCATAATCCTGTTTCATTTTGGTAGTATCTTTTGTATCTGCATAAATATTATCGCCTCCCCAAACAAAAACGTCCGGATGGGTTTCTAAAATAGGTTTCCAGAGCGGTTGCTCCATTTTTTGATCGTTGCAACTGGCAAAAACTGCGGTGAAATCGGATTGATTTGTTTCTTTCTGTTTAACAATACTACGAGTTTTAGTTTCTGTTTTTTTTGGTTTGTCATTACAGGCAGAAAAGGTAAAAATAAGGAGTAAAAAAGTAAGATGCTTCATTGGGTATATTTTAGTTTCAAAAGTACGCATTTAATTTTTTCTAAACACATCCCGTTGCAAGGTTTTCGATACCGTTTTATTTATCAAACTTTCTTGTTAATAATTTTTCGGCAACGTTGGTATAATACCATTATTTTAAAATATATTTGTAAATCAAAATTTATAATAACAAAACTGTAAACGGAGCATGAAATTTATTGTATCGAGTTCGTATTTATTAAAGCAATTACAAGTATTAGGAGGTATTATTAACAACAACAATACGCTACCTATTTTAGATAATTTTTTATTTTCACTTGATGGAAACCGGTTAACCGTTTCTGCATCCGATTTAGAAACCACCATTTCGGCAGAACTAGATGTAGAGGGCGATCATAAAGGAGCTGTTTGTATTCCTGCCAGATTACTTTTAGATACCTTAAAAACATTTGCCGAACAACCGCTTACTTTTACAATTGAAGAGAACAATACTATCGAGATTAGTTCCAGTCATGGTAAATACGCTTTGGCGTATGCAAATGCCGAAGATTTTCCTGCCAGTATTGAGTTGCAAGACCCAAGCAAAACAACCCTTCCCGGAGATGTATTGGCAACGGCTGTTTCAAAAACCATTTTTGCTGCCGGAAACGACGATTTACGTCCGGTAATGAGCGGTGTGTTTTTTCAATTTAGCACCGAAAGCTTAACCTTTGTTGCTACCGATGCACATAAATTGGTAAAATACACCAGAAATGATTTACAGGCTTCGCAAACAGCCGAATTTATAATGCCTAAAAAACCGCTAAACTTGTTAAAAGGAATTCTAACCGGAAGCGAAGAGGATGTAACTATTGAGTATAACGATTCTAATGCAAAATTTAGTTTTGATAACACCCAGTTAATATGTCGTTTAATTGACGGAAAGTACCCGAACTATGAAGCGGTTATCCCGAAAGAAAATCCTAACAAACTTACTATAGATCGGAATTTATTTTTAAACTCGGTTCGTAGGGTTTCTATTTTCTCAAATAAAACCACGCATCAAATCCGTCTTAAAATTGCCGGCGCCGAATTAAATATTTCGGCAGAAGATATAGATTACAGCAATAAAGCCGAAGAACGTTTAACCTGCGATTATCAAGGAGACGATATGCAAATAGGATTTAACTCTCGTTTTCTTACCGAGATGCTTAACAACCTTAATAGCGAACAAATTGTGTTAGAAATGTCGCTTCCCAGTCGTGCCGGAATACTAACTCCAGCCGACGGAATGCATGAAGGCGAAATGGTTACCATGCTCGTTATGCCGGTAATGTTAGGAAACTAATATAGTTTTAACTAAAAAAAACAATTTTAAATAGACTGTAAAAGCAACTGCTTGTTGGTAGCTTTTGTGGGGATAGTTACCACAAGCCCCTACTAAAAAATCCTACTAAAAAGAAAAAGCCAGCTGCACAAAATACACACCTGTTTGTTCTACAAGTGGGTTTGTTTTTTTTGCAACGCTTACAAAAACCTACAACAGATAGTAAAATAAATCATTTTAAAATAAAAGGCATTCAATAAAAATCCGTTATTTTTGGTTTTTATAACGAATGCCTAAAACATGTATAAAGAACAAATAATTACGGGTAATATAACACCACCAAATAAAGATTTGGAAACACTAAAAAAACATTTCCCTCAATGTTTTGACAAAGGTGGAAATTTTGATTTTGAAAAGTTTAAAAAACAACTTTCTGCAACCGAAATTAACTTTTCAAAAGAAAGTTACGGAATGGATTGGCTCGGAAAATCTTATGCTCGTCTTCTCGCAACAGACGAAACCACTACCCTTTTAAAAGAAGATGAAACTTTTAACCAAAAAAAAGAAAACAAAAACTCTGAAAACTTACTGATAAAAGGCGATAATCTCGAAGTGCTAAAGCACTTATCAAATGCCTATTACGAAAAAATAAAAATGATATACATTGATCCTCCTTACAACACAGGCAGTGACGGTTTTGTATATCAAGACGACAGAAAATTTACTGTTGACGAACTGCAAGAATTGGCAGGAATAAGTGAAGAACGTGCCAAACGCATTTTAGACTTTACCCAAAGCAAAAGCAACAGCCATTCTGCTTGGCTCACTTTTATGTATCCAAGGCTTTATATTGCAAAACAACTGCTAAAAGAAGATGGCGTTATTTTTATTTCTATTGATGATAATGAAGTGGCACAACTACGCCTTTTGATGGATGAAGTTTTTGGGGAGGAGAATTTTGTAAGTGAATTTGTATGGCGTAAAAAAACAGGAGCAAATGATGCAAAAGACATTGCAAATATTACAGAATCAATATTACTATATTCGAAAAATCATCCCACCACAATCAATAATGGTATTTGGAATCGGGATATAGATTCAATTAATCAATCACGTTTTAGATTAATTGATGAATTTGTTAATACTCGCGGAAAATATTATTTGGATACGCTTGATAGGGGTGGCTTACAATATTCTGACTCAATGAATTTTGGAATTGAAGCACCTGATGGGGGAATTATATTTCCAAATGGTCGTTCTGAATTTGTTAATGATGGTTGGATTTGGAAATGGAATAAAGATAAAATAAAATGGGGACTACAAAACAAATTTTTAGAATTCGTAAAATCTGACAAAAGCAAGGGGTCTAAATATACAATTAAATACAAAGTATATCAAAATGTTGATAATGAAGGAAATATAAGACAAGATTTCGGTCGCGCTTTTTCAAATCTTATACTAGAACCAATTAATCAAAAAGGTAGCTCTGATTTTGGAAGATTGTTTGATAAAAAAAAATATTTTTCCAATCCAAAACCAGTTGGATTAATTACTTATTTTATCAATATAATTGCTGAACAAAATTTTATAATCCTAGATTTCTTCGCAGGTTCAGGAACAACAGCAGATGCCGTAATGCAACTAAATGCGGAAGATGGCGGAAATAGAAAATTTATTTTAGCACAACTACCTGAACTCATAAACCAAAAAAACAATAAAACGGCTTACGATTTTGTAAAAAACGAGTTAAAAGTAGCAAAACCTACCATTTTTGATATAACCAAAGAACGCCTAATAAGAGC
>WFXA01000173.1 GCA_015490835.1 Flavobacteriaceae bacterium | reverse complement strand
TGTTCTATCGTTTTAGGGTAAAATGTCCTTTAAATTCTTTTTTTATGTCTTGTTCGGTGTACTCCACTCTAAACCAGTAATCACTTGATGGTAACGGGTTGCCATTATAAGTGCCATCCCAGCCTTCACTTAACGGACTTAACTGCTTGATGAGTTTTCCAAACCGGTCAAAGATATAAATTTTTGCCGTAGGGTCACTCGTTGCTATGCCTATTATATTCCATCGATCGTGATAGCCATCATTATTAGGTGTAAAATAACGCGGGTAATCTATCACGCCTACTTCTATAACAACGCTTCCGCAACCGTTTTCGTCTTTTATCGTAACGATGTGATCTCCGGCAGAAACATCGGTAAACGTGCCGCCGGCTTGAAAGGGTCCGTCATCCAAACTAAAAACATACGAACCTAATCCTGTCGCCGTGGCTTCAATGGTGTGTACATTTGCAAAAGCTCCGCTTATTACCTGCGCATCATACTGCAATGGCGGTTGTGAGAGCGTTACCGTTGTACTTTGCGTATTACTACAGCCCGTTGCTAACTCGGTTGCCGTAACTGTATAAGTACCTCCTTGTTGGGCTACCATACTACTACCTATTTCATCAAAAAGAATAGTGCCGTCCAACTCCCACTGAAATACATACAAATTAGGGTTTAGTCCGGTTTCTAATACCGGCGGTGATGGCACTCCCTCTTCCTCGGGTATGGGATTGTTGTTTGCGTCTAAACATAATCGATAGCTACCTTCTAATTGAATGTTGGGTAACTCTTCTACCTTTAGTATTACTTCTGCTATTGCGGTACATTTTGGTGCCGTATTGGCATCGTTGGTTACTACGGCATAAATCACTTGCGGGTTAATAATGTTTACATAACTACCGGGCAACGGATTGGCTCCCGTTTCTGCATCTGCCGGTGTGGCATAAAAACTTATTTGGTATTGCGAAGGGTCTTGACCGTTTAATATCTCCGACTGTAAACCGGCATCGGTTAAATCGAAAGTAGCAATCCCATCGTTTACACCTAAATTATCACATATCGTAAACGGAGCTTCGGGTGAGGTTGCTTCTGCTCCTTCTTTTACTTCCAAATTAAAGGTCTGTACGCCGCCTATATAACATCCGGTCTCGGTATTGAGGATGCCGGTGTAAATGGCCTGCGGATTGATGATAACACCGGTTACTACATCAATGTTTTGATGCGTCGTCGTGTTTACTATCGGGCTGGTCATCGCCTGAGCATCTGCCGAGCTTTCGTAAAAACTTACTTGGTAAATACTTGGGTCTTGTCCGTTTAATATCTCATCTATCTTCGTGGTTAAATCAAATTCTGCCAATCCGTCAAAAGGAACTTCACAGATAATGTAGTCTTCTACTGAGGCTGTGTCATCCGGCAATGGGTTTACAATTATGGGTAATTCTACTATCTCAAAACAACCCAATGGAGACAACGGATTGGTTACTCGTACATAAATCGTCTGTGGGTTACTAGTATTGGAATATGCCGTGGGCGTAGCTATTTGTGGTGTACCGGATAAAGCATCATTGAGTGTTTCGTGATAGGTTACCGTCCACGCTTCGCCATTTAATATATCTATCTCTCGAACGGTCAAGTCAAATACTTCTTGTTCGTCTCCCGGATTGTTGTCGTCACACAACGCTATAGGCTCCGGTGTTACGGGTGTCGGGTTGGGTAATACTTCTATGGTTAAGGTCGTAAAGTTGGGACAGTCCGGTATGTTCCCGTCTATGATCCTAACATATAGTGTTTGCGGATTGGTTTGGTTTTGGTATGACGTCTCAGGATCTATCCTGTTGGTGTCGTCTTGGGCATCTTGAGACGTTTCGTAATAACGTACATCAATACCAAATACGCCTGCCGTAATCTCGTTATTCTTCGTGGTTAAATCAAATATCGTTATGCCATCGTTGGGCTCGCCCAAATCATCGCATAATTGATAGGTTGTCGGGGGTACTACCGTTGGCAAAGTACCTACTTGCAAGGTAAACTGCCCAATGGTGTAACAACCCGTTGCTATAAATTCTAACCGAACATAAATAACCTGACCGTCGGTGCCGGTGTAAGCGGTTGGAACGGCTATGTTTCCGGTGCCGGATTGGGCATCGGTTGGATTGTCGTAATACGTAACGGGTAAAAAGTCGGTTGGGTCTTGGGTTCCGTAAATCAACGGTTCTTGCTGGGTTAAATCAAAGGTTTCTTCATTGTTACCGTCTGTATCGCATAGCAATAAATCGGGTAAGGTATCAATTACAGGTGTAGGCAATACTACCAAGTTTAACGGTACTACGGCAAAACAACCACTGTCATTGGGAGGAATTGTAAACTCGGCTCGCGCCCAAATGGTTTGCACATTCGGGTTGATGTTTTGATAGGTCGTTGGATCGGGTATTGTAGGAGTACCGGCTTGGGCATCGCTCTCTAATACATAATAGCTTACCGTTACGCCTAATTGTCCTCCTATTATCTCTGCGTCTTTTTGGGTTAAATCAAACTGGGCAAATCCATCGTTATCGGCATCACATTCTTCTAAATCTGTAGGGGTTACCGGTGTGGGTATCGGTAATACATTTAAGGTTATTGTAGTAGTTGCACTGCATCCGGTTTGATTGTAAACGCTAATGTAAACTACCTGCGGGTTGCTTGTGTTTTGATAGGATTCGGGAGTAACTATCGGATTGTTTGCCGTTTGGTCCGCCAAGGTTTCGTAATAAAATACTTGCAAAGTAATATCACCGCCGGTTATCAAGGCATTGTTTTGGGTTAAATCGAAAGTGGCTAATCCATCGGTGGTACTGCCACTATCGGCATCGTCACAAACTTCCATCTCAGCAGGGGTCGTGATAACGGGATAAGTCCCTACTATCAACTCAAAACTGTCTATCCTAAAACAACCCGTCAGCGTGTTCTCCACGCGTACCCAAATGGTTTGTCCCATACTTGGAAATGCCGTAGTGCCCGCTATGGGAGGATTGCCCGCTTGGGCATCTATTTGGTTATCATAATACCCATAGGTCATATCAGTCAGCGGAAGCCCGCCATTTAAATACGGGGTGTTGTCTTCTAAATTAAATAACGCCGTGCCGTCTCCGCTTTCATCGCATTGGGTTAAATCACCAAATCCGGGTACTTGGGGTAATGCCGGTAAGGGATTAACCACTAATTGTAAGGGTACTGCCGTATAACAACCCGTTAGGGTGTTTTCTGCACGTGCCCATACTTGCTCAGTATTTGCTACCACATTGGTATAGGGAATGGGCAGATGGTCGGATACATCGCCATTCTCAGCCAGCAACTGAGTGTTGTAATAACCTTCGATAATCACATCGGGCTCGCCTCCTATTATCTCGATGTCTTTATCGGTTAAGGTAAATTGAACAAATCCGTCGTAATCATCATCGCAAACTTCTAAAGGGGTTGGGATTACAGGACTTGGATTGGGGTTTACTCGCAAGGTTAACGGCACGATTACTTTACAGCCATTGCCATCTACTACGCGTGCAAATACCGTTTGCTCGTTTATTATCGTATTTTGAAATGCCGTAGGGTTAGGGATTGGATTGTCTGCGGCTTCATCGGATAGGGTCTCAAACCATATAACTGTTAAGGCAATGTTGCTATTGGTGATAAATCCGTTCCACGTGGTTAAATCAAAGGTCGATAATCCATCGGTGGTACTACCACTGGCAGAATCGTCGCACAATTCATAACGGTCAATCGGGGTTACTGTTACCGGTAACGAATCTACAATTAATTGCAATTCCGCTATGTTATAACAACCACTGGCTCCGTTGGGATTGCTCGTAGTACTGGCGCCATTACCCACTACCAATACATAAATAGTCTGTGGATTGGTTAAATTTTGATAATTGGTGGTTTGCGCTCCCAGTATTGCTTGCGAATAGTCCGGCACGGTTAAAGCGGCATCGCCGGCTGCCTCTGCATCTGTTATATCTTCATAATAATAAATGTCATATTGTGTGGGATCCAATCCGTTTAATACCTCCGGCTCCGATAGGGTTAAATCAAAAAATTCAAAGCCATCACCCGGATTGTTGTAATCACACATTCGTAAGGGTTGCGGGTCTGTAATTAACGGACTGTCGCGTACTTCCAAATCTAGCGTCGTGGTACTGTAACAACTGCTTATTAAGCTCTCTACGCGTACATAAACCACATCGTTATATTGTACATTATTTGTGTAAATCGCAGGTAAGGGTAAATTTCCCGTATCGGCATTTGCCTGGGTGTCGTGGTAAGTTACCACCAAGTTTGGATCGCCACCCGTGATAATGGCATCCATCACGCTTAAATCAAAATCGAAAAATCCATCGTTGTTGTCGTCGCAGAGGACATAGGGAGGCAAAGGAGGTATCACCGGAGGAGGAACAAACTCAATTAAAATAGCACCCGAGGTAGTACAAATTCCGGCAAAATCTACTACGAGTTGGTAGCTACCTGTTGTTGTTACGTCAAGAGTGGGGTTTGTCTCCGGCGGTACAAAAGACACGTAGGTTCCCGATCCGGGAGGATCTTCATATTGCCACTCATAGGTAGTTCCCGGGGGTGCGGTAATGTTGGGTGCGATAGTATAGGTTTCTCCTACACATCTGGCATTGTTGTTTCCGACTGTTAAGTCAATTCCTATATCTACACTTCCAACATTAAAACTGCCGGCATTTAGAAAAACAGCGGAATCAAATGAGGTATCTCCTCTATCTGCAATCACCATTTTCATTGTATAAACAGCTCCGGGAATAATGCTTACCGTTGCTGTAGTAAGGGAAACGGTAAGTCCGTCAAACTCTATGGGTACATCATTTATATTATCATTATCATTGCTTACATATAAAGAAGGAAAATAATTAACTCCAAGCACTTCACCACCACATAAAAAACCATTTACCGGGTCGTCTGCAGGGTCAAGGTGTATGGTTGCGGTACTTACCGGCACATTGGCAGATCCGGGTATGGCGGCAATATTAACTCCGCCAAAAGGAGCGCCGGATATATCGGGAATACCGGGTCCTTTTACCAAGAACGCAAAGCCATCTCTAAAATTATCGCTACACTCCCATTGGTCTTCATATTCTTCAGATGCAAAGATGTATTCAAAACTTACTTCGTCTAAAACCGAGGTAAACTCAAATTCAAAAACAGTGGCATTATTGGTATCAACAGTAGTACCATATTGATTGTTTAATATGGTTTCTATATCGATGTCTCCATTCCATCCCGGTCCGCTATCGGAAGTTCCGCCACTACTGTTTGGCCCTTCGGCACTTACGGCATATCCCGATGATAGGATAATTCCTTCCGAAAAGGGAAAAGAAGTTCCGCCGTCATCAAAATAGCCCCAGCTACGATTGCTTAGGTTTCCTACACCATCCGGATTTTCTTGAAGATAGGTAAGATTCATCGTTACACAACTTCCTCCATCAATAAATACTTGGTCGAGTAATTCTTCAGCCGTAAGAGATGTTTCGGGGTCTGCCGGATTATTAACATCAATAGATTGAGAATATATAAAAGCAGTAAAGAATAAAAGTATGGGGAGCACTATTTTCTTCATAATATTTTTTTTTAGTTTCCAAATATATTGAATACATTGGTTTTCTTTTCATATTTTTGTAAAAAAATCGATATATGACCTCCTTTTCATTAAAAATAGAGTCCACTTCTTCAAAAAATATCATAAAATTTGTTGTAAATTCATTTTTAACGCAAGCTAAAAGTTATGAGTTTAACAATATTGAAGAAGCCTTTGAAAGTCCCATTGCACAAAAATTATTTTACTTTCCGTTTGTTAAAACTGTTTATATTTCCCAAAATTTTATTGCTATTGAAAAATATAATATAGTAGAATGGAAAGATGTTCAAGATAAAGTTGCCACAACAATCTTAGATTATTTAAATGAAGGAAAGCCTGTTGTTACTGAAATTACAAAAAAACAGCAGCCTGTAACTGTGTATGCTGAAAGTACTCCCAATCCGGATGTTATGAAATTTGTTGCTAATAAAACCCTTATTTCAGGAATGTTTGAGTTTAAGACTCCCACAGAAGCACAACAAGCACCCATTGCTTCGGTTTTATTTAATTTTTCGTTTGTAAAAGAGGTTTTTGTGAATAAGAATTACATTTCGATAACCAAAAATGCGATGGTAGAATGGGAAGATATTGTCATGGAGCTTCGTGATTTTATAAAAAATTATTTAGCTGATGGCAAACCGTTATTTAGTGATTCGATTTTACAAAATAGTGACTCTTCTGCTAATTCAATCTCAGAAAAAATACCTTCGACTCCCGTTGAAGAAGAAATTGTAGCCATCCTTAATGAACATATAAAACCTGCTGTTGCACAAGATGGAGGAAATATTGCTTTTCAAAGCTATGACGAATCTAATAAAACAGTTAAGGTAATTCTTCAAGGAGCCTGTAGCGGTTGTCCGTCTTCTACCGTAACCTTAAAAAACGGTATAGAAACAATGTTAAAACAAATGTTGCCCAATGACGTAAAAATGGTGGAAGCAATAAACGGTTGATTGAATTTTTAGTTTCTGGTTTAAGTAGTTAGGCTATTTTAATTCACTAGTGTTAGTGTATAATAAAAAGCACAAGACCAACTTGCCCTAAAAGTTAATATTTGATTATAGAATAAAAAAAGTCGTTTACTATTATTTAGAAGCGAAATAATTTTATTAAACCATCCGTATTCTCTGCAGTAGAAAAACTTTAGGGATTATTATTAATTTTTAATCGAACAACACTATTTAAAAAAAAAATTATAATCTGTATTCTTGCTTTATTACAAAGTAAAATTGTATCTTAGTTGCACAAATTTTAAAACCAAATATTATGTCTGTACTTAAAGTTATAGAAATTATGTCTAACTCTGATAAGAGTTGGGAAGATGCAACCGCAAAAGCAGTAAAGCACGCTGCAAAAAGTTTAAAGAATATTCGTTCTGTTTATGTTCAAGAACAGAGTGCTGTTGTAAAAGATGATGAAATCACCGAATTTAGAGTAAATGTAAAAATTACTTTCGAAGTAAAATAATTCATTTTTTAAACGCATTTTATTTTCATACGCTTTTTGTATTTTCAAAAAGCGTATTTTTATCTTGTTTATTGTAAAAGCCATCATGCGAATTGTATTTTTTTTCTTCTACCTCTATTGATTTTGTCTTCTTGTAATTCTCAAAAAAAAGAACCTGTGAAAAAATATAAATACACCAATGCACTAATAAATGAATCGAGTCCCTATTTGTTACAACATGCTCATAATCCTGTTAATTGGAGAGCGTGGAATGACGAAACACTTGAAGAAGCTAAGAAAGAAAAAAAATTACTTATCATAAGTATCGGATATGCTGCTTGCCATTGGTGCCACGTGATGGAGCACGAAAGTTTTGAAGATACCACCGTAGCAACCGTAATGAACAAACATTTTATTCCTGTTAAAGTAGATAGGGAAGAACGACCCGATATAGATCAAGTATATATAAACGCTGTTCAACTTATGACCGGTAGTGCCGGGTGGCCCCTAAATGTAGTTGCCTTACCCGACGGAAGACCCGTATTTGGTGGTACCTATTTTAAAAAAGAACAATGGATAATAGCATTGGAGCAAATGCAAAAAATTTACGAAACCGAACCTGAAAAACTTTATGATTACGCAAATAAACTAGAAGAAGGAATCAAGAGTATGGATTTGGTGAAATTTAATACTTCCGAAAAAGATTTTTCTTCCTTCGATATAGAAAAAATTATTAATAAATGGAAAAAAAGCTTTAGCAAAGCTTTTGGTGGTTACAACCGAGCTCCAAAATTTATGATGCCCAATAATTGGGAGTATTTACTAAGGTATAGCGTTCAGCACAACGAAGAAGAGATAAAAAACCAAGTGTTTATTACTATAGACAAAATGGCTTATGGCGGTTTATACGATCAAATTGGCGGTGGATTTTCCAGATATAGCACAGATACCAATTGGCACATCCCTCATTTTGAAAAAATGTTATATGACAACGCCCTATTGGTAAGCCTATACAGCCACGCATACCAAGTAACTAAAAACCCATTATACGAAGAAGTGGTAAGAGAAACCTTAAATTTTGTTGCACGTGAAATGACTAACGACGAAGGTGCCTTTTATTCGTCTCTTGATGCTGATAGCATGACCAAAGAAGGACATCTTGAAGAAGGTACTTATTATGTTTTTACCAAAGAGGAATTAGAGTCATTGGTAGGTAACGATTTCAAATTATTTTCTGAATATTACAACATTAACGACTTCGGAAAATGGGCAGGCGATAAGTATGTATTAATTAGAACAAAAAACGATGAAGAAATTTCTGAGAAAGAAGGGATTTCAATTGAAGACCTTCTTTCTAAAAAGAAAAACTGGAAAAAAATTCTTTTAAACTATCGCGAAAAACGTACACGTCCAAGGTTAGACGATAAAACACTTACATCTTGGAATGCACTTATGTTAAAAGGTTACGTAGATGCGTATAAAACTTTTAGGAAAAAAGAATACATAGATGCTGCTTTAAAAAACGCAGTATTTATAGCAACTAAACAACTCCAAAATAACGGAACATTATTTCACAACTACAAAAACGGGAAAAGCAGTATTAACGGTTATTTAGAAGATTATGCTACTGTAATCGAAGCGTTTGTCTCATTATACGAAGTAACACTTGATGCACAATGGATATCGAAAGCAAAAAAATTGTCGGACTATGCGATTGAAAATTTCTTCGACAATGAGAAACACATGTTTTATTTTACATCAAAGAAAGATGTAAAATTAGCTACAAGAACTATTGAATACAGAGATAATGTAATTCCATCTTCAAATTCAATAATGGCAAAAAATTTATTTATGCTATCTCATCATTTTGACGAACGCAATTACGATACCATCGCTCAACAAATGTTACACAATGTGCTTCCCGAAGTAGAAACCTATCCAAGTAGTTATTCAAACTGGTTGGATTTATTGTCTAACTATCAAGATAATTTCTATGAAGTGGTGGTTGTGGGTAACGATGCCGTTTTAAAAGTTGGTGAAATAAACACCCACTATCTCCCAAACAAGTTAATTGCCGGAAGTACAACCGAGCAATCTACTCCTCTGCTCGAACAACGATATGTAGACGGCGAAACCTTAATTTACATTTGTGTAAACAATGCTTGTAAAATACCGGTTTCTAAAGTAGATGAAGCGTTAAAATTAATAAATTAATACGTTATAATTTTTGTGCTATATTCGATAATTAATATTAATAACATTTATATTTTAGTCCTACTTAGGTAAGGTATAACATAATCATATATAGTAATTCTAATGAAGTCTTTATTAAGAAAATTTTGCTATTTGTTACTCTATAAACCTTGACTTAAGAAAACGAAATATTTTTTTGCATAAAAGTGGAAAGATTAGTAACCGCAGTTCGGTCTAAGGATTTAATAAAAAAGTATGGAAAACAGGAAAAACTAAAAATTAAGGTAACTCCCTTTATAAATAAAAGCAGGGATAGGGTTTTTAGTAATGGGTTGCATCTTTCCGGTTATGCTATCGTATTTAATGTTTACCAATTTAAAATAGGATGTAAAACTATCTCTGTTTATGACTTTGGTTTTTCTTTGGTTTCTAATAATTATTTTTTCTAAATAAAAAGTGTTTTTAAAATAGCTTCTTTTTTTCCAAAACTCTACTTTAAAGCCTGCAGTTTTTTCAGGTACTTTAAAATAACCGCCATTGGTATGCTCATCGAGTAATACCATTGCATTGTTGTTGTTTTTTACAGGGTTATTTATACTATCGTAAAACAAAATTCGGACTTGTACTTTTCCAGTAAACGTGCCAATTATAGAAACGGAAGGCGTTTGTATAGTAGTTGTGTCTATGGTTAACATGGTGGGCAAAGACTCCTTTGGTACTTTAAGTTGCAACCTGTTTTGACACGAAACCAAAAAAAACGGCAGTAAAATAAATATAATTGTTTTACTTTTCATTAGCGCATGATATTTCCGTAATCGGGGTTAAAATTAATTTTATCTTCAATTACCGGGTTATCTTTATCTATTGTAAATTGAAATTCCGGCAGGGAAATTCTTTCAGTATATAAGGGTAATTCTACCGGTAAATAATTGGAATATTTATTAAAAAATTCGGGATGTTTCTTCCGGATTTGCTCGGCATGAATCACTAATTTTCTTTCTTTTTTATTTAAAAGATGTGTGCCGTTTACCGGTATGGTAACTTTAGATAATTCTTTTGTTTGCGATACTTCTTTTTCCAAAACAAAAACTAAGGTTTTTAAGGTGTTATTATAATAAATTTTTATGCCGTTACTATCGTATAGCGGTTGTAATTTTTTGTTTTCTATAAGAAACATTGTTGTAAAACTTCGTGGTGTTACCAATTTAACCGAAGAATGAATGGGAATATACGAGTTAAACCGTTTGTTATAATATCTTGGCAAAAAGCTTCGGTGCGCACCGTTTACTTTTCCTTTATACGAAATAGAAAGTGCCGGAATGGTTTTTTCGGTGTAATGGTGGTAGGTTTCCATTAAGTATTGTCTTCTGGCAAGTTCGTCAAAATAGGGTTTTTGAATATCTCCGCTAATAACTTGCCTTTGTTGAAAATACAACGCATTTTTTGTATTGTAAAAAAAGGAATAAACAATGCCAATAAACAACCCTAAAGCTAGTAACGAAGTTATTCTATTTATTAATCCGGTATTTACTTCCACTTTTCTAAGAAGTATTTGTGCTAATAAAAAAGACAGAAATACTGCCGAAAGCAACACTAAAAACGAAAATAAATTGTATGCTTTGGGCATTCCTACCAAACCGTTTGAACCTACATAACCCAATAAAATGGGAACAAAAGGTGTTATTAAAACGGTTAAAATCACCAATGCAAATTGCAATGGTTTTAGTTTATGAATATGAAATCGTAACGATTTGGTATTTAAAAAAAGTACAAAAGCAAACAGAAAAAATAGCAATGTAACCCAATTTAAATTTAGTTCGATGTGTTTTTGAACCGTTTGAAAAAAAGCATCAAAATCCAGAGAGGAATCTCTTCCCAATCGTTGGTTTCGCAAAGCGGTAGCTACACGCCTTTTTTGCAATCCGGGCGAAAAAACAGTAACGGCTGCTCCCACAACCGAAACCAATAAATATACTAAAATACCTTTGTTTATCTTGTTATTTTCCAAAAAATGAAAAACCAATAAAAACCCTAAAATCCCGATGTTTAAAAAGAAAAGATGCTCTACCAATCCGGTTAAAAAAACGGTGGTTACCAAAAAAAACCAAGTACTTAATTTTTTTAACTCCAACGGAAATCCTTTTCTAATAACATAGCCGTAAAACAAAAAGAGCAATCCTTCGCCTAAAGTATAAGAAAGTGCGGTGTTTAACAAATAGGCTATTTGGTAAAAATTAAAACTGTTAAGCACTAAGGCAAAATAAAAAAGAGAAGCCAATACAAATCCCCATTTTTTAAACAAACCGCTAAAAAAATACCAAATAGATGAGAAAAAGAAAACATTTAATAAAATAGTGGTGGGTACTCTATAAATATAAAATCGATGGTCGTTTGTAAAACCTTGCGCCCAACGTCCGTTTAAATTTTTAAAATTGAGAGCCGCATTGTTATACCAAGTTTCGTTAAAAGCATACTGATGTGCGTCTATGGTTGAAGCGTATAAATAAAAACTTACGTACGCAATAAGAGACAGAAAAAACAACACCGCTAAGGCATACATAAAATTAATACTTATTCGTAGTGTTTTCATTTAATAGGTTTTCCAAATTTTAAATAGTTCATAAGGGGCTTTCATAAAATCGGTAATTTTAAGTTTACTGCCCTCTATTTCTTGCCAATTATTCAGCGGTACTTCCAATATGGCTTGATAGGTTTTAGCTACACCTATTTTGTTTTCTAATCTGGCAATAAGTTCTACATCAAAAAGCCATTTGGTAAGCAAGGGTTCCTTAAATAAATCGAAGACAATAGAACGATGTATTAGTTTTGCACCGCATTGCGTATCGTAAACCGGTAGTTTTAAAATAATGCTTACAAAGGTTGCAAAAACCCTCCCTAGATAATGCCGGTGTGCTTTTCGTTTTATGGTTGCTCCCATTCTGGCAATACGAGCACCCATAACAAACAAGGGTTTCGGGTTGCGTTTTTCTATTTCGGAAAGTAAATAGAATATTTCGGTAAGTGGCGTTGCCAAATCGGCGTCAAAATAACCAATGTACCGATAGCCCGAATCTCCTTCGTTATTTTTTAAACTTAACACGCCCTCTCTAATAGCCCCGGCTTTTCCTTGATTCTCTTTACAAATCAAGTAAGAAAAATGTGAGGAATGAGAAGATAGATTTTTTAAAACAGTGGCTGTATTATCGGTACTTCCATCGTCTACAAATAAAAAATGAATGTGTTTATTTTCTTTAACAAAAGATTGAAACGCTTCTACCGGCAATCGTTTTTCCTCGTTATAGCATGGTATAATAATCAATACTTTACTTGCTTGTACATTCACTTAACTAAAATTTAACTACCACACAAACTTACTTAAATTAAAAAGTAAAAGCTCTTGACTTTTTAATTAATCCGCAATAACTTTTTGGGTATTCTTTATGGCTTTTTCATTTTTCCAATCTATCCAAGCTTGTCCTCTTATTCTTCGCATTAAATTATCGTAATGGCGCATGACAAAAACATTGTAAACCGCCTTCGATAAGTTTTTAGGATTTCGGGCAATGGCTCGCAAGCTCATAGAAAAACCGGGGGTGATATAGCGCATATAATGCCAATAGCCTTCGGGCATATACAAAACATTGCCGTGTTCTAAATTAGCAATAAACCCTTTTGCCTTTTTTAAGGCAGGCCATTTTTTATAATCGGGATTTACAAAATCAATATCCTCTCTTGTTATCAAAGAATGCGGAATTTTATATAAATATTTGGTCTGGTTAGGGTGAAACAAAATGGTTTGTTTCTTTCCTTGAAAATGAAAATGAAAGATGTTTGCCAAGTCGATATCGTAGTGCATAAAGGTATACGAATCTTTTCCGCCAAAAAACAACATAGGTAAGCCCTTCATAAGACGGATTCCAAAATCAGGGTAATTAAAATCGTTTTGCAATTCGGGTACTTCTTTTAAAATATTCCACAAAAAAATGCGATACTTGGTGGGTTCTTTCTGGAGTAAATCTATATACTCACTCATCTTCATAGTAGCGTGAGGCTCATTAAAACCATCTCTATAATCTACCGGACGGTTGTCATACAAGGGTACAATCTTATC
This sequence comes from Flavobacteriaceae bacterium, assembly GCA_015490835.1. Classification (GTDB taxonomy): domain Bacteria; phylum Bacteroidota; class Bacteroidia; order Flavobacteriales; family Flavobacteriaceae; genus Marifrigoribacter. The sequence continues at coordinate 12,763 of WFXA01000173.1, read as the reverse complement.
TCCGGCTACCTGCTTCATATAATCAAAATCCCACTTTTTAACCGCTTCCCAATCATCGACAAAATGTTTAATAACAACCGGTTTTTGAGGCTTAAAATAGTTTTTTTTAAACTCCTCTCTGGTTAAGGTATCTACGGTATCTACGGGTTGTAACTTCATGTTAGCAATTTGCGTTTGCTAATATACTAAACTTATTTATTGAAAACGATACTTTATACCAAACAAAACATTCCCTTTTGGCATAGGTACATTTGCTTTTTCGAAATACGAGGTATTAAAAATATTATTCCCTATTACAGAAAATGTAAACCCTTTAACCGTTGTTCTTACCGAAGCATCTACAACATTATAACTATTGGTAGGTCGCTCCACATACCGGTATGAAATTCCGGTTTGTACTATTTTAAAAAAGTTAAAATTACCCGAAGCAACAACTTGATGTTTCATACTGCTGTTTATTAAATATCTGGAAGCAAAAACATCTAAATCGAAAAAGTCATCCTCTAAAAAAGTGTAACCCAAATTAAGTGTTTGTTTGGTATTATTTACAGAAAAAGAATAAGATGTATTCATCTCAAAACCAACGGTAGTAATTTTTCTAATGTTTTGCGCTATAAATAACGGGCTGTCTTCTGTTTGTTTAATATAATCTATTAAGTCTTCGGCTACTCTCCTAAAAAAAGCAGTAGTAAAGCTAAAAGTACGATTGCGATAGGTTGCACCTATTTCTTGCGAAAAAGCTTTCTCTGGTTGCAAATCGGGATTTCCCGAAAGAAAACCCGGAATAGAAATATACATTTCGGTATAGGTAGGAATCCGGTACGAGTAACCTACATTTCCGTAAATTTTTACTTCTTTGTTTATTTTATACCCTACATCCACTCCGGGAAAAGATTGAAAACCAAAATCTGAAAAATAATTAACCGAAACGCCCGGTGTAACATCTAATTTATCTTGAAGCAAGCTAAACCGATGTTCGGCAAAAGCGGTTATCATAGTACGTTGTTGATTGCCCAGATTATTACTAGACAAGCTTACTTGCGAAATATCCACACCTAATCCCGTAATACCTATCTTAGATGTATAAGACGAATTTAATTGCCCTCCTATTTTGTTTGAAATATTAAAATTTCTGGAAAAACTCGGGTCTTCTCGCTTTAGCAAAAACATATCTTGGTTGCGTTTCCAATAAACAGAAGGTTTTAATTGCCATTTTCCGGTTTGGTATTTTGTTGAAACGGCAACGATACTGGTTTGGGTTTCTTCGTATTCGTTAAAAGCCGGATTGTTGGTATAAAAATTATTAGCTCCGAATTTTCGTTCTTGAAAAGTAGCAAGAATTTCAAACGGATTGTTTTTGGTATTAATGGTGCTTTTTACAAAATAATTTCGGTTTTTAAAATCGGTATTGGGTCGGTATCCGTTACTGCTATTATCAGAGAACGATAGCTGATGTGCTGCCTTTTTTGTTAGTACCGAAGCATCTACACCAAGAAATAAACGCTCAAAAGAGCCTCCTTGAGCCGTTACATTTACCTGTTGTTTCTTGGTTTTTTTTGTAACTATATTAATGGCTCCCAAAAAAGCATTTTGCCCAAACACTCGGGCAGCGGGACCCTTTATAATCTCAATACGTTCGATATTTTCAAGCGGTGGCATCACGTTCATGGTGTGGTGTCCTGTTTGCGGGTCTTCTACTTTAATGCCGTCTATTAAAATCAGAGTTTGATTAAAGTGTCCGCCTCTAATATAAATATCAGACTGCATCCCGTCTATCCCTCTTCTTCGCACATCTATTCCTGTACTATTTTGGAGTAAATCGGCTACATTGGTTGCGGTGCTTTGTTGAATTTCTTCTAAAGAAATTACTTGAATGGTTCTGGAGTTTTCAGAAAAAGGAAGGTCTATCCTTTCTGAAGAAATAATAACTTCTTCTAATTTTTCGGGAATCGAATCGTTTTGAGAAATCGCCCAATTACTAAAAAGAAATATACTTAATATTAATAATTTTTTCATGCCTGAATATTTTAGCGGGCAAAAATAAACTATAATTTTAAAAAATCGGTATCTTTAACATTTAAAAAACGAACTATTATGGACGAAACTATCCAACACAAAAACTGGTTTTCCAGAAATTGGAAATGGGCGGTACCCACCGGTGGGTGCTTACTTATTATAATTGCTGCTGTAGTTTTTGCCGGCTCATTGTTTGTAGGTATCACCTCGATGTTTAAGGACTCTGTGCCTTATAAAGAAGCCATTACTCGAATGCAAGAAAACAGTCAAGCAATAGAGGTTTTAGGGTACCCTATTGAGGTATCAGGAATGGTCAAAGGAGGTATAAACCTTACGAATAATAGTGGAAATGCTAATTTTGATATTCCGGTAGAAGGTTCAAAAGCAAGCGGAACGCTTCGCGTTGTTGCGCAAAAAAACGATGGTAAGTGGACGTACCAAATAATAGAAATAACCATTGAAGAGCCGCAACAAATAATTAAACTCCTACCCGAAAACGAAACTACCGATTTTTAGCAATAAAAAAAGCCCTCGAAAATCGAGGGTTTTTATTTTATACTTTGAAAAAAGAGATTTAATCTGCTAAAATAATTACTTTGTTATCTTTCATTTCCATTGTTCCACTAGAAATAGGAAGTGACCATTTGGAGTTATTTTCTTTTGTAAATTTATCTTCAAATCCTTCGGCAAAAGTAACTTCCCCTTCAAATTTAACCGAACCGGGCATTAAAAGTGATACAACAGGGGCGTGATTATTTAATAACTGAAACTCTCCATTTACTCCGGGAAGTGTTACTACAGAGACTTCTCCTGTTACTAAAGAGGCTTCGGGTGTTACTATTTCAAATTTCATCTGTTAAAAAATTTGTTATTATTTGATTTAAAAGAATTTCCAAATTTTATAAACATCTGGAATCACTTCGTTTTCGCATAAACATTATTTAAGATACTTCAGCAAGCATTTTTTCGCCGGCTTCAATTGCTTCTTCAATAGTTCCTTTAAGGTTAAATGCAGCTTCCGGTAAGTGATCTAATTCACCATCCATAATCATATTAAATCCTTTAATGGTATCTTTAATATCTACTAAACATCCCGGAATACCGGTAAATTGCTCGGCAACGTGAAATGGTTGTGATAAGAAACGTTGTACTCTACGCGCACGACCTACCGCTAATTTATCTTCTTCCGAAAGTTCTTCCATACCAAGAATGGCAATAATATCTTGTAATTCTTTATAATGCTGTAATAATTCTTTTACTCGTTGTGCGCAATTGTAATGTTCATCTCCCAAAATGTCTGCTGTTAAAATTCTAGAAGTAGAATCTAATGGATCTACAGCCGGATAAATACCTAACTCAGCAATTTTACGAGACAATACGGTTGTTGCGTCTAAGTGGGCAAAGGTTGTTGCCGGTGCCGGATCTGTTAAATCATCTGCAGGTACATAAACCGCTTGAACCGAAGTAATAGATCCTCTTTTGGTAGAGGTAATACGTTCTTGCATCGCTCCCATTTCGGTTGCCAGTGTAGGTTGGTAACCCACCGCTGAAGGCATACGCCCAAGTAGTGCCGATACCTCAGAACCTGCTTGAGTAAAACGGAAAATATTATCGACAAAGAAAAGTACATCCTTTCCTTGACCTTCACCTGCCCCGTCACGGAAATATTCGGCAATGGTTAATCCCGACAATGCTACACGGGCACGAGCTCCGGGAGGTTCATTCATTTGCCCGAAAACAAAAGTTGCTTTAGACTCTTTTAAGGCGTTTTTATCAACTTTGTTTAAATCCCAGCCTCCTTCTTCCATAGAGTGTAAGAAATCGTCTCCGTATTTAATAATACCGGATTCAAGCATTTCACGAAGTAAATCGTTTCCTTCACGAGTACGTTCTCCTACTCCTGCAAATACTGAAAGTCCTCCATGACCTTTTGCTATGTTATTAATTAATTCTTGAATAAGTACTGTTTTACCAACTCCTGCTCCGCCAAAAAGACCAATTTTACCTCCTTTAGCGTAAGGTTCAATTAAATCAATTACTTTAATACCTGTAAAAAGTACTTCGGTTGAAGTAGAAAGGTCTTCAAATTTTGGTGCTTCACGGTGAATAGGTAAACCGTTATTTCCGCTTTTAGGTAAGTTACCAATACCATCAATGGCATCACCAATTACATTAAAAAGTCTTCCGTAAACATCTTCACCAATTGGCATTTGGATTGGTGCTCCGGTAGCTTTTGCTTCAACACCTCTACTTAATCCGTCAGTAGAATCCATAGAGATGGTTCGTACGGTGTTTTCACCAATGTGCGATTGAACTTCTAATATTAAAAGGTTTCCGTTGTTGTTAACTTCTAACGAATCGTAAATTTTTGGTAGTTCGGTTCCGTTTTCGAATGTTATATCTACAACCGGACCAATGATTTGTGCAACTTTTCCTGTAACTTGTGACATTATTAAGTATTTATTTTTTAGTACTATTAGCTTTAAAAAGCATTCTTGTTTAAAACGGGGCAAAGATATACTTTTAATTAAAAATACCGAAACTGTTTATAAACATTTTTTTTACAAAAAAGTCGGAGAATATTCTCCGACTTTTAATATTTATTTAATGTTGTTTTATTACAGGTTGGGTGAAAACATAGTTACAAAATCGTCTGCTTTTAGCAACATTCCGGCGGCTTCAAAATTAGAGCCATAAGTGGTATCTATGGCTTTAAGCACTTCATTGGCAATAAAGGCGTTTCCTCTTGCCGATACGTGAACACCATCTAAAGAGAACATATTTCCGAAAACCAGCTGACCTGTCATATTATATTGGTCAAACATGACTCCTCCATTTGCCATTTGCAGCAATATGTTATTAGCATCTATAAAAGCCCAACCTTTTTGAGTGGTAAGAGTTTCTATGGTTTGATTGAATGCTGCGGTAGCATTCATCACTTCGGTTTGTTCGTTTGTAGTAAGCACCCAATTATCAGCCAACGGAACTGAAACGCCGTTAATAAGTGTTGGATCATCGTTAACCAACGTGCCAATAAACGATTTTGCCGGAAGAACGATTAAATCTTCGGGTGTTGCTTGTCTAATTGAAGGAGCTCCAAAAGCAGATAGATCTGTAAGGGACTCATCAATCATTACTACTGCATTTTGTCCTTCTACAAAATTAATGGTACGTAATTCTCTCTCTTCAGATGAAATAAATCCAACGGTTTCAGCTTGTAACATTCCTTGATTGTATGCGACATAGGCTTGGTTTAATTGGTCTGCCGTAGCTGCATCGAGCGGTATCGGATTATGAGGTATTGTTGTAAAATAAGGAACTGATGTTACATCAGGAATATTAAGTACAACGCCTTGTTCACCGTTTGCACTAAGAGTGTTTAACAGTGTATTAAAAACTCCTGCAAAAACAGTTGGGTCTGTAATATCATTACTTCCGTAGGTAGTAACATCCGGATTTCCGGTTTGATCTACTCCGGCTCCACCTGATGTTGCATAACTTAGTACGTCGTTATTTCCTATCCAAAGACTTACAAAAGTAGCTCCTTGTGAAGCTGCATCTTCTAACACAGATGCGTTAGGATTTGAAGCCATACGAACAAAATACGGATTTGCTTGTCCCGTAGGTACTCCGGCTACATTTCCATACCCGTTGGATAGCAAGTGAAAGCTCTTTGCTCCGGGTACTCCCATATTGTTATAAGGTCCCGGATTAGGTGATGAAATTTCGTTTGTAGGTGTTGCGTTTAACCGTAAAATATCTGCACCGTCAAAAATTAATCGGGGTTCTTGAATAACAACACCACTTAGTGTTAATCCGCCAATGTTATCATTGGTTAACGGTTGTGTAAATTCACCTCCGCCCAGCAATGCAAACTTTTGAGACAGCAAATTAGGAAAAGCATTTTCTTGACCTGCAATAAACAATGCTCCATCTGTATAGCCGGCAGTAAGGGAATTTCCAACCGACACATATTTAGAAAAATTAGCAGAACCTGCTTCTAATGCCGGTGCTTCTTCTACCGGAAAGGTATAATCTTCAGTTTCACAAGAGGCTGTAACAGCAAACGCTAGTAACAGAATTGAAAAATATTTAATTTTATTTAGTATCATCGTTGATTGTTTTTTTTAGTTATTAATAGTCCAAGAGATATAGTACATAGAACCTATGTTTCCGGTACCCACAGCACTTTGGTACTCATCTCCTCCGAGGTTTGTCCCGCCAATTTTAAATGTGGATTTAATAGAAGGTACCGTGTAATTAAGTTGTGCATCTATCACAGTTGCTTCCGGCATTACCGCATTTGCTATACTTGATTCCCAAAGAAATTGATCTCTCCAACGAGCATCTACGCTAAATCCAAAGTTTTTGAATAGCTTTTGGCTACTCAAGGAAGCTTTTATTCTGTGCTTTGGAGTATTAAATTGCGCTCTAAAATCGGGGTCTGAAGCTTGGTCAAAATCAAATTCTGATAATGTATAATTTACAGCGAATTTGAATTTTTTAGCAAATTTAGTTGAAAGACCTGCTGCTAAACCATAAGAAGTTACATCTGCCAGAGAGTTGGTGTATAATTGAAAAACTTGTGTGTTTCCTGTTGCCAAATCTTGAATTCCGGAAGCGTCGGCAGTACTACCGGAAACAGGAGATACTACCAATTTATTACTTATAAAGCCGTTATAGATATTAAAAAATCCGTTAATATCAACATTTACAGCTCCTATTTTACCTCGATACCCAACATCGATTGCTTGTACTTTTTCTTGTTCTACAAGCGGTGTTTGTACAGCTTGTAATACCGTAGGGTCACCGGTTGCAGCAAATTGTTGAACAGATGCCAGTGAATATGCGTTAAAATAAGCATCTCTTGCGGTTAACGTGGTTCCCGGAAGTCTTCTGTCTAAATTATCGGGTGCCGAACCAACAAGTAATGCTCTTCCTACGTTAAATCCTATAAAAAGCGACTGCGTATCCGGGTTTCTAAATCCGGTTTGATAGGAAGCTCTAAAATTGTGTTGCTTGTTTTCTCCGGTAGCATAAACAAAAGAGACTCTTGGAGAATAGGTAGCATCAAAAAATTGGTTTTTATCAAATCTAATTGAGGCAGTAATTTTAAATCTATCATCTAAAAACTTTTTTACAGCTTGCACATAGGCTCCATATTCGTTATAGTTTATGGGTCCGTCATAATCTGTAAAGATAGTGCCTTCTGAGTTAAGCGAATATTGCCTATAAGAAGCACCTACTTGTAAGTCCATAACATCATTGAGTAATTTTTTAAAGTTATAGTTTCCTTCGGCAACATACATTTTGGTTCTGTCTATAAATTTTGAGCCTCTTGAAACATCGGGTTCATTTACGATACGGTTAAATTCTCTTTCAAATTCGGGTGTTCCGGGAACAAGAGTATAGGCATCGTTTGCAACACCTCTGGCAATATTGTGGGCTTGAGCACTGGGAATTCCTCCTAAAACAGATTGAAGATATGCACCTACATAAGTTCCAAACCATTCTGTAGCTTTATATTTGGACAGGTTAATACCGGTAAAGCGCATATCGTAAGAATCGCCGGCATTTTCGGTTGTTAAATAGCCACGCAAGAAGAAGTTGTCTCCTCTAAATTCCAATTTGTTTTGGAACATAATAAAGTTTTTGAGTTGGTAGCGATTTGCACCTTGATAAATAGTATTTCCAAAACCTACTCGTGTGTTAAAAACAATTTCTTTATCATCGCCCCAAGGTCTGTAATTTAAGGAGCCGTCAAATTTTCCGCTTTTTGCAACATAGTCTGTTACATCTCTTTCAAAATAGCCGTCTCTACCTACTTTTACAGAAGGGATTAGGTTACTGGCTCCGGCTGGGATTAAGCCCATACTTTCAAGTGTTTGTGCTACGTCATTAATATTTACGGCAACTTCATCACCATAAATATTTAGTGCATCATGAGCTAACCCTCCGTTTTCGATTGGGGTTATTTGGTCTGCATAACCGGGTGAGGTTAGGTCGTATTGATTGGTGTCTGACGCATACCATTCTGTTCCATACAGGTAAGAGAAAGATGCTTTTGCCGCAAATTTATCGCTAAATTTATGAGCGGCTCGTACACCAAAGTCATAATACTTGTTATCTCCGGCTTCTTCTTGTGAAGTAAGACCGGTTTTTATGTAAGCACTTAGCCCGGCTTCGTCAAAAGGGTTTTTACTGGTCATAAACAAAATACCGTTAAAGGCATTTGCTCCATAAAGTGCTGAGGAAGCGCCCGGCATCAATTCAACGCTTTGTATATCAAGTTCATTAAGACCTACAAAGTTACCCAGAACAAAGTTTAGTGCCGGAGAGGCGTTGTCCATCCCATCTATGAGTTGTACGAAACGTGTGTTTGCAAAAGTTGCAAATCCTCTGGTGTTTACGGAGTTAAATGTTAAACTGCTTCGGTTAATATCCACTCCTTTTAAATTTTCTAAACTGGTATAAAAGTTAGGTGATGTTGCGTACTTGATATCCTTTACGTCAAAACGTTCGATAGTTACCGGAGACTCACGCACACTTTCCGGTGTTCTGGAAGCGGAAACCACCACTTCATCCAATTCGTTTCCTTCTTTTAAAACAACCGAAAAAGATTGGTTATTTGTGGTAACTTCTTGTGTTACGCTTTGGTAACCTACACTACTAATGGTAATAGAAAAAGGTGGGGTTTTTTCTGTGGTAAGCTTAAAGTTACCATCAAAATCTGTTGCCGTTCCTGTTGATGTACCATTAAGTATTATATTTGCTCCGGGAATCGGTGCTGAAGCCTCATCAACTACATTTCCTGTAATGGTTGTTTGTGCACTTGCAATAATACAAAAGCATAAACTAAAAATAGTAAAAATTGTTTTCATAGGGATTGTTTGTTTTGTTTTTAAAGTTCCAATATACATAAATTTGATTTTCTACAAAAATAACCAAAAGAAAAAATTATTCTACGGTTACCGATTTTGCAAGATTTCGGGGCTGGTCAACGTTTTTTTCTAGCATGACAGCAATATGATAAGAAAGTAACTGAAGCGGTATTGTTGTTACTAATGGCGTAAGCGCCTCGGGTGTATTGGGCACTTCCATAATATAATCAGCCATTTCTTTAACCGTTGTGTCTCCTTCGGTTACAACAGCAATGATTTTTCCTTTACGGGATTTAATTTCTTGGATATTACTTACCACTTTATCATAATGATTGCTGTTTACAGCAATTACTACTACGGGCATGTGTTCGTCTATTAGTGCAATGGGACCATGTTTCATTTCGGCGGCAGGATATCCTTCTGCATGAATGTAGGAAATTTCTTTTAATTTTAAGGCACCTTCTAAGGCAACGGGAAAATTATATCCTCTACCTAAGTACAAAAAATTACTAACATCTTTAAAAATGCTCGCAATTTCTTTAATTTTTGAATCGGTTTCTAAGGCTTCTTGCACTTTACTAGGGATCATTTCCAATTCTTGAAGCAAAAGCATATAGTGGGCATTTGAAATGCTTCCTTTAATTTTTGCCAATTTTAAGGCAATCATTGTTAACACGGTTATTTGTGTTGTAAACGCTTTAGTAGATGCCACTCCTATTTCGGGACCTGCGTGTGTGTAGGTTCCGCTGTGGGTTTCTCTTGAGATGGTTGAGCCTACAACATTACAAATACCGTAAACAAATGCTCCTTTTTCTTTTGCTAATTTAATTGCCGCCAATGTATCGGCAGTTTCGCCACTTTGCGAAATGGCAATCACTACGTCTTTTTCGGTTATGATGGGGTTTCGGTATCTAAATTCGGAAGCGTATTCTACTTCAACGGGAATTCGAGCTAAATCTTCAAAAATATATTCGGCTACTAATCCTGCGTGCCACGAGGTTCCACAAGCAACAATAATAATTCGGTCTGCATTGGTAAATTTTTCGATATAATTTTCCAAACCTCCTAATTTTATTATTCCTTTTGTGGGTAATAATCGTCCTCTATAAGTATCTTTAATTACGGTGGGTTGTTCGTATATTTCTTTTAGCATAAAGTGGTCGAAACCTCCTTTTTCTATTTGCTCAAGATTAAGTTTTAACTCTTGAATATACGGTGCTACAATAGAATCGTCTTTAATTTTTCTTACTTCAATAGCTCTTCCTTTTCTTACTATTGCCATTTCTTCGTCTTCAAGGTAGATGGCATTGTTTGTAAACTCGATAAATGGGGAGGCATCACTGGCTATAAAAAACTCTTCTTCACCAATGCCTATTGCTAACGGACTTCCCAGTTTTGCAACCACTATTTCATCGGGTTTGGTTTTATCGAAAAGAGCTATTGCATAGGCTCCTACTACTTGGTTTAAAGCAATTTGTACTGCTTTACCCAGTTTAACGTTTTCTTTTTTCTTTACGTCTTCAATAAGATTTACTAGAACTTCGGTGTCGGTATCTGACGTGAAGGTATATCCTCTATTTAGTAGCTCTTTTTTTATAGAGGCATAATTTTCGATTATTCCGTTATGAATAATTACCAAATCGCCACTATTTGAAAGATGTGGATGTGAGTTTACGTCGTTGGGTATTCCGTGGGTTGCCCAACGTGTGTGACCAATACCTAAGTTTCCTTTATTGGATTGTTTTTCGGAAATTTTTTTTTCTAAATCAACTACTTTTCCTTTGGTTTTATTTAGGTTAATATTTTGTCCATCGTATAAAGCTATACCGGCACTGTCGTATCCTCTGTACTCTAGTCTTTTTAAGCCATTTAATATAACCGGATAAGCTTCTTTTTCTCCTATGTAGCCAACAATTCCACACATAATAAGCAGTAATTAATTAGGTTCTGTATAATAGATTTGAAGTTTTAATTTTTTTTCTTCGTTAGTAGTTGTATTTCCGTAAAGAACCGTACCCTTTGGTGCAACAATGCTACTAACAGGTAACTTTGTAATTGAAGGTGATTGTTCTTCTTTTAGATCGTTAAAATTTGCAAGCACCACATTTTGGCTTACAACCAAACCTAATGGCACATTTGTAGAGTCTTTATTGATTAAGTTGGTTATGTGGTTTGTAATTCGAATTTTGTAATACTCTCCATTATTGTCTGCTCCTCTTTCTAAAATTCCAAGATGCCTGTTTATAGCTATATTAGGCAATAAACCAATGGTATAATCTCTTGAAAAATCTTCTAAAACCGTGTTGTTTTTTAGATTGTATAAAAATACTCGGTCGGGTTCTGCATCGCCTCCGGTTACCATATCTTGATTTACATAGAATATTAGATTTGCTTCATTGATAAGCCAATTTTTGGTTCGGAGTTCATCCAGTTCATCGGCAATTCCGTTTTGGTCGTTATCGGGTCCGAATAATTCGATAACTGTCATGATTCCGTCACCTCCTTTGATGTATAAATTCTCTTCACCTTGTATTGTGTTGGGGCTTGCTAAATCGCCAAGTATGGCGGGAGGAATAGTGTTTTCAAACACATTGGTTTGTACTCCCGAAAGGGATAGTATGTAGTTTTTGTTAATGGTTTTTAAAACAGGATTACCTTGTTCGTCTACAACCGGATTATCATCGTCATCAAGTTTCGGGATTTGATAATGGTAACTAATCGTTATGTCTGCTTCGTCTGTTTTAAACAAAAACATTGTACCATCATCATTGTTGGAGGTGGCTTTAAAATAAATTCCTCTAAAGTAGTTTTTAAAATTATTTTGGTTAAAGAGTTCTAATTCGCCTTCTTTTTCAATAATTTTTTGTTTAAAATAGTCTTTGTCTAGTGCTATTCGAATACCCGGTTTTAATCTTTTAAGCGTGTCTAATGCATTTGTTTCGTCTTCGTTAAGCTCTTGTCGTAAGATGATTTCTTTGTTACTTGGTGTAAAATCGGTTACATTTACCAATAAAGAAGAAAGATGCGATTCGAAAAGGCTTTGTTGATCTGAATAATATTTTTGAGATTCTTCAAAACCGGTATTGGGGTCGAAAGAATTTAGGTAGTACGTAGATTCATAAACCGAAATATTTATGGGTTGATTGCCAAAAACAGAGTCTAATACATAGGTATTTGTTTCGTCTTCTGTTTGTATGGTTGAAAAAAACGGAAGATACATATATACGCTATCTACAACTATTTCGCCTTGAATTTCGTCTTGTGCAAATGTAGGGTCTTGGTTAGATAAACCTATTTGTGTTAAAAAATTTGCGGTGGTTTTTCCGTAAACAGGATCGTTATAAACTCCTAATTGATACACCGGCATATTGTTGGTTGCAACCGGAAGAAGTTTTCGGCTGTAAGCAATAACAGTTTTAGAGTTATCTTGGTTTCCCTGTATTTCTTGTCCACTTAAAATATCTATTCCTATCTCCGAAAAATCTTCGTTACATGAGGCAAACAAAAATATTAGAATTAAGATTAAGCTAAAAAGCGAGATACTATTGTTTAATTTCATCTGTTTATAATTTTATATTTTGTTTATTTTCAACAAGTTACAATCATTCCCATGTGTGTTTAAAACCAATCATGGATGTTTCATCTGTTTATAATTTTATATTTTGTTTATATTCAGCAAATTACAATCATTCCCATGTGTGTTTAAAATCAATCATGGGTGTTTCATCTGTTTAAAAATTTGTAATTGTTTGATTTTAAGTGTAATTCCAAATTTTGTAAACATCTGGAACCACTTTGTTTTCGCATAAACTTATTTTAATCATTTTCGGTAGGTTATGCTTAAAAAAGTTTATGCTCATTTCATA
>WFXA01000172.1 GCA_015490835.1 Flavobacteriaceae bacterium | reverse complement strand
TGCATATACTTGTTTTTAATCATTCTTGGTAAATACTTAAAGAAGTTTATGCACATTTTATACTGCAAAAATACGTTTAACTCTTTAAAATAATGTTAATTTAATATAAAAAAAGCCCCGAACAACGGAGCTTATTATAATTGGGTAATAGATATTTAAAAATTAAATTTAATGTATCCTTGTGAAAACACATCAAAAATATAATCTCCCTCTTCAAGAACGATGTAAACCAAATAGGAAATATAAAATACCAGTGTCCAAACAACAACTCTTCTTAGAAACTTTACTTCGTCTCTCATGTGCATAAAATCCCAAGTAATATAATAGGCTTTTACTAAAGTTAAGGCTAAAAATATCCAGTTTATAATTTTTAAAGAAAAGAGATAATTATGTGTTAAAACTTCCGGTTTAATAATCCCCAGTGCTACTTCAACAATTGTAACAATAGAGAGTAAGATAAAAACTCCCCATATTTTTTGTTGATTGTTTTTAAATTTTATTTTTCCTCTAAATATTGCTAAGTTTTGATTGTCATGTGCCATTTTTTGTTACAGTTAAAACGTTAAACCAAATAAAATACGGTAAATACAAATACCCAAACCAGATCTACAAAGTGCCAATAAAGCCCGACTTTTTCAACCATTTCGTATGATTTTCTTCTTTCATAAGTGCCTAAAATTACGTTAATAAATATTATAATGTTAATAACCACTCCCGAAAATACGTGAAAACCGTGAAAGCCGGTAATAAAGAAAAAGAAGTCGGCAAAAAGCGGATGTCCGTACTCGTTATGAATTAGGTTTGCTCCTTCTACGATACCTATTACATCCTTATTTAGTTTTGAAACGGATTCTTCTCTGGATAGTACAGTAGGCTTTCCGTTTTTGTCAAGATATTGGGTTCGAATCAACAACGAATTATCGGATAAAAATCCTTTTTTAACCTCTTCTACAGATACGCCAGGCAACTCTTTTTCTTTTTGATACCAAATACCTGTATTTTTTTGTTGCGTTGTTCTTTCGGTTTGTATGGGAAGTGCAAAATCTTTTAATGCTACTCGCTCACCCTCTGTATTTACAAACTGTAATATTTCACCTCCTTTGGTTTCTACCGCACCGTAAGTTCCTTTAATAAAAGTTTTCCATTCCCAGGCTTGTGAACCCACAAAGATAAGACCTCCAATAATCGTTAGGAACATATAAAGGATGACTTTGTTTTTCTTCATATGATGTCCGGCATCAACGGCTAACACCATAGTTACAGAAGAAAATATCAAGATAAAGGTCATAAACGCCACATAGTACATCGGGTAATCACCGTGTATAAATGGTATGTGGGTAAAAACCTCATCTGCAATGGGCCAAGAGTCAATAAATTTGAATCTTGAAAATCCGTAAGAGGCAATAAATCCTGAAAAAGTTAAGGCATCCGAAACAATAAAAAACCACATCATCATCTTACCGTAACTTGCTTTTAAGGGGCGGTTTCCGCCTCCCCAAGTTTTTCCTTCGGTACCTGTGTTAACAACAGTTGCTTCCATAGAAAATATTTTGTTTTAAATAAAGTTCAAAAATAAACATATTTTTTATCTAACGAAATAGAAAAATAAAAAGAGATAAATCCATAAAATATCTACAAAATGCCAGAAAGTAACTGATAATGTTACACCTAGCATATTTTGAGCATTGTATTTTTGTTTATAATGATTATAAATTACAACTAAAAGTGATAACAAAGCAACAAATATATGCCCTAAATGCAACCAAACAATTAGGTAAATAAATGAGGTGGTTATGGTGCTTTCGCTTCCGGTAAAATAAAATCCGTTAGCTATAAACTCCGAAAATCCTTTAAATTGAAGAATTACAAAAATAACACCCAACACAAATGTGGCTACTAAAAGTGCCATCGCTTTTTTACGTAAGCCCGATGCTATGCTTTTTTTTGCCAGATAATAGGTAAAACTACTTAAAACAATAACCACAAGACTAACAATAAAGGCTTGTGGAAACGGGAAATTACTTATCCAGTCTTCTCGTTCTTTACTTACCACGTAGGCACTGGTTAAACCGGCAAAACTCATCATTAAACTAATAATGCCAAACCACAACATCATTTTTTTTGCTTTAATGAGCTTGGCTTTTTCTTCAGAATAACGCTTTTGTATTTCTTGTTCAGATAAGGTATTGTTCATTTTATCTTAAAAATTTATCTGCTACATAAATTATTTGTAACAAAGTGATATAACTTACACTAGCCAACATAAGTTGACGTGCAGACGTATTGGTTTTTTGTTTGTACAATCGAATGGCAAAATAGATAAAACCAAGACCTACAAGCCCCATTAAAACAGTTCCTAAAGTTGAAAGATAGAGTCTTCCGGTCATTCCCAGAGCGGGAATTAACGATGCCAAAACCGTCCAAATACTGTATAAAATGGTTTGAACGGCTGTTCCTGTATCTTTTTTGCCGTTGGGTAACATTTTAAACCCCGCTTTTTTATAATCTTCGTCCAGAAACCAAGCAATTGCCCAAAAATGAGGAAACTGCCAAAAGAACTGAATAAGAAATAAGGTTCCTGCTTCAATTCCGAAATGTCCGGTAGCTGCTACCCAACCCAACATAAAGGGAATTGCACCCGGAAAGGCACCTACAAAGACAGATAATGGTGTTTTGGTTTTTAAAGGTGTGTAAAGGCTAACATACATAAAGATACATATTGCTCCAAACATTGCGGTAACCGGATTAATAACATAAAGTAATACGATGCCGGTTACGGTTAAAAGTATAGCAATTGATAGAGCTGTTTTTACAGTTATTTTTTGGGTTGGAAGCGGACGATTTTTGGTACGCTCCATCAAAGCATCTAAGTCTTTTTCTACAATTTGGTTATACACATTAGAAGCACCAACCATACAATAGCCTCCTATTGCCAATAGTAGTACGGTTTTTAGATGTACCGTTTCAGCTCCCAGAAAATAACCGGCTAATGAAGAAAAAACCACACTTACCGAAAGCCGCATTTTGGTAATTTCGGTAAAGATTTTTACTATCGATGTGTTTTGAGTTTGTATTTTGCTAATTGCCAAGGTTCTTTATTTGTGGCGCAAAGATACGTTTTTTGGATTAGGATTTTTGTTTTTTTGTAAGAGAAATTGGAAGCTGAGTATTGGGATATTGTAAAGAGATTAATTTGTAAAGAGATTAATTAAAAACCGGAGCGCATCCAAGATTTTTATTATAAGGCTGTGTGTATTTTTAAAATGCTTTTTCTGGACAATCTGAATAAGATATTGAATAGTAAATATCGGTGTCTGAATCTCTTTTATAGATATAGTTATTATAAGAGTTTTTAAGAGAGTGTTAAAACTATCTTTAAAGTATCAAACATAAATAATTGAATGTGAATAGATTTTAATCTTTTTCAACTGATTCAGATTTCACAAATTCAGTCTGTTGAGAATTTGTGTAAAAGATCTTTTCAAATGTTTGCTTAGCATTTCCTAATAATGGATTCTTTTGAGAATATTTTACTCTAAATTTAGATGCAAGGATAGAGTCCGGATTTACAGCAAGTTGCGTATAAAGTTTTTCGAGATTTTCTATTTCAACAAGTGTTTTTTGATTTGATAATTTTTCTTTCATTATCTTTTTCCTTTCACTTTTGTATTTATATTCAGATGAAATATCACCTCTTCTAATCGCAGACAAGACTAATTTTTGATAACCCTTATACAGTGTATCTTGTTGAGTTATTAATTTATCTAAAATATCCTTAACGTGCTTAAAACTTAAAGTATCAATTAATGTTTGTTTCGGTTCTCTTTTCAAATATACAGCTAGTTTTTGTTTTAAAACCTTCATACTATCTGAAGATTTTATATCTGCTACTTTTTCTACACTGATAATCTTAAAATCCAGGTCATCAAGGTCAAAATTCAAAACTTTTGCATTTTTTTGTTGATAGTCATACAACATTTGCTCCTCTTTATTTTTTCCACAAGAAACTATTAGGATAGTTTCTATTATTAATAATAATGTAACTTTTTTCATTTTATATTTTTTAATTAGTTAACTACATTATAAAACCCCCATTAAACAACCCCTCCACCAACACACTTTCTTTTTCATTAAAAAAACCTAAATAAATCCGGTTGTTTTGTGTAAGTACCCAAAAGCAATCGTTTTTATAGTTATAATTTGGTGAAATAACTTGTTGCGTAGCAGTCTGTATTTTTTGCATGTTTTGTTTTTTACACACCAAAGTTAAAACGCTTGTTTTACAAAACCTTACGGTTTTCCGTAAGGAGAGCAAAAAATTTACAGTAATCCCAAATCTTTTGCTATCGAAACCAAATGAGTGGCATTTTTGGCTCCAAAATAATCGCGAAGCCTGTTAAGCTGTTTCTCGATGGCACTTAAACTGGAAGGAGATAATTGGTGCGTTTTAAAATAATTTGAAATTTGTGATTGGGGCATCCCTTGCGAAAGTAATTGCAGTAAAATAATGTCGTTGTGAGTAATGTTTTTTGTGGCAGAACCCGTTATAATTTGTTGTATGGCAGGCGATATGTATGTTTTGTCTTTTGCTACTAGTTTTAAGGCTTCTTTTAATTCTGCAAGTCCGTTTCTGCCTTTGCTAACATAACCGTTTATGTGTTGTGTGTTAATTAAATTATCTGCCAGTCCGGCTTTGTCTTCTACGGTATAGACTATTATTTTAAGTTTTGGAAATTCTTTTTTTAAAACCACCACAAGTTGTTTTCCCGAAATTATTTTTTGTGTTCGGTGGTCGGGAATAAAAGATAAATCCGTAATAAGCAAGTCATAGGCTTGCCCGTTTTTATGCGCCTCTTTAATTTTTAAATAGGCATCGTCGCAATACTGCACTTTGGTTATTTGAGGTATGTGCAATTCGTTTAACAGCGTTTCTACTCCCGAGTTTACACTTATTAAATCGTCTGCTATTAATACTTTTTTAAACATTATACCGTAAATAGTACTTTAAATCCTTTTGTTGAAGAAGAACTGTTTTTTGTTTTTCCCACATCAAAGGTAATAACTCCGTTTAAATATTTTATACGGTTTTCCGTATTGGTAAGTCCGTTTCCTTTTTTTCCCTTCCACCCTTTTCCGTTATCGGCATAGATAACGGTTATTTTTTTGTTTTCTTGATAAAACGAAATCACCACCAGTGATGCCCCGCTGTGTTTGTGCATATTGGTTAGTAATTCTTGCAATACTCTATAAACGGTTTGTTTTTTTTCTTCCGAAAGATATTCCCATTTTATGGTGTCAAAATTTTTGGTTAATATCTTGGTGATTGATGTATTAAAAGTACCCAGCAATGCTTGTAATTCCTCTTTAAAATATCGGGTAGCAATAGTTCCGGTTTGTTTGGAAAGGTTTCGTGTTTTTTGATAAACGGTTTCCAAACTTTCCAAAGCGGCTTCTTTATTAAAATCTTTACTTTGTATGGTAACCATAGATTGGTATATTCCGTTAGCCAGTTCGTCATGTATTTTTTTTGATATAGATTGTTCGGTATTGTAAATCTCTTTCAGGGTTTTTTGTTTGAATTTTCCTCTGTTATAAAAAAAGAAAAAAACCGAAGCTATTACCAGCAAAAAAAATCCTAATATAAAAAGTGTTTTTAACCGTTTTTGTCGTTCTTCTTTTAGTTTGTAGGCTTGTGTTTTGGTTTTTTCTTTATCGATATCGTATTTTAATGCCGCAAATTTGTTTTGTTGTACTTTTTTTTCTCTTTCTAAGCTGTCTGAAACAGTTTTATATTCTTGTACTTTTTGGTTTTCATCCAAAAGCAAAAAAAGTGAAAGAGCTTCCTTTATATACGAACCGCTTTTTAATTGTTTTGCTATTTCATAGCACCGGTATGCACTGTTGCCGGCAAGTTGCTTGTTATTGTTTTCAAGATAGTAATAAAACAAATGCCGGTTGCTGGAAAACATTCCTATTAAATCGTTATTACCAATCCGGTTTTGAAGCGCCTTCTGCAATGTTGTAAGTGCTTGCGGGTTGTGTAATTTAAACTGAATAAAACCCAAATTATCCAGTAACCGGTTGTAGGTTACCGAAGCGGTATCTTGCGCAATCATTTTCAGTGCCTTTATTAATTTTGTTTCGGCTTTTGTGTAATCTTGTTGTTCTTTATAAACCAGTGCCGTGTTGTTTAACAATATAATACTGTCTCTGGTTTGGGCAAACGGAAAAGCTTTCATGTAAAAATACAGGGCTTTATTATAGTTAAATCTGTTTTTATAGTAGTTGCCCAATAAGTTGTACAACCCTACTTTATAAGGCGCCGTTTTTTTACTGTTGATTTTTTGGGCTTCTGCCCATTGTAAAGCTTCGGTAGCAGCTTGTTCACTCTCGTAATAAAGCCCCATATTGTATTGTGCAATGGATAGTAATTGCAAATCGCTTATAAATCCTAAGGTGTCTTTTTGTTTTCTCTTTTGCTCTATTTGATTTTCAAAAAACAAATACGCTTTGGTTAAATCTCCGGGTTTTTCAGGATTAAGGAGTATGTTTCGGTAGTAGGTAATGCTGTCTTTTTCGCTTTGCGAAAATCCGGTTATACAACAAAAGAGGAATGAAAGTAGCGCTATTTTCATTCCTCTAAAATAATAAAACTTACGGTTTTATACCGGTATAATAGTAAAACTGTTATCCACCGGTTCCTCCGTCGGGAGGTGGAGGCGGTATTTGCCCTTCTTCACCGCAACAGGCTTGTTTGGTTATTGATTCGTCAGACAAGCTTCTTGGTGTACAAGAAAACGTGGCAAAAGTAATGAGTGCCATAAACAAAATAAAACTTATTTTTTTCATGATTTAATAAATTTAAAAATTAGAAACCTACCGGATAGCACCCTGCTAAACGGATGATGAGAAGCTTGACGGACGACACAAGTAAGATAAAACCTTGCTTCTCAAATAGGTAAAAACCTTACTTTGTCATCCCGAATTAAAACCGTGTAACTTGCCTCATTACACCGGAGGCTGCTTTAATTCTGATACAAATAAATAACCTGAAAACGGGCTAGATTGGAAAATTAACAGAAGCTTTACCGAAATTTTTCGGAAGGATATTTTCCAAAAAAATTCCTATCTTTAGTCATTATGAAAAATACGTGGCTATGCACAAAAAACTACTAACCGATGCTTTTAAAAAGGCTAAAAATCTATTTGCCACAAAACATGGCATTGATGCGTCTGAGTCACAATGTGCCGAGTTTCTTTCTGAAATGTTAGAAGAGAAAAAAATTGTATACACCGGAAGAAGTTTAAAAAACCATTACAATAAAGCTAAGAATAACAAATCGGTTGTTTTAAAACAAGAAAAGGTGGTTCAAGGGCTATGTGAATTTCTAAGTTATCATGACTTTGAAGATTTTAAAACCAAAAACCCCGAAACAAAATCGATTAGAGAAATTAAAAAAAACAAGATTTTACCCATTTTAATCGCCGGAGTCATCATTATTGTAGTAGCATCTTTTTTATATTTTCCTAAAAAAGATTGTTGGATGCAATGGCAAAACGAAGAATATATAAAGGTGAATTTTAATGCTAAAAAACTATCGCAAAGAAAGATTGTTTATTGCAATGAGGATATATTGCAAAACCTAAAACAAATACATCCTACCTGCAACACCACATTTTTTATAAAAAACGAACCCATTGTTTGGTACAGCAAAAACCCCGCCGGCAACTATGATTACTTCACCTATTATGGTAAACATCCGCTTACCGGTAAAACATTAAAGCCTATAACTAAATACATTATAGCCAAATACATTTGCAATAAAAATTAACCTTAAATTCATCAAAACTTTTTTAGTAACTTGCAAAAAAAATTATACCAAATTATGTACTATAAAACTTTATTTTTTCTGTTATTATCCTCTTCAATTTTAATTGCGCAAACCGATTCTGGTAAAGCAAACAATTCTAAATTTACACAAATAGACAACAATATTTATATGTACCAAAGTAAGGGTGGAAACATTGGTGTAGTTATTGGTAAAGACGCTATTTTTTTGGTAGACGACCAATTTGCCGATAACATTGAAGAAACTGTAAAAGACATTAAACGCATTAGTAAAAATCCTATTAAGTTTTTGATAAACACCCATATGCACGGTGACCACACCGGAGGAAACACCTATTTAGCTAAAAAAGGTGTTACTATTTTTTCGCAAGAAAACGTTCGCACCGGTTTAGAAAAAATGATGCGTAACAGAAGAGAAGAAATTAGAAAAACTAATTCCAAAAATGGGAAAATTGAAGCTACAAAACCACCAAAAATCACACTTCCGCAAATTACCTTTAAAGAAGATTTAACCTTCTATTTTGATAACGAAACAATTATAATAAAACACATACACAACGCCCATACAGATGGAGATGCTATTGTTTATTTTCCGAAAAGCAATGTAATACATACCGGCGATATACTTTTTAACAAAATGTATCCAAATATTGATATAAAAAACGGCGGAAGCGTAGAAGGAGTAATCACAGCCTTAAAAGACATTACGATGCTTGCAAATGAAGACACAAAAATCATTCCGGGACATGGCGATTTAGCTTCTTTACAGGATGTAAAAAATAGTATGTATATGCTTACTTTTATTTATAAAAGAGTAATGATGTATTACCGCCAAAACAAATCGCTCGAAGAAATTCAAGCTATGAACCTTACCC
>WFXA01000171.1 GCA_015490835.1 Flavobacteriaceae bacterium | reverse complement strand
GAAACATCCATGATTGCTTTTAAACACACATGGGAATGATTGTAACTTGTTGAAAATAAACAAAATATAAAATTATAAACAGATGAAAAAGAAATTCAAAAACTTCCTTCAGACCTTGTATTAGATATTAAAACAAGACTAAAAACCATAAGCGGTCAAATAAATGGTGTAATAAAAATGTTGGATGAGGGAAAGGACCCTGAACAAATTAATATTCAGTTTAAATCTATTGATAAAGCTATGCAAAAAGCGCATTATTTGTTGTTGGACGAAGTATACCGCAAAGCACTTGCTATTGGGATTGTAAATGCCGTAGATTCGTGTCCTGGAAATTGTGGGAATCAAGAAAAAATTGAATTTCTTAAAAATGAATTTCCAAATTTAGAGTTATCGCAATTAACACAAAAACTAAAAGAGATTCAAACTATTGAAAACCGAATTAATGATCTTAACAAAAAAAAGTGAAATTAATTTGGTTACCCCCTCTATCAACGTTTCATATTTGCGTTAAATTTAAATTCGTTATTATGAAAAAGAAACTTTTATCCCTAATTACAGTATTGTTATTGAGTACTTCATGTAATTTTAATAAAAACACGCCTCAAACAAAAGTTGTTGTTATTAAAGAATCTGATATTATAAAAAAACGAATTCCGGTTACCGGAATGACGTGTGTTGGGTGCGAAGTAACACTTGAAGAGACTGTTTCAAAAATCAACGGTGTTGTAAGTGTTAAAGCTTCACATTCTGAAAATGAGGTTGTTGTTGAATTTGATTCAACTAAAACCAACACAAAATCTATTTCACGTAAAATAGAAAACTCCGGTTATAAACCCTTTAAATAATAAGTAATGAGTATTTTATTAAATTTTGGCGAAACCGTTGTCAATTACGATTATAAAGTAATCAATGAACGAGAAGCTAGAGCCAGCGCAGGAATTATGTTTTTATTGGGTTTGTTAAGTCTTTTTTCGGTTCATTTATACCGCACTATATTTTGGGCAGAACTGTTTTCCATCACGTTTATTTTAGAGTTTTTTGTACGCGTTTTAATTAACCCGAAATATGCGCCTTATATGCTTATTGGAGGGTTAATAGTCAGCAATCAGCAACCGGATTGGGTTGAAGCAAAACCCAAACAATTTGCTTGGTTTTTAGGTTTAATGTTAGGAGTAATTATGACGTATTATATTATTTTTGATATAATTTCTCCCATCCGATTAGCAATTTGTTGGCTGTGTTTATTTTTAATGTTTGTAGAATCCGTTTTCGGAATTTGTTTAGGCTGTATGCTATACAAACAAATGTATTGGAAAACCTATAAATGCCCGGGAGGTGTTTGCGAAACAGTTTCAAAACCAACTTATGATAAAAGAAAATATTTTCTCATTCTTGCATTTTTAGGACTATTTTTTTTAACGTATTTCTCCTTAAAATCATATAAATTTAGCGAAAAACCCAAAATCATAATCGTTAAAGAATAATTAACAAACCATTGTTTGTTATTACCAGTTTGTTTTCCTGTTTATTTTGGTATCTTTACTGCTTAAAAATTAATGTTTAACGCAAGACTTTTTTCTATCTAAGAAGAAGGCATTATATATAAAAATATGGGCTGTACAACTTGTACAACAACTTCAAACGGAACGCCAAAAGGATGTAAAAATAATGGAACCTGTGGCGCAGATGGTTGTAATAAATTAACGGTATTTGATTGGCTTTCAGACATCTCCCTTCCTAATTCGGCTACTCCGTTTAATGTGGTTGAGGTTCGTTTTAAAAACGGAAGAAAACAGTTTTATAGAAATTCCGACAATCTTTCATTATGCATGGGAGATGTTGTTGCTACCCAAGCTATGTCGGGTCATGACATTGGTATAGTAACACTTACCGGAGAGTTGGTTAAGGTGCAATTAAAAAAGAAAAAAATTACAACACCAATTGAAGAATTACCAAAAATCTACCGAAAAGCCACCCAAAAAGATATTGATATTTGGCAAAAAGTGCGTAATAAAGAACCCGATGTACAAAAACAATCTCGGGAAATTGCCATGCGATTGGGGTTAAAAATGAAGATTTCGGATGTCGAATACCAAGGCGATGGCTCTAAAGTTACATTTTATTACACCGCCGAAGAACGGGTTGATTTTAGACAACTCATTAAAGATTTAGCTCGCGCTTTTAGTACCCGAATTGAAATGAAACAAGTTGGGTTTCGGCAAGAAGCAGCCAGATTGGGCGGAATTGGATCTTGCGGGAGAGAACTCTGTTGTTCTACTTGGTTAACCGATTTTAGATCGGTAAATACTGCTGCTGCCAGATACCAACAATTGGCATTAAACCCTCAAAAATTAGCCGGACAATGCGGCAAGTTAAAATGTTGCCTTAATTATGAACTCGATACCTATCTTGAAGCGTTAGAAATTTTTCCCAAAACCGATAAAAAACTTCAAACTCAAAAAGGTACTGCTGTTTGCCAAAAAATAGATATTTTTAGAGGCTATATGTGGTATGCTTATCTCGATGATTCGGCAAACTGGCATAAAATACCGGTAGAAAAGGTAAATGAAATTATTGAATTAAATAATAAAGGAAACAAACCGGCAAGCCTTGAAGAATATGTAGAAGTTGAAAAAATATCAAAAGATGCTATTTTTAGTAATGTAGTTGGGCAAGACAGCTTAACTCGTTTTGATAAACCAAAAAAGAAAAGAAGAACCAATCGAAAACAAAATAATCGAAACAACCCTAAAAACAACCAGCGAAACCGAAACAGAAATCAAAATAAAAAAAGGAATGCGTAATTTTTTTATACTTTTATTTTTTGGAAGTTTATTTTATAGTTGTCAATCTAATGTAATTTTAAGTGAAACAAAAACACTTAAAAATGGTTGGGCAATAAACAATCCAATTGTATTTACTTTTATGCAACCCGATTCGTTACAAACCTATCAAATCTATTTGCTTGTTAAAAACACCAATGCTTATAAATACAACAATCTTTTTTTAATAGTTTCTATGGAGTTTCCTCATGGTAAAACAATTACAGATACGTTAGAGTACCGTATGGCAAATCCGGACGGCACTTGGTTGGGGACCGGACTGGGAGACGCAAAAGAAAATAAATTATGGTATAAAGAAAACGTAAGGTTTCCCGAAAAAGGAAATTATAA
This sequence comes from Flavobacteriaceae bacterium, assembly GCA_015490835.1. Lineage (GTDB taxonomy): Bacteria > Bacteroidota > Bacteroidia > Flavobacteriales > Flavobacteriaceae > Marifrigoribacter. The sequence continues at coordinate 3,638 of WFXA01000171.1, read as the reverse complement.
ACTCATCATTCAACAAGCAGTACGCAATAATGGCGAAGTAGACGGCGTTACAAATCTTGAAGGAATTATAGATGTAGGTTATAGTATCGAAAAATCAAATTAGTAAAATTATGTGTAAAACCACATTAAATGGCAAAACAACAAACCTCAAAACGAAAACAACAAGATCCCAATAAAAAATACCGAAAACTCTTTTGGAAGATTTTTGCAGGTGGAATATTGGTTGTTTTTCTTCTGTTTTTATTAGCTTCTTGGGGAGTATTCGGAAGTCTCCCTGACGAAACCAGTCTTGAAAACCCCGAAAAAAATCTTGCTACCGAAATCATTTCAACCGATGGAAAAGTCTTGGGTAAATTTTATAAAGAGAATAGAACGCCCGTACAATACGAAGAACTTCCCAAGCATCTTGTAGAGGCATTAATAGCAACCGAAGACGCTCGGTTTTACGACCATTCCGGTATCGATGCAAAAGGTACTTTAAGAGCATTTGCATTTTTAGGATCTCGTGGAGGTGCCAGTACCATATCCCAACAATTAGCAAAACTTTTTTTTACCGACAGAGTTTCAAAAAGTAAATTAGAAAGAGCTTTTCAGAAAATTAAAGAATGGATTATTGCCACAAGATTAGAAAGACGCTACACCAAAGAAGAAATCATAACGATGTACTTTAATGAATACGATTTTGTAAACGAAGCCATTGGTATCGAATCTGCTGCGCACATCTATTTTAATAAAGCTCCCAAACACCTCGACCTTCAAGAATCGGCTATTTTGGTGGGAATGTTTAAAAATTCATCCCTTTACAATCCAAAAAGAAATCCGGAAGGTGTACGAAACCGAAGAAACGTGGTAATAGGACAAATGGAAAAATACGGTTACATTACCGAAGCCCAAAAAGATTCGCTACAAGCACTTCCGTTAAAAATCAATTTTACACCGCAAGGTCACGACGAAGGCATTGCTACTTACTTTAGAGAATACATTCGATCTTTTATGCATGATTGGATTAAAGAAAATCCGAAAACAGACGGAAGCAATTACAATATTTACAGCGATGGATTAAAAATTTACACCACCATCGATTCTCGAATGCAACGTTATGCAGAAAGTGCAGTTGACCAACATATGCGCAATCTTCAAAAAGAATTTGACCTTCAAAATAAAAAAAACAAGACAGCTCCTTTTAGACACGTTACTAAAGAAGAAATTGATAAAATTATTAATTCTGCTATGCGTCGGAGCGACCGATGGCGTATTATGAAAAATCAAGGAAAAAGCGATAAAGAAATCATAAAAAGTTTCGATGTTAAAAAACCAATGACTATTTTTTCTTGGTCAGGGAATATAGATACCACAATGACTCCCAGAGATTCAATTCGTTATTACAAGCGATTTTTGCAATCTTCATTAATGTCTATGACTCCTCAAACCGGAGAAGTTAAAGCATGGGTAGGAGGGATAAACTATAAGTTTTTTAAATACGATATGGTTAAAAAAGGAAAACGTCAAGTAGGCTCTACCTTTAAGCCTTTTGTATATGCCACGGCAATAGACCAAATGCATATGTCTCCTTGCGATACACTACCCAATACCCAATATACCATAGAAGCAGGTAAATACGGTTTATTAAAACCTTGGACACCAAAAAATGCCGGAGGAAGCTATGGAGGGATGCTTACTTTAAAAGAAGCTCTGGCAAACTCAGTTAATACTGTGACAGCAAGATTAATAGATAGAGTAGGACCCAGACCGGTAATCGAATTGGTTAAAAAAATGGGAATAGACACTAAAGATATTCCTCCCGCACCTTCAATAGCATTGGGAACCCCGGATATTTCGCTTTATGAATTAGTTGGAGCATATAGTACTTTTGCCAATCAAGGTGTACATATAAATCCGATTTTAGTAACTCAAATCGAAGACAAAAACGGTACCGTACTGTATCAAAATATTCCTAAAACTAAAGATGTAATTAGCAAAGAAGTAGCTTATGTAACCCTAAGTCTTATGGAGGGTGTAACGCAATCCGGTTCGGGGAGTAGGTTACGACATACATGGCGTAAAGATAAGGTTTATAAAAGCGTAGTCACCGGTTATCCGTACGGATTTAAAAACCCCATTGCCGGAAAAACAGGGACTACTCAAAACAACAGCGACGGTTGGTTTATGGGTATTGTCCCAAACTTGGTTACCGGAGTTTGGGTAGGAGGAGAAGACCGATCTGTACATTTTGGAAGCATCGCCTACGGTCAAGGTGCTACAATGGCATTACCTATTTGGGCATTATATATGAAAAAATGTTATGCAGATAAAACGCTAAATGTATCGGACGGAAATTTTAAAAAACCCGGAAAACTTACCATAGAAACCGATTGCTCAAAGTGGAAAGAAGATAACAACGAAGAGTTTGAAGATGAAGATTTTGATGAATTTGAATAAAAAACATACCAATTATGATAACCAAAACAGTTACTAATGTAGAAGAAGCTTGTAAAGGCGTACAAGATTCAATGACGTTTATGCTTGGAGGCTTTGGCTTAAGCGGAATTCCGGAAAATGCCATTGCACAACTCGTAAAATTAAATGTAAAAAACCTAACCTGTATCTCAAATAATGCCGGCGTAGATGATTTTGGATTGGGATTATTGCTTCAGAAAAAACAAATTAAAAAAATGATATCGTCTTATGTAGGTGAAAATGCCGAATTTGAACGACAAATGCTTAGTGGCGAATTGGAAGTAGAACTAATACCGCAAGGAACGCTGGCAGCCAGATGCCAAGCCGCCCAAAACGGAATACCCGCATTTTACACGCCCGCAGGATACGGAACCGAGGTAGCAGAAGGAAAAGAAACACGCGAATTTAACGGAAAAATGCACCTGCTGGAACACGCCTTTAAGGCAGATTTTGCCTTTGTAAAAGCTTGGAAAGGAGATACTGCCGGAAATCTAATTTTTAAAGGAACAGCTCGTAATTTTAACCCCAACATGTGCGGTGCAGCTAAAATAACCGTTGCCGAAGTTGAAGAACTGGTTCCTGCCGGAGAACTAGACCCGAATCAAATACATATTCCGGGGATATTCGTACAACGTATATTTCAAGGTAAAACCTACGAAAAACGAATTGAACAACGTACCGTAAGAGATTGTTAAACCAAAACAAATACAATGGCATTAGATAAAACAGGAATCGCAAAACGCATTGCAAAGGAAGTAAAAAACGGCTATTATGTCAATCTGGGGATAGGTATTCCTACCTTGGTTGCTAATTTTGTGCGTAATGATATAGAAGTAGAGTTTCAAAGCGAAAATGGAATTCTGGGAATGGGACCCTTTCCTTGTCGAGGTACGGAAGATCCCGATTTAATAAATGCCGGAAAGCAAACGATTACCGCATTGCCCGGAGCTTCATTTTTTGATTCGGCGATGAGTTTTTCTATGATTCGCGGACAACACGTAGATTTAACCATTCTTGGTGCTATGGAAGTTTCACAAAATGGCGACATTGCCAACTGGAAGATACCGGGAAAAATGGTTAAAGGAATGGGAGGTGCAATGGATCTCGTTGCCTCGGCAGATAACATAATTGTTGCTATGATGCACACCAATAGAGCCGGAAAATCAAAACTGCTTAAAGAA
>WFXA01000170.1 GCA_015490835.1 Flavobacteriaceae bacterium | reverse complement strand
GGATCGAAAGTGGTTGTGATGTTCCGGTTGTCTAGGTCATCAATATCCTGAAAATAGAGTATTTGTTTCTTTGTAGCACAAGAAAAAAGCAAAAAAGAAACAAGTAGTAAAAGAAAAAACTTATTCATGAATTTGTATTAGTTAGTGCAAATATAAAGGTATATTAAATAAGTCAAAGAGATAAACTAAGTATTTTAAGCATTATAAAAACACTCAAAGGTTCGTAAGGTACATTTGCAAATAAATAATTAAAACCCGACTGCGGCATCGTCACCACGCTTATCGGCACCGCCTTCTAATTTTCCGTTAGGCAAAACCAGTATGGCATCTACTTTTCCTATGATTCTCGATTTTTTTTCATCTACTTGATACCCTTTATCAATTAGGGTATCTAATACCTTTATATCAAACATCATCGGTTCAAACTGCACGATATCCGGAAGCCATTGGTGATGAAATCTTGGTGCATCTACGGCTTCTTGCATAGACATATCGTATTCATACACGTTTAAAATGGTTTGTAACACCGAGGTTATAATGGTAGAGCCTCCGGGAGTACCAACCGTCATCCATAGTTTTCCGTTTTTCTCTACAATGGTTGGTGTCATAGAGCTTAACATTCGTTTTTGTGGAGCAATTGCGTTAGCTTCACCTCCAATAAGACCAAACATATTGGGTGTACCCGGCTTGGCACTAAAATCATCCATTTGGTTGTTTAAGAAAAACCCCAGTTCTTTTACGTACAGTTTTGAACCATACGCTCCGTTTAGTGTAGTGGTTGCGGCAATGGCGTTTCCAAACTGATCTACAATAGAATAATGTGTGGTTTCATTGCTTTCATAACCTGAAATTTTTCCGTAAGAAATACTATCGGAAGGTGTGGCTTTATTCCAAGAAAAATTTTTCATTCTTCTTTTTAAATAGTCTTTGCTTAGTAGTGTATCTATTGGGATAGAAACAAAATCAGGGTCGCCCAAATAATAACTCCTGTCGGCATAAGCTCTGCGTTCGGCTTCGGTAAGTAGTTGTACATATTTTACACCGTTGTGCGGATATTGTTCAATATCATAAGGTTCTATCATTTTTAAAATTTCACCCAAACAAATACCGCCACTAGACGGTGGAGACATAGAAATAACGTGAAGGTCTTTATAATCAAACTCAATGGGGTCACGCCATTGGGTTTCGTATAGTTCTAAATCTTTTTCTGTAATAATTCCACCTTTGTTCTGAATGAAATTTACTAATTTTTTACCTATCTCGCCTTTATAAAAAGCATTTCTTCCTTTGTCCGAAATAGTTTGTAAGGTTTTTGCCAAAGCCACATTTTTTAGTGTATCTCCGGCTTTAAAAGTTTGTGTAAAAATACTTTCCTCTTGGTTAACTTCCTTAAACATTGGAGCGTAATGATTTAATCGGTTTGCTTGATTTTCGGTAATGACAAATCCGTTTGTCGCTAAATCAATAACAGGTTTTAAAAGTTCTTCAATAGGAAGTGTACCGTATTTTTCGTGAACCGAAAAAATAGCTGCAACGGTTCCGGGAACACCAATTGCAAAAGGTCCTTTTTTGCTTTTATCTGAAATAAATTCACCCTTTTCATCTAAATACATATCTCTGTATGCTGCCAATGGTGCTTTTTCTCGATAATTTAACGCCCCTTTCTCACCGTATTGGGTTCGATACACCATAAAACCTCCACTGCCCAAGCTCCCTGCAAAAGGATAACAAACAGCTAACGCCATTTCGGTGCCAACCATAGCATCAAACGCATTTCCTCCTTTTTTAAGTATGTCATTTCCTATTTTTGAAGCTTCGGCTCGTGCCGAAACAACCATCGCTTTATTGGTTACTAATCCTCTATTTGGTTGCTTTTTTAATATTTCTGTTGGGACATCTTCTTTACAAGAAAGAAAGGAAATAAATAGTAGCAATAAAAATATTCGTTTCATAATTCGGTTTGTTTTTGTTCTGCATAGTTAATCAACTCTTTAAAAAACCAGGTGAAATCGGTTTCAAATTCGGTATAATGTTTTTCAAAGTCTAAAATAGCAAAATTTAAATTGGTTTCTCTATTAATTCGCTTATACATTTTATTCAATATAATACTAATGCCTTGTAAACTTTGGTAGTTTAGCAACCAGTTTTCAGAAAGCATTGCCGGCATCATTTTTTGAATGCGTTTGGGTAAAATAGCATAATTTTTTTGTAATAAATCATAAAAATTCGTTATATATTCATTCAAAGGTATTTTACTATAATCACTCCAATTTTTAGCTAGAAAATGATCGTAAAGCACATCTACTACGACACCGCTAAAATGCCCATGTTTTTTATGAAGTCTTGCTGTGCTTCTTTTTACAATAGGATGTGTATCGGTATAAGAATCGATAGCGCGGTGTAATAAAATACCTTTTTGAATAGATTTCGGGAATTTTTTATACTTCTTTCCTTTAATGCCATCTGCAATAAAATTACCAATAATGATTCCTTCATCATTTCCAGAAAGATATATATGTGCGAGATAATTCATTAAAACGAAAGTACAAAATTTAAGCAAAACTTCTAACATTACATTAATTTAGAGACAGAATACATATTTTTGAAATGACTATAAATTTGAACTATGAAAAGAATCGTAAACGATACCAAATTAATAATACTGCTATGTCTTACCTTGGGGTTTGCCCCCTTTTTCCCCGAACCACATATTTTGGGAAAATTAAAATGGATTGCCGGAGGAGCAAACGGAATGAACCTGATAGATTGGTTTGATGTCGTTCTTCATGGCTTTCCGTTTATTTTGCTTATTCGTATTATTTTAATCAAATTAGGTGTTTTTGGTAAAAAATAATTGCTATTTTAATTAAATCACTGTTGTTCTTTCAAAAAAAGAGTATTGTTTAAGTTGGTTGTTTTTACTACCTTTGCAAGGTAAAAAACGGTACTATGCAAACAAATTCTCAAACCAATAACAAGCTTTCTTTTAAAGATTTTAAGACCGAAGTTTTAAACGATTATAAAATTGCTGTTACCAGTAGAGAATGTAGTTTGTTAGGTCGTAGAGAAGTGCTTACCGGAAAAGCCAAATTCGGAATTTTTGGAGACGGAAAAGAAGTCCCGCAATTAGCTTGGGCAAAAGCATTTAAAAACGGCGATTGGCGTAGTGGTTATTACCGCGACCAAACCTTTTTTATGGCAATTGGTAAACTTACTATCGAAGAATTTTTTGCAGGATTATATGCTCACACCACAATAGAATCGGAGCCCATGAGTGCCGGTAGACAAATGGGAGGTCATTTTACTACGCATACCTTAAATGAAGACGGAAGTTGGAAAAATCTAACCACATTAAAAAACAGTAGCCCTGACATTTCCCCCACCGCCGGACAAATGCCCAGACTCTTAGGTCTTGCGCAAGCTTCAAAAGTATATAGAAACCTTAGTGGAATTCCCGACAAAACCAATTTCTCCATCAACGGAAACGAAGTAGCGTGGGGAACCATAGGAAATGCCAGTACCAGCGAAGGATTATTCTGGGAAACCATTAATGCCGCCGGTGTATTACAAGTCCCAATGGTAATGAGTGTTTGGGATGATGAATACGGAATATCGGTTCACGCAAAAGATCAAACCACCAAAGAAAATATTTCGGAAATACTAAGCGGTTTTCAACGTACTCAAAACCAAAAAGGATACGAGATTATTCGGGTAAAAGGCTGGGACTATCCCTCTCTTGTCGAGGTATATCAAAAAGCAGGAGACGATGCACGTGCCAATCACATTCCGTACTTAATTCACGTACAAGAACTTACCCAACCGCAAGGACATTCTACCAGTGGTTCGCATGAACGTTATAAAAGTACCGAACGTTTACAATGGGAAAAAGAACACGATTGTAACGTAAAAATGAGACAATGGATAATCGAAACCGGCATTGCCACCGACGAAGAATTAGTACAACTTGAAAAAGACATAAAAAAACAAGTGCGCGAAGGAAAAACACGTGCTTGGAAAGCTTTTATAGAACCTCAAATAAAAGAACAGCAAGAAGCAATTACCCTTCTTACTAACCTATCAGAAAACAGCAGTAATAAGATTTTTATTAAAAAATTAAGTGATGATTTGGCTCAAGAAAAATCGCCGCTACGAAGAGATATTATTGCAACCGCCCGTAAAGGGTTACGTTATGTTGCTTCTGAAGAATCGGGTGCAAAAAAACAACTGCAAGATTGGATTCATAATTACTTTGAAATCATTCAGCCCAAATACAGTGCACACTTGTATTCTGAAACTGTAAACAAAGCTATTTCTATAAAAGAAGTACTTCCCAAGTACGATGAAAATTCCGAAATAGTAGATGCTAGATTGGTGTTGAGAGATAATTTTGAAGCCATTTTTAAAACCCACCCCAACGTGCTTATATTTGGAGAAGACAGCGGGAAAATTGGCGATGTTAATCAAGGACTGGAAGGATTACAAGAAAAATTTGGTGAGATTAGAGTATCCGATACCGGAATACGCGAAGCGACAATTATCGGGCAAGGAATAGGAATGGCAATGCGTGGGTTACGACCTATTGCCGAAATACAATATTTAGATTACGTCCTGTATTGTCTTCAAATTATGAGCGATGATTTAGCTACTGTACGATACCGAACCTTCGGAAAACAAAAAGCCCCGCTTATCGTGCGTACACGAGGACACCGGTTAGAAGGTATTTGGCATAGTGGTTCGCCTATGGGTGGGTTAATTCATTTATTAAGAGGAATGTACATCTTAGTGCCTAGAAATATGACCAAAGCTGCCGGTTTTTACAATACACTATTAGAAACAGACGAACCGGCTCTTGTTGTAGAATGCCTTAACGGATACCGATTAAAAGAAAAATTACCTGTTAATTTAGGCGAATTTAAAACACCTATCGGCGTGGTAGAAACCGTAAAAGAAGGAACCGATATAACCTTGGTTTCTTACGGAAGCACCTTGCGCATAGTTGAAGATGCCACTAAAGAACTTTTGCAAGTAGGAATTAATGCAGAAGTAATTGATGTTCAAACATTATTACCCTTAGATTTAAATCATGACATTGTAAAAAGTGTAGCAAAAACCAACCGCTTGTTGGTGATTGACGAAGATGTACCGGGAGGAGCTTCGGCATATATATTACAAACTGTTTTAGAAGAGCAAAATGCCTATCAATATTTAGACAGCAAACCGCAAACCCTTACGGCAAAACAACACCGACCGGCTTACGGAACCGACGGCGATTATTTTTCAAAACCATCGGTAGAGGATGTTTTTGAAAAAGTATATGAGATAATGAATGAAGTAAATCCAACTGATTTCCCTCCTTTGTATTAATCTACAACTATGAAATTTATATACTTTTTACTACTTCCTTTACTACTAACCGGATGCCAATCTACAAACTACAAACCAGCCGACATGTATTTTTACTTGGACCAAAATAATAACTCATATTCCATAACCCCAACAGAGATAAAATACAACCCAATAGCTGCAAAAAACAGTTCTTCGGGTGTGTATAACGGTGGAAAAAATGCAGTCGTTCCCATCACAAAAGAACAATTTAACAATATTGCCCAACTTGCAGAAGAATTATTACAAAACAAAAATTATCATGCAAGCAAAAGAGAAATGCTCACAGCGGTTCTCTCTGTTGAACTGGATAGTTTGGTGATAAAAAAGATCTTAAAAAAATCTAAAAACAGAACCGAATTTGAAATAGTACTAAAGCGTATTTTAAATAATTAGTTTTTTATTTGGTTTTAAGTAACTTATAACAAATCTATTAATTCACCTCGTCCAGCCCTGTGTCCAATTGTTTCCCGAAGGTACTGCCCCTTTATAGTTTACCGTATGAAACCAACTATCGATAGTTTGTATAGAAAAAGTTCCACCTGTATCGGTTCCGATATAGCCATTCATAGACACCACATTAGAAGTATTGTTATATTGTGGTAATCCAAAAACTGAAGTATCGCCTGAAGCACCCACATAATAATCGGGTTGATTGTAAAATAAATTATTATTGGCAAAAACTAAGGTTCCTGCATCAATAGTAGACTGCGAATAATCTGCTCTTACTGCACGACGGCATTGAGTGATAATGGAGTTATACACCTTTCCCAAGGTAGAATCTCTAAACCGAATACCTCTTACTTGCGGATCCGCACCGGTGTTTCCCATTCCTACAATAGTAATATTAGAGAGTATGGGAGCCGAAACGGGCGGGTCGTTAGGTGCACCGCTTCGTCCTTCAATAGCAGTTAAGGTGTCTTGAACGGCTTGGGTATAGTTTGCTATCCAAAATTGACCATATCCACGCCAGCCGGCATCCCAACGATATCCTTTACCAATGGTTTGTGTTGCTAAAGCATATTTTAATCGGGCTTTTCCTCCTCTAAAACGTATTCCTTGTCCGTTAGATTTATAGGTTTGTAGATATTCAATTTGAGTTTCGCTTCCTACTGCGTTTAAATTGAAAGCGCCTGCAGAACCATTTATATCTTTGCCTGCAAACTCTACTCGAAGGTATTTCATTACACCGGAATTATCTTCGTCGTTTACTAAGTTATCGGTTCTTCCGTACTTACCAATAATATCTGCCAGAGCTGTACTTCTTGTATTTAAAGATGCTTGACCGTTAATATGAATACCTCCCCAATCGCCGCTTTGTCCGTTTCCTTGAATTTCGTTTACCGAAGTAAAAACAACAGGAGCTGTTGCTGTTCCGGTTGCTTCTATACGTGCTTTTCGGTTAATTATAAGTGCTGTTAAGAGGTTTGTTTCTGCATAAATAATCGTTCCGGGTTCTATGGTTAGTGTATCCTCTACAAATACAATTCCGCTTAACAAATAGGAATTGCTATTGCTTAAAGTAATAGACTCGTTAATACTTCCTGTGATTTTTTTAAGATTTTGTCCTTGCACCGTTACATCTTCAATTGTGTAAGTAGGAAGTAATCCGGTAAGAATAACCGTATCTTTTTCGCAAGAAGCAAAAAGCGTTATAAGTAAAAGAATGAGAGTTAAAAATTGAAATTTAAGACGTTTCATAAGTGCAAAATTTATTGTTTTGGAATTGAAATAACGTGATCTATTTTTACAATGGGTTCGCGCCAAGTGTAACACAAAAAGACGATTGTTTTTTTATTTTTTACTTCCGATAACCACGTTAGAATATTTTTTTTGGTATTTTTTTCTAAATTACGAATGGGCTCTTCAATTACAACAATAGGTTTATTAGATAGTGCAGCTCTAGCGTACAAAAGCATTTTCTTTTGTGATTTAGACAGGTTTAAACCTCTTTCTTTTACTTTATCGTCTAAAGAGAGCTTCATTGAAGAAGGAATATTATTTTGAAAAAAATCGATGATTTGTTGGGCTTTTACACGTTTTTCTTTACTTCGACTGTACGAAATAACCTCAAAAACGGTTTTTCCAATTAATGAAAATTCATCAGAAACAAAGGTTACTTTTTTTCGTAGCGATTTTATATCTAATTGTGATATGGGTTGGTTATCGTAAAAAATTTCACCTTTATTTGGTAAATACAAACCGGCTAAAAGTTTTACTAGCGTAGTTTTTCCTTGACCATTGCTTAATTTAATTTGATTTATGGAATTGTGTTTAACTTTAAAATTCAAGTTTTTAAACAAGTGTTGTTCCTCTTTATAAGAAAACGAGACATTTTTAAAAACTAGTTCTCCTTTTTTGAATACAAAAGGTTTTTTGGACTGTATCGGTATTTCGGTAGGAAGGTGAAATACATTTATTAATTTTCCGAACGAAATGTTGCCCAATTCCCAAACGGTTGCAACTCGTATTACACGCCTAAAAATTGGTAAAATTGTTATAAAAAGTAATATAAATCCTAACATTTCGCCAGCATTAAACAACTTTTTTTCTTGCAATTTTATTTCGTATACAAAAAACAAAACGATAACCAATATGCCATATAAAAGAGCGGGTATAAGTGTGTATATTAAGTTGTATATTTTTTGAAACGCAACACTAGATTGGTATAGTTTTAAAGATCTTTTGTTGTATTTTCCAATTTCGGTTGCTTCTTTGTTAAAGGCTTTAATTGCTTTTGTAGTTTGCAACTGTCGACTTACAAAAGAGAGTAATCCGGAGCGAGTATTTCGCCTTTTTACAGAAGTTTTAAAGAGCGTTTTATTTAAAAAGTAAACCACAATCACCGTAAAAACAAAACCTAATGTAATGACTAAAAAAACAGTGGTATTTATACTTAATAAAAACAGAACTGCCATAAGTAATAAAATTACATCGGTAGCAAAACGTATAATTCCTCTTGTTAAATAGTTTTGAATACTTTTTAAATCACCACTATGCCTAAGCAAATACCTCCCTGTGCCTCTATCATCATATACCTCTGTGTGAATTTTAAGTTGTTGTACAAAAAGTTTTTCGCGCAGTTTTTTTACAAATTTTTCGCCTAAAACAGCCGTATAATAACGTTGTAAAAATTGAAATATAAATCGCAATAAAATAAGTACTGTTAAAAACCACAAATAATGAGGCATGGTGTCCCAAAACGAAAACGGAAGTTTATCTAAATAAGCTGCTCGATGAGATTGATAACCAAATAAAAAATCGAAAAACTTTCCTAAGCTTACCGGAATAAGTATTACAAACAGGTTTGCTAAAATTCCGTAAGCAATGGTAAACACAAATAGTATTTTGTGCTTGCTTAGAAACCATTTAATTAATTCCCATTTTTGTTTTTGGATACTCTTCATGCAGCTTTAACTTTTTTTTCTAATATAGCTAAAACACTTGGTTCTGCCAATTTTTCTAAAGTTAATATCGGGTAATTAACAGCCCCTTCTACTTCATTTATTAATAATGGGCTCGCAGTAAACAAACCACTTACAGCAAGGGGTTGAATACCTTGTTGCTTGAGTAATTGTATACCGGAAAGGATTCCCAAACTATCGGCTGCCGAAAAAATAACTCCATTTATTTGCGACATAAACTTAGCGTTTTTTAAAAGCATGGCTGTTTCGCGTTGTAATAACCCGTCTGCAATTTCAATAATAACGTAATCGGGATTTATTTTTTCTGCTTGCGTGAGAAGCGTTTCATGTAAGTCCAGCATTTCTTGTCTTGTACACAAGTACGTAGATGGAAAACCATAGGTAGAAAAATCGATAGCTAAATTTGCACCACAATCTCTAACCAAGTGGCGGTCTTTTGTGTAAACCGTTCCTGTAAGTTTAATATAGGCTACTTTCTTTTTTGCTGCTTGCAACCCTCTAGATAAAAATGCTGCCGTAGTGGTTTTTCCACTATCCATAGCAGAACCTAACGATAAAATAATTTGGTAAGGACGCTTTTTATTAGGATTGAATTTAATTTTTTCTTTATTTAAATATTTTGTGTTAATAATTTTATCTTTATCGTTTTCATCAACTACATATCCAACTAATTGAAGATTGGTTGTTCCTTTTTCTTCGAGTTTGGCGTGCATAGATGCTAAAACACCTATAGCTCCTCCTTTTCCTAATACGTGGTATTCTTTATGGTATTCTTTAGGCACATAACCTTCAAACTGATCGGTTGCATATCGGTTTCCAAAGGCTGCCATAATATAGTCACCCGGAAAAATATATAGGTTGTTTCCGTTTTCGCCTTGAAGAGATGTGTGTTTTCCTAACTCCAATACTTTAAAGACAGCTAAATCACCGGCTTTGGGTGTATACACTTTGCTTATTTTTTTATTTAGTTTATAGTTGGATAATCCCTTGCAAATAATGGTTCTTTTAATTTTCATAGTTCGATGGTTTTAGGGGTTTTTAATTCAATAATATGTTATTAAATAGAATAACTAAAACTTAATCCTACCACTTGGTAATCGTTAAACGGATTAATTATTCGGGTTTGACTTTGATTTGGGATATTTAGTTCTCTGTTTTTTGAAGATTTCATATTAAACTCTTCTTGCCAGATATAATAAAGGGTAACATAAAATTTCTTTACAGGTCTAAAACGCACTCCTGTTCCTAACCGGTACCGATGAAATCCGTCTGGCGAATTAGTAGCCAATAGTTGAGTTCCTGTAGTGTCATAATAATTTACTTTTGTACCACCTAAATAGTAATACAATTGGTATTTTATATAGGGCGTAGCCCGTAGGGGTAATACTTTGTTTTTAAATGATAGTTTTGCAGTATAAATAAAACGATATTTGTGTTTTCGTGGGCTTGGTGAAAAAACTTCGGTGGTAATTGTGTTTTTTAAGGGCAACCTAAATAATTTGCTTCTATGAGTGAGGTTTGCACTTAATCTATGATACCAAATATCTTTTGTAGCTCCTTTAAAAAGCATTGGTTTGTAATAAAAATCGGAAGATAGTTTTTTGTTCCATCTTAGCGTTGCTCCCAATTTAAACTGAGTGAAATTCATTTTATAAGTTTTTGCATCAATACTAAAAAGGTTACCTGCTTTTAATTTTACTTTTTTATTAATCTTATAATCAAAATTATAACTATAAAAATTTAAAAATTTAGAGGGCAAATCTTGCGCTAGAATGCTTTGTGAGAAGATACACAAAAGTAAAAGGATAAAACTTTTTTTCAAATCTGTTGTATTTTGGATTTAACTATTTCCGATTCGTTTTCTATATCAGTAACAAGTTACTTATAAAAAGCCCTCCTCTAATATTGAAAAAACCACCCTGAAAAAATATCAAGATGATTTTTAAATTGGGGATAGATATATAGACTGTTTAATTTTTCGTGAACATTAGAAAATTTGTGCCACCATTACCGTCACTAACATCTCTTAATTCGATTTTATTAGATGAACTATTTACTATTTCCCAATAGTCTGAAAGTTTTTCAAAATTTGGTGGAGCGGCAAAAAAGATATTAAAATGGTTATCATCACTTGATGAAGAACTCGAGCTACTTGTAACAGACCATGTTCAGGTAACCGTGCTATTTCCATTTTCAGCTATCAAACTTCCGTCTGAATTAAACGTAAAATTATAACCTGTAAAGTTGTTGGTTTCTTCGTGGTCAGAATCATAATAATAGGTAATTCTCCAAGTTCCGGATTGAGCTGCATTTTCTATTTGAGTTGTATCTGCAGAATTGTTGCTAGAGGAATCATCATTACTGTCGTTTGAAGTAGAACAAGAAATTGAAGCACTTAGAAATAGAATCAATATTATTTTTTTGATGAAATTTTTCATAATATAGAATTTTAGGAATATGTTTTTAGTTTAAGAAAACCGGCAGTTATTTTATTATAAACTTGCTCTCCATCCTTTGATGGGTCTTTGCTGTGAGGTTATATATTTTAAAACCACCGGTTTTCATAACAACTAACAACCAAACAATTTATTTTTATAGATTAATTCAAATATTGTAAAGTGTTATAATTTTTCTAAAATAAGATCATAAACTCCACCTCCGCTACTTATATGTTGAAGCGTAATTTTATTAGTTAATGCTTCAATAATATCCCAATCTTCGTTTATATCTTCAAAAGGTTCGTCTGTACCGAAATCAAGTAATAGTTCTAATGAACCGGTAGTTCCGGTAACAGACCAAGTTCCGTAATTAGTATTGGTTCCGTTGGTTGCTGTTACAGAACCTACATTGTTAAATGTTATCGTATATCCTGCATAATCTGAAGTTTCGTCATCACCTTCATCCAGATAACTTGCAACAAACCATTGTCCGTCTTGTATTATATTTTCTACATCTGTTGCTGTAGTACCTCCGCCACCACAACCGGAATAGGGATTTCTTTTAAAATTTAAGTAATCGGTTTCGCCACTTTCTCCAGTCACATCTCTGAGATTAACAGCTGTATTAGAAGATAGCAAAACCTCCCAATCGTCATTTAGATTATCAAAAAAGTCATTACTTCCACTTGTATCAAAATTTAAAATAACTTCTAACTGTCCGTCACTCATTTGAGCTGCCCAAAAACCCGTTACGGTATTTGAGGTTGAAACGGCTTGGGCTGTTCCGTTACCGGCAAAATAAAATTCATAAGCTACAAAATCGCAAGTTTTATGTTCTCCGCTATCATTCATTAAATTTACAAACCAAGAATCGGTAGTAAGGTATTGTATTAAATTGTTTAAATCCTCATTACTTCCTGTCGTACTGGGATTACGCTCAAAAGTTAGATAGTTTACACTACCGTCGCTACATATGTCTCTAAGTTTTATAATCTCTGAAGATGCTTCAATTATTTCCCAATCTTCATCTAATTCATCAAGCGGAACAATATCACCAAAATCCAATTCGAATTCGGGAATATTATCATCATAATTATATTCCCAACTTCCATTCACGGTATATGTTCCGTTAGATGCTGTGGCATTTCCGTTTGTGTTAAATACAAACTGGTAACCTTGATAATTATCTGTTTCGTCATAATCGTCAAAATAATAGGTTACGTACCAAACTCCGGTAGTTAAATCGGTTTCAAATTGTGTTGGATCGGGATTGGTATTGGTATTGTTTTCACAAGATTCGATTAAATCTTGCAATTCTTGTGTGTTATTTACGGTTTGTGTAGAACCGTCATCTAAAATAACCGTTACCGGAAAGTCTAAGCTATACACATCATTTTCATCCAGATTTTGAATGAACTGAAACAATTCAAAATCGCTATTTATTACAACGGTTCCTGTTTGTTCTTGAGCCGAATTATAAGTATAAATGGTAATAGGGTATTGAAAACCAATGCAGGAAATCTCATTATCACCTTGCCCATTTGAGATGCAATTTGCAATTATTTGATTGAGTTCTTCTTGCGAGTTTACTTCAACCTCTGTATAATCCCACATAATAAGTGTAATAGGAAAAACAATTTCGAGCGTGTCTATATCATTAGGAAATTGCGCAAAGATGGCAACAATAAGTTGGACGTCTGCTATGCTCTGTAATGTTACTTCCTGCCCATTGGCTATAACCGTTAGCGGATATTGTATAGCGGCACAAGATGTACCGTCAATAATATCATCCCAAGACCCTTCATTTTGGGCAGTTCTACCAAGAATGGTTGTTATTACCGAATTGGCGGTAATGGTATCTTTATCTGTAGTGTCTATATACTCGGTTTCTTCTTTCTGACAACTAACCCCTAACAACACCACAAACGACATAAGCGAAAACAAAATTGTTTTCTTGTATTCTTTAATAAGTAAAAACATAAGTGACAACATTTTTTATAGATTATTTTCATAGTTACAAGTATAACAGCTTTTTAATAAAACACCCTACCTTGTTTTAAAAAAAACTTTAATTTTGGAGCGAAAAAAACATTTTATGGATACATCCGAGTCGGTTTGTTCCGAAACAATATATAATAAGGTATATAACGAGCATAGTAAATCGGTATGGCGATTTATTTATTTTAAGTGTGGCGATAGTGCTCGTGCAGACGATTTGGTACAAGATGCATTTATTAAACTTTGGCAAAATTGTGCCAAAGTTCCTGTAGAAAAAGCAAGATCGTATTTATATACCTTGGTAAATAATGCTTTTTTAAACGAAATAGCCCATCACAAGGTTGTATTAAAACACCGAGAGACGGTTACCGGTAATACCGATAACCAAAATCCGCAGTATTTACTTGAAGAAAAACAATTTAAAGAAAAATTGGAAAACGCCATTGCAAACCTAAGTGAAGCCCAGCGCACCGCTTTTTTGTTAAACCGGATTGAGGGAAAAAAATATAGAGAAATAGCCGAAATTCTCGGTATCTCGGTTAAAGCAGTAGAAAAACGAATGAGCCAAGCACTTGCTAACTTAAGAAAAGAAATTGAAAATATTTAATAAACAAGGTAGGGTATTTTTAAAGATACCTGTTTGAATAGTTGAGAACAAAAAGATATGAAACAAGACTACTTACTACATAAATGGTTAAACGGAGAAATACTTACCGAGGCGGAGATGCTTCAATTAAAGGCATCACCGGAGTTTGCTTCGTATTTAAAAATAAGCGACGCTTCTGCAACATTAACTCCTCCTACTTTTAACCAAGAAGCTAATTTTAAAGCAATAAAAAATAAATTAGCTACAAAAAAACACATTCCGGTAAAAAAATTAAATCCACTTACAACCTTTTTAAAAATTGTCGCTGTACTTGCTGTTTTATTTGTTGGTTACAAGTACATTAATTCGTTAAATACAACTGTAAAAACCGAAGTAGCTCAAACCAAAAATATACAATTACCGGATGAATCTGAAGTATTAGTAAATGCAAAATCTACCTTAGCTTTTAATAAAAAAACATGGGATAAAAAAAGAGAACTTTCGCTAGAAGGTGAAGCCTATTTTAAAGTTACCAGGGGAAAAAAATTTCGTGTAAAAACTGCTTTAGGCGAAGTAGCTGTTTTAGGAACCCAGTTTAATGTATATGCAAGAGATAAGAAATTTACGGTAGTTTGTTATGAAGGATTGGTACAAGTTACGCTTCCGGACACGATTATTAAAGTTCCGGCTGGAAACAATTTACGAGTTGAAAACAACAAAATTATTAGTTTTAAACCTACCCAAATACAAGCACCACTTTGGGTAGTACAAAAAGAAAGTCATTTTGAAAATGCCCCATTACGTGACGTTATAAAAGAATTAGAAAGACAGTATCCCATTACGGTAAGTACAAAATCTAATCGTATTTTGGACAAACGTTTTACGGGCAGTTTTACACATAAAAATCTGGAAACCGCACTAAAAACTATTTGTAAACCGTTACAATTAAAGTTTACTATTAGTGATAACCAAGTTTCCATCTATGCAAAATAAAACAAGAAATTGTTTCACCTTTATTGCTTTCTTCCTGTCTATCTGGATAGGATTTGGACAGGAAACTTCTGTAAACAAACCACTCGCAGAAATACTAACTCAAATAGAAGAAACTTTTCAAGTTAGGTTTTCGTATGCTCCCGAAGATGTAAGAGGTATTCAGATAAAAGAGCCTGATTATAGTCTTTCATTAAACGAAGTTTTAGATTATTTGAATAAACACACGCCGCTTCATTTTTCCGAAGTAAGCAATCGGTATATTACCATAGAGTTGATTAAAAATTCGGAAATTTTATGCGGAAAAGTTATAAACGCCTACACCGGAGAAATTCTTGACGGAGCTACCATTAGAGTTATAGGCGATTCGTTTATCACGGCAAGTAATAAAGAAGGCTATTTTTATTTGCCTGAAAAATATAAAAATAGTGATATTCAAATTTCATTTATAGGCTTTGAAACAGTAACCGTTTCAGCTACCTCTTTTTCAGATACTTGCACATCTATTTTGGTTACAAAAAGCATTAACCAATTACAGACGGTTTTAATAACTAATTACTTAACCAAAGGGATAAAAAAAGAATACAACGGTGCTACTACGATAGACACAGAAAATTTTGGTTTACTTCCCGGACAAGTAGAAAACGATGTGCTGCAACTCATTCAGGCATTACCCGGAGTTGAAAGTGTTGATGAAACCATTTCAAACATAAACATTAGAGGTGGTTCGCATAGCGAAAACCTAATTTTATGGAATGATATGCGAATGTTTCAAAACAGTCATTTTTTCGGATTAATTTCGGCTTTTAATCCCGAATTAACCAAAAAAGTAACCCTATTTAAAAACGGAACCAATCCCAGATATGGCGAAAGCACCTCAAGTGTAATTGCTATGGAATCTAGAAATACCCTATCCGATTCGCTAACCGGAATGGCGGGCATTAACCTTATTAATGCAAGCGCAGCACTTTATATTCCCGTCTCAAAAAAAATGGGATTAGAATTAGCGTATCGAAATTCATTAACCAATCTTTTTACAAGCTCGCTTTACCACACATTTACCGATCGCATTTTTCAGAAAGTAGAAATAGACAACACACAAAACACCAATCAAATACCCATTAAAACCCAAGAAGATTTTAAGTTCTTGGATTTTGGAACAAATATCTTATTTAATTTGAGTGAAAAAGATATGTTTCGAGTGCATTTTTTACTTCTTGAAAACGCATTAAATCTTACCGAAACAAATACTCAAAATCAACAATCGGTTACCAATGAATTAGAACAAGAAAGTTTTGCTTTAGGAGCATCCTGGAAACACAAATGGAACACGAGTTTAACTACCAACGCCTTGATTTACAAATCAGATTACACATTACACGCCAATAATGACAATCTGTTTAGCAACCAACAAAAGTTTCAACGAAACGGAATTATAGAAACCGGTCTAAAATTAGATGCGCAGTTACAATCCACTACACAAATTACGTGGCAAGGAGGGTATCAATTTTTTGAAACCGGTGTTTCAAACACACAAGACATAAATTTACCAAGATTTAGATTACACGAAAAAAAAGTACTGCGTACGCACGTGGGTTATCTCAATTTTAAATACCATTCAACTCAAAATAAAACCGTTATAAATGCCGGACTTAGAGCTAATTATTTTGCAAAATTTAATACCTTTTTGGCTGAACCTCGTTTTAGTGTTTATCAAAAAATAGGCAACGGATTTTCGGCAGAAGCACAAGGCGAAATAAAAAGCC
Organism: Flavobacteriaceae bacterium; assembly: GCA_015490835.1. Lineage (GTDB taxonomy): Bacteria > Bacteroidota > Bacteroidia > Flavobacteriales > Flavobacteriaceae > Marifrigoribacter. The sequence goes on along the minus strand of WFXA01000170.1, from coordinate 19,293 downwards.
AAACCATTACTCAACGTATCGATTTTGAAAGTGATTTTCTAGGCATAGAAAAAAGAAGATGGGTTTTAGTAGATAATAAAGACACTCCCATTATTAAAAACAAGCAACTTTCGGTGGGTATTTTGTATAAAAAGAAAGGTTGGTACATTAATTTACAAGGTTTTATTAAAGAAGGGCTCGATATAACTACCAGAGAACAAGCATTTCAAAATCAGTTTCAATTTAGCAACGAAAAAGGTGACTACATTTCAAAAGGAGCCGAATTAATAATGAATAAAAAAACCGATTTTTTTAGTATTTGGTTGAGTTACGTGTATATGAAAAATAATTTCGAATTTTATAATCTAACACCATCTGTTTTCCCTAACAATAACGATATACGACATTCGGTTACATTGGCAAGTTCATTTTCATATAAAAATTTTAAAATAGCTTCCGGAATAATATGGCGTACCGGTAAACCCTATACAACAGTTGTTAAAGGAGATGAATACAGTATGCAAGATGGCGAAGAAATACTAAATTACAATGCTCCTAACGCTGCCCGATTAAGCGATTATTATAGAGTGAATATTTCTGCCGAATATACTTGGAAATTTTCGAAAAAAGGATTGCTAAAAGCCAATATGTCACTACTTAATGTTTTGAATACAAAAAACACGTTAGACATTAGATACAAATTAAATGAAGATCAAGCCGGAAATGTTACGGTATCTAAAATAGTGGAATACAGTTTGGGCTTTAGCCCGAATTTTTCGTTAAAAGTGTACTTTTAATTCTTGTTTTATTTTCTTTTAAAACAACTTTATATAACGTTTATAATTTATTATCTTTTTGATTAACAAGTTTTTAAACTCACATCTCACGACTGCATACTGCAACAGCAAACTAGAAACAAAAAGGTATTCGAGCCTGTCTAACAAGAGGTAGATTTTCAACTTGTTGAAAGTATCGAGAAGACCGCTATTGAAGATTTTTTTCGATTTGTGTATCATATGATTTGTAAATTCCTCACTAACTCAACAACGCTATCCTTACACCTCACGACTGCCTACTGAAGACTGCCTACTGAAGACTGCCCACTGAAGACTGCCCACTGAAGACTGCCCACTGAAGACTCAGACAATTCCCTCTATGAATTCATATATTTTTAACCTCTATGGGTTTTCGTAGATAGCAAAACAATCTAACCAAACTACTTTAGCACTATTAAAATAACAATCATTAACAATATAAAAACCACAATTATGAAAAAATTAATATTAATTACAGCAATCTTATTTTTGTCGATTAACGTAAATGTAAATGCACAACAAGAAGAATTCCCTTGCCCTCCCGGTGCATGGTGTCATCCTAATGGCTCGGGTCTTGGTGGAGGACCTTGGGAAACACAAGCAGTAGAAGATGCAGCTACTGAGGTAGGAAAAGCACTAAAAGGAAATCCTTGTGCTACTTTAGATCTCTATTGCAGACTAGGAAAAGCAGTCTCTGAGGTTATTGCTTGTGGATATGGAAAAGATACACCTCAATATACACTTTGTGATGAGAAATCGTCTAGTCAAAGCTTATCTAAAGAAGAACGTCAAATTCTAGGAAAAGCAAGTTTTGGATCATTAAAATTGAATCCCAATGTAAGACCTGTTTATTTTGATTCTAAAGAAGGTAAAAAAGCCTTTATAACAAAACTCAGTAAAGTTAAGAGAGGGCAGGTTGTTAAACAATGGAAAAACAGACTTAAAATGGTGATGGGATACAAATATTTTACGTCAAAAAACAAAAACGAATATGCCGTAATGTATTACTTAAAAAACAGAAAAGGAAAAACCATCAGCAATTTATTTCTTGCTTCAAAAAAGAACCGTTTTTATTTATTTGATGTAATTAAGAAAAAATAGGGACTATAAAAAATTAAACATTGAAGACTAACTTACCAACTTGTTTTAGAACTATCAAAATAACATTCATTAACAAATTAAATTTTAATTATGAAAACTTTAAACCATTTAAAAAAAACAGTCAGTGTAACTCTTTTGTTACTAATTGCAACCGCATTTTCGTTTACGGCAAATGGACAAACTTGTAACCGCTTATTAAAAAGTAAAACCGGTAAAGTATATTCAGTAAGTCCTGGTGTTGTATCAGTAGTTGCTCCAGACAATAGTATTACTGTTAAAATTAGAAAAACAGCCGGTAGAGCAGAAACTCAAGTAAATTTTTATATAGACAATGTACAACAACCTAGCAAAAAAATTGAGTACGATAACGGTCCGCATATCCCTAGTGGATGGCAATCACGAACATTAACTGGAGTAAAAAACAAAACCGTAAAGGTTGAAATCGTTAACCAGTCTGTGGGCAATACTTTTAGTTACGAACTAAAAATGACTGGTCCTTCTAAAAATCTTACTCGTGATAACAGAAAATACACAGGTACATTAATGGGGCAAATGAACAAAACGATGTATACAAAATCTTCTTGCACAGGAAAAGCAAGAATTATTGTAAGAAGAACTGGTGGCAACGCAAGGGCTACTATTAGAGTTTGGGAAAAAAGATCTAACGGAAGTTGGAGATCATTAAATAATTTCAGTCAAACCTTTGAAAAAAATCAACGAGGAAACAAAAAAATATTCGTAGTAAATTCAAATAAAGAATTAAAAGTAGAATTGCGAAATATTTCTGTAGGAAATAGATTCGAATACATATTAAATGCCCTAGTTGCAAACTAATAAAAAAAACTAATCAAGTTTTACGGGAAGTGTTGTTTTCTCATAGACAACGCTTCCTTAAAATTATTAAATCTAAAAAAAATGAAAAATATAATTTCCCTTTTACTATTTATCTTTACATTTACAATGAACGCACAAGACCAACCCACCGTATACAAAGTAGAACCCGTACCCAATCAAGATGTTGCTTATACCGGAAACTTAACCCAAGGTATTATTTTAGACGATCTTTCTTGGGCTTGGAGTAGCCAAAACGCATGCTTCCCGGAAACGCAAAAACAAAAATTTACAGGAAAACATGTTTTCTTTACCGGAATTATACCAAAATACAGCGAAATTACAGTTACGGTAATTCCTAAAGACCCCAATGCAAACTTTAGTGTGTATGCATACGAAATAGGAGTAAACAGCAACGATTTGGTTCCAAATTTACCTCGTTGTATCCGTTGTGAAGCAGACCACAAATGGGATCGTCCCAAAAGAGGAAAAACTCAAGACCACACGCGTATTGTTAGTGATTTAGTCGCCATAAACAATCCATACAGGATGGTAATAGGAGTAACCGGTGCAGACGGACTGGAAGAAGGTGAATTTACCTTGGTTATTTCTACCAAATCCAGATAACTTAGTTTTTAACCATAAAAGAAGATAATCATGAATACAAAAAAACAATCCGTATTTATTTTATTATTTCTTGTAACCTTTAGTGCTGTTGCACAGTTCCCAGGAAAAGACATTAGAAATTTATTAAGTAAAGACCCTTCTATCTCAAAAGATTTTACCAATAAAGTTATTAAAACTGGTAAATTGATGATTTGTGATTGGGACAAAGACCCTTGCCAAGATGATTTATGCGACCCTTGGGATGAAAGACCTTGTAGCGAACAAATAATGAGTGTAAAACAAAAGTTCGATAAGGTTAAAAAAGCGGTTGAATATCAAGATGGCTCTGATTTTAGACAACAGCAGTTAACACAAATAATGAAGCATTTTGAACAAGCATTACTAAAAGGTGCCGGAGGAAAAATTATTTCAAAAAAACAAGTTTTAAATGCACTGAAAAAACACCCCGGTTATAAATTAAATGCGATGCGATTAAGATATAACACCTATGTCAAGATGGAATGTTTTCCAGCTAAATAGATTTGGAAATATAAAACCCCAAATTTATATCAATTTTAACCTCAATTAGATAACTAAAAAATAATATAAATGAAAACAATAATTATTACAGTACTGTTCTTATGTACCACTATGGGTATCTCTGCCCAAATAACACCGAAATTTGAAAAGAATATAAGAGAAACATTAGGCAAATCAAATGTTTCAAAAAATTTCACAAACGGATTTATTAGCGTTGGTAAATTATTAGGCTGTGAACCCGACGACGATAGCAAAGCTTGCCAAGAAGTGAGAGACCCATGGGAAGAAAGCAAACCCACCACGAAGTCTAAAATTAGCAGTAAGGATAAAGCAGTCGCCATGCAACGTTTAGAAGACAAAATAAATAACGGGGAAGGTGGAAAAAGCAATTCCTAAAAATAGTGTTTTGGTAGCACATAAAAAATATTCCGGTAATAAATTAGAAGCCTTAAAAGCACGATATGCAATGTATCTAAAGTTTTGTTGTTTAAAAAACTAATGTATAGATAACTAAAAAATTAAAGAAAACAAAGCCTAACCTACCAACTAGAGAAGTACATTAACCTTGGCTATTTACACCCAATATCGGTTACAAAAAATCTATGAATTCATAGAGGTTTTTTAAATTTAACCTATCTAACTTAGCACCGTAGCCTTTTTTTGCCCCCTCGATCCCAAAGTCTAACAAATTCTACTTACCTACTTTGTCTATGACCTATTATTTAGATTAAAAAAAAAAAAAAATCATGAAAAACCAAATTATAGCACTCGTTATTTCCTTTTTAAGTATCACAGGATATGCACAGGTTGGCATCAACAATACCAGCCCAAAAGCAAGTTTAGACATCACCGTTTCCAATCCTGCTACACCGGCAAATACCGATGGTATCTTAATCCCGCGTGTTGATGCCTTTCCGGTAACCAATCCCGGAGCAGATCAACAAGGGATGATGGTGTATTTAACCACCACTTCCGGAAGTAATCCACCCGGATTTTATTATTGGGATAATACAACAACCAGTTGGTTGGCACTTAATAGTGCAGATGCAGATTGGTATAAATTTGGAACCACCTCTGTTCCAAATGCCATTAGTGACAATATTTTTACAGAAGGTAATGTATTTGTTAATAACGGTAATCTCGGAGTTAATACCGGAGATGTTAATGTAAATACAGGAAAAATGACAATAACTAGCCCAAGTGATATTAGTGGAGGAATAAAAGTTTCTAAAACTGTTGATGTCAATAACATTTATACTTACAAAAATATAGATTCCGATATTACAACATCTAGCACATCAACTAATATTTTGGGTATAAATTCTTCTTTTTTTGGAACAGGTTCAAATACTCAAACAGCTTTTTATGCAAACCTTGCTGGTACAGGAGCATCAGATCAAAGAGGTTTTGCTACATCTTTCGGAAATGATAATTCCAACACTAAAACTGGATTATATAACTACTTTAATTCCACTTCAACAGGAACAAAATACGGTCTAAGAAATGCTATCCCTAACCCAATTTCATCTCCAATTTACGGTACATTTTACGGGATTCATAATGATATATCTGCAGCATCGAGTAATCAGCTTTATGGTGCATATACAAGGTTAGGAGGTGGATCTGGTAGTCTGTATGGTTATTATGCGAGTTTATATTCTGGCACGGGCATCAGATATGGATTTTATGCAAATTTAACGGGTACTGGAGGAGGACCTGACTATGGTGTTAGAACCTCTGTTGAAGATGTAGCAAACGGATATGCAGCTTATTTTACAGGTCGAACATCTCTTGGAAACACTACCACTAACAGGTACCTAATGCCGGCAGCAGACGGTACCGCCAACCAAGTAATGACAACCGATGGGGCTGGACAATTAAGTTTTGTAGACCCAACAACTCTAGGTACAGACGACCAAACCATAGATACCTTTAGTTTTAATGCGGGTACAAACGTGCTTACCCTTGAAGTAGAAAACGATGGTGTAGTAGCTCAAACTGTAGATTTGTCTTCACTACAAGACGCAGATTGGTTTGCTGAAGGAACAACCGCTGCACCAAGCGCAATAACAGATGATATATTTACACAAGGCAATGTTGCAATAGGTAAAAACACAGCAGATTACGCTTTAGATATAGATGAAACTAGAAGTACCACACGTGCCGTAAATATATCTAAAACAGATAATACTTCAGTCTTAACCTATGGTATAAATTTGATTAAAAACAGCTCAGGATCAGGGCAGTCAAGAGGGATACATATTGATTTGTCCGGTTCAAGTTCAGGGATTATAACCGGATTAAATAACAATATTAATACTACTGGTAATGGTGAAAAAATTGGAGTAAATAATTTCCTACCAAATTCAGGAACTGCAGATGGGAATCGAATCGGTATTAAAAATACATTCCCGGTGAGCCCAACAGGAATATCCCAATACGGAATGTTAAATACTTACGCTGCTAGTGCTCAAGGTTTATTGTACGGTGTATATAATGATTTTAACACGTTAAACACTTATACCAATACTCAATACGGTATGTATAACCGTTTTAGAAATTCCTCAAATAACACAAAATACGGCTCCTTTTCTATTTTTGAAGAATTTGCTGGTGGCGACATACGAGGACACTATGTAGAAATGAATTCTACTGGAAACACAGGTGAAAGAAAAGCCTACGAAGCTGTATTTGGAGCTAACACAACAGGCACAATCTATGGATTAGATGTAGATATGAATACCACCGGAAACCAAACAAAATACGGCGTACGGGTAAATTTAACCCCTGCCACAGGGACTTCTAATTATGGTATTCACTCAACGGTTCAATCAGCAAATGGTTTTGCAGGTTATTTTGTAGGCAACTCCTATTTTTCAAATCGGGTAGGTATCAACACATCCAGTCCAAATTACAGACTCTCTGTTGCGGGAGTAACCAATCTAAACGAAGGAATCGCTTCAGGTCCTGCTTTGCGTGTAAATGGTGCTGAAGCATTATGGTACAACGGTACGTATTTTAGTTGGGGATTTGGTGGTACTGCTAACTACTTTGCAGATAATGTGGGGATTGGCACTTCCACGCCAGATTCTAAATTAGCAGTTGCCGGTATCATTTCTGCTGCTTCAGATGCTTCTGAAGTGAATAAAGTAGAATTAGGTCACGGTGGGGCAAATGGCTATATCAATAATGTGGGTGCAGGCAGACTGGATTTTAGACATGAAGGCTCCAATTATATGACGCTAACCGATACCGGAAGATTGGGTATTGGTACCACCACACCTTCTGCCTCATTAGAAGTAAAACGAAACAGTACCGGTACCCTTGCACAGTTAGAGTTAGAAGAAGCCCAAGCCAATGATGGTGCCAGAATAAAATTTACCAATACTTCTGAAACCAACAACAATTGGGTATTATTCGGAAGAGCTGATAATACCAATACCGATAGCCGTTTTAATATTTACAACTCAGCAACAGGAAATATTGTAGTAGCCACAGGAGATGGTAAAGTAGGAATTTTGAGAACCCCAACTACCAATCCTTTTGAAGTGAATGGGCAAGCATCAAAAAGTACTGCCGGCTCTTGGATTGCAAATAGTGACCGACGTTTAAAAAAAGAGATACTTAGTATTAGCGGAAAAGAAGCATTAAATAAAATAAATAAAATGCGCGGAGTTACTTATTTATGGAATGATGACAAAACCGGAATTAAAAGACCTACCGATATTCAATACGGTTTTATTGCCCAAGAATTAAAGGAGGTGTTTCCTTCAAAAGTTTCTAAAGATAAATTGGGGTATTACCAAACTGCTTATGGCGATTATGATCCAATCTTTGTAGAAGCCATTAAAGAATTAAACAAGCAAGTAAAAAACCTTTCTGAAAAAAATCAAAATCAAGAAAAAGAAATTGCCCGACTTAAAAAAGAACTCTCAAAATTTGAAAGCTTAGAAGCCAAAATAAATTCACTACAAGAAAAAGTAAATGGTTTAAATGTAAACCCTGATTTTTCTGCTAAAAACTAATAACCATGAAACTAAAAATTAAAGAAAACAGTGTTACACTTCAGGAAGTTAAAGAAGCTATAGAAAAGGAGTTTGGCAACAAATATAAGGTAGGAAATTATTCTAGTAAAGTAGTTTCGGTAGCAAAAAGCAAACTCATCGGTGCTAATGTCTTTGTTTTTAAAAACAAAATCATTATAAACGGAACCTTTCCTACCATGATTACAAATATAATTTTTATGCTTTGCTTTATTTTGCTGGGCATTGTTATACCTTTAATTATTTATTTTTTTGGTATTTCATAAAAAAATGAAAGCCATAGAAAAAGAAGTAGGTGATTTTATTAAAAAAGAATATTCAGACATACTTATTAGTTAATCGCTATGAAAAAAAAAATTTCACATTCTTTTTGTTTGTTGTTAATCGTTTCAATAAGCTTCTCCCAAAACGATGAAACATGGGAGTTACTATCAGATGCTCCTTTAATAACAACCCAAAATGCTCCTGAAATTAGTAGTTTTAAAAATAATCCCGAATCAATCATTACTTATTTTTTTGCGTCAAAAATAAGGCAAGATAATTCGTGGAGAGAAGTATTACCCGAAGAAAAAAACTGGACAAAAAGGCTTCGATATAAGGTAAAAAAATATGAAAATTGGACGATTAAAGAATTTCAACTTCGGAAAAAAAACGAATATGAAAAAGATAAAATGTGGGTAGAAATTTTTATGAAAATAGAATATCAAGGAAAAATCGAGTCCGGTACGGATGAAGTTGAATTGGAAAAAATAAACGGAAAATGGGTTATTACAAGTATCCCCACCTAAAGATATCGATAAACAATAGAGAAAAATAGTCTCCAATACTTTTTATTCTATTTAATTTTCTTATGTTTATGACGTAAAAAAGAACAATCTTCTTGAAAAATATTTTTATGATAAATCCTTTGCTCCTAGCCGTATTTATTTTTGGCTTTTTAAACATTGGCTTTTCACAAAATTTTACAAAAACAGAAGCAGACTCCATCCTCGAAACGGTTGATACGATTTCCGATTCTTTCAATAAAATAAAAATCCTTACCTCTTATGCTGGAAAACACCGCTATACAGAACCCACTTTTAAACTAATAAAAAAAGCTGTTTTAATAGCCGAAGAAAACAAGAAACCGTTGTTGCTGGCACACTCCTATTACTCGATGGGAAACTATTATTATTACAGTTCAAAAACCGATTCTTCATTAACCTATCTTAACAAAGCGCAAGGCTTTGCAAAAAATAGTGAAGACCCGCTTCTAAACCCATTAATCCTTGCCTCAAAAGCAGGTTTATACAGTAAATTAGGTGCTGTAATACTTGCTATTTCTACTAACATTGAAGCAAAAGAATTATTAGATAAAATAGATACACTTAAATTAGATAAAGAAACTATTTTTAAACTAAAAGGACAACGACTTGTTATAAATAATTCGTTGGCTAATTTATATAACAAAACAGAAGATTATGAAAAAGCACTATTATTTTACGACAAAGCTTACCAAAGTGCGTTGCATCTAAATTCTATAGCAAATGCTTCTATTATTTTAGGTAACAAAGGAGATTTACTAAATAAAATAAACAAACCAGAAGAAGCGATACGGGTGATTCAAGAATCAAAAAAAATGAAACTAGAAGCAAATCTCCCCAAACGGTTTGTGGGGACATCGCATCTTAATTTAGCCGATGCTTTTAGTCAACTAAAAGAATACGAAAAAGCACTAAAGCATTTCGATACCGCCTATACCATTTATATCGAAAAAAATCATACAGACGGTTTAATGCGTGTTGCCACAGATAGAGGATTATTATACAACATCTTAAACAGACCCGAATTAGCTTTATTAGACTGCACAAAGGGAAAAAAATTAGCCCTGCAAGCCAATGATGCAGAATATGTTTATAAAGCATGTAACTGTCTTTTTAAAGCAAATAAAAGCCTGGGAAATTACTCAGAAGCTTTAAAAAACCACGAGCAATATACCGCTGTAAAAGATTCACTTTTTAACGAAAAAAATATTCGGAAAATTACGCAAGCCGGTATGCAATATGAGTTTGACAAATTAGAAGCCGAACAAAACCTGAAAATTGAAAAAGAAAAACAGAAAAAAAATGCGATTCTTTTAGGGTTAATTACCTCCGGCTTGTTGCTTATTGGCTTATTTATATTTTTTAAAAAAAGAATAAAATACCAACAAACCATTGCCGAACAAACACAAGCACTCCAAAAACAAAAAATTACCGAACTACAACAAAAAAACAAATTAACGGCACTAAACAGTATGATTGAAGGTCAAGAAGCCGAACGACTGCGTATTGCTAAAGACCTACACGACGGACTCGGCGGCTTATTAAGCACTATTAAAGCACATTTTACAGGTATTCAAAACCAATGCGATGAGTTTAATAACACACCCTTAACTAATAAAACAAACCAACTTATTGATGAAGCATGCCTAGAAGTAAGACGCGTATCGCATAATATGATGCCTCATTCACTAAGTCTTTCCGGGCTTGGCGGTGCTTTCGAAGACTTGGGAGAACAATTAAAACAACAAGGCTATAACATTACTCTGGAAATAAATAATCTTCCAAACAAGATAGATGAAACAAAAAAAATAATGCTGTATCGAATCGCCCAAGAAGCATTATCAAATATTAGAAAACACGCTGATGCTGCAAGTATATTACTTCAATTATTTGGTTTTGAAGATCAATTAACACTTATTATAGAAGATGATGGTAAAGGGTTTAACTATAATGAAGCTATAAAAAAAGATGGCGTAGGTATTGAAAACATTAACACTAGAGTTTCTTATTTAGACGGTACTATTGTTTGGGATTCCGACTTAGGAAAAGGTACAACCGTAACTATAAATATTCCACTATGATAAACGTATTCATTATAGACGACCATAAAATGGTAATTGAAGGACTCTCTTTATTATTAGACAATTGTCCGGCTGTTCAAGTTTCAGGTTATGCCTTAAATGGTAAAGACGGAATCGAAATACTTAAAGAAAAACCGGTAGATGTAGTCCTTCTAGATGTAAATATGCCGGATTTAAACGGAATCGAAACCTGTAAATTATTATTGAAACAAAATCCCAACCTAAAAATTATAGCTATATCAATGCACAAAGAAGGAAGTCTAATAAAATTAATGCTTAAAAGTGGAGCAAAAGGCTATGTACTTAAAAATGCAGGGCAAGATGAAGTTATCGATGCTATTAAAACAGTCTATTCCGGTGGCACTTATTTAGACGAAACGGTTAGCGAAATTATTTTAAACAGTGCAATGGGATCTTCAGATAAAAAAGAAAATCCGTTTCCTACCTTGTCTCGAAGAGAAAAAGAAGTACTTACACTTATCTTAGATGAATGTACAACACATGAAATAGCAGATAAACTCTTTATTAGTTTTGGTACAGTAGAAACGCATCGTAGAAATATGATGGTAAAACTAGGTGCAAGAAATACTGCCGGATTGGTTAAAATTGCTTTAGAATACGGACTGGATAAGTAAAATAGAAAATTAAAAAAATGGAAATAACAGCACGAAAAATAAACGTTAACAAAAGTCAAGAAGAGCTTTTTGAATTTTTAAAACAAGTTAAAAATTTTGAAGAATTAATGCCCGAAAATATTTCAAAATTTGAAGTATTACATCCCAACGCCTTTGTTTTTGCACTAAAAGGAATGCCCGAAATAGCCTTGGAGGTAAAAGAAGAAAACCCATATTCAAAAATTGTTTTGGGAGCAATGAGTGACAAAATCCCCTTTAACCTTACAGGAAACATAGCTTCTGCTTCTGAAAACACATCGCAATTACAACTTCAGTTTCAAGGAGACTTCAACCCTATGATGGCAATGATGATAAAAGGACCCATTTCTAAATTTTTAGAAACCTTATCGAGTAATTTAGAAAAATTATAAGCTTATATTGTTGTTACAAAGGTTTATCTTCATAATAATTAACCACTAGGGCTACCATATAACTATAACTCATAAGTCCTTTAGATTGGTTGTTGGCTTTTAAAAAAGTATCCCAAAAAGCTTTCGAAATATTTTCGAAGGGATTTGCGTAACTTTTCCAAAAATCACGCATTTCTTTATAACTGGCAAGAATACCGGGATTTATTGTAGTAAGTAATTCTTCGTATTTATCGCGATCTCTACGAGCTATTTCATTTACTAAATAACGCAATGCAAATATATAACCCGAGTACTTAATAAAATTATCATCGTTTTGAAGCGTAGCCAAAGTAGCTATAAAATTTGCTTCATTCTCTGCTGCATAACCTATTTGATGGGCTTGTTCATGACAACTCACCACCGGAAACTTATAATTTTTTATTAAACTGTTTACTTGTGCTTCTCCCGAAAAAGGATTGTAATAACCACTATATCCCATATACGTAAGCAACAAACTCCAAGTGCTTTTTTTAATACTTGCCGGCGAATACGAGAAAAAAGGATGTATTTTTTCCAGGTTTTTATAACCGTTAATCGAGCGTTCCATAATTTCTTTTTGCGAATACGGAAGATCAATTTTCACACTGTCCGGATAGCCTAATTGGCGATGCATTTCGTTTGATTTTGCAATAAACCGTTTGGTGGTTTGTATCAATTCTTCAGTCGTATATTGTGTATCAAGATGAAGCGATTTATATAACGGTAATCTGTAATAATTAAATCCCCAAAGTATGTTAAACATAAAATAAATTACCGATAATGCTGCAGCAATATCTAAAAAAAAGCCGGCGGGTTTCGTTTTTATTCTTGAAAAATTTTTGTACACCCAACGCAACGCAGTAACTCCAAGTAATAAATAAAAAATATCTCCTACCGAAAACGGAACCCAACCAAACAAATACCGAGCAGTTTTTGATAGAATTGGGTACAACCCGTTGCTGTAATAGTTCTCGATAAATTCGGGGAAATTTCTTAGTACTCTTAATCCTATTATTTGAATGGGAAGTAATAAAACTATAATTAGTTTGGTTCTTTTTTGCATGTTTCAAACATACAAATTTTTATTAAGATTAATTTATACAATACCAAAAAAGCACTTGTGATGGATTATTTAAAAACGTGTTAGTTACACAACCTATTTAATCTACCCGAAAATTTATTTTTTTATTTTAAGTTATCTAAAATAAAATCGATTGTTTTATTGTTATTTTCATTTTTATCGAAAGCATAATTTTTATACACAATATCGGTAGCAAGATTTTCATTTTTCCATTTGGTGATAATTGGTATATCTTCAATGGTAACTTTTCCGGAAAGGAGAAGATTTAAATCATTTCCTTTTTTATAATAATCGTATACTTTTTTTAACCCTGTAAGATATTTATAATCCTTTGTAAACCCTCCTCCTCTGTGAGCGCGAAGTGTAATATTAAAAGCTTCATCTCTATTTAATTTGTACTGCACGTGAAGCAAATCGAATGTATCGCAAAAATTATTGCCTTTATGTAACGAATCGGCAGCTAAAACCCTGTAGGACAATTCTTTTAAACGCCAAAGCGTTAAACAACCACTCATATACTCACTAAAAACTGCCAAGCCCTCTTGCGTTTCTACATTTTTAGGAAACCCATTATGGAATATTTTTAAGGGTTGAATCAATCCGTTAAAAGTGGTTACCAGATGAACTCCTATTTCATGATTGGCTAAAACTTTGAGTTGATTAGCACTAAACAAGTGTTTCTTTTTTAACAACATTTTTTGGGTACTGTTTTGCACCATGGCAGCAGCCGTTGTTTTACTGGAAAGTTTTAAATTAAAAGGAAAATTATACCGTTTTGAAAATTCTACAAAATATTTTTGAGCTTCTTGTGCATTAAAAACCGGTGTCATTTCTTGGTCAAATTCTTCATCTTTAAAATGAAGAATAAACCGAGCATTCTCTACATCTTTTTGTGTAGGTGTACCAAAACATTTTAACACATTGTAATAAAATTTTCGCCCTTGACCTATGGTTTCAATACATTGTATTAAACCCGAATAATCATAGATAACTTCTTTATAAAAAGATGCTGTTTCTGCATCTTCAATTTTGTGAATTTTTTGTTTAAATAACTTTTGTTGAAGTTTATGCGGGTTAAAGTTTAGTTTTCTGTAGTTAAAATTTGGATTTGTATTGTATTTAGACGCAAAAAAACGTTGTTTTTCTTGTTCAATATTAATAGGGTTAACAAAATTAAGCAGTTCTATTTTTTTAACTAATCTGTCTAAAGTTTGATCTACTTTAAAAAGATTAGGGAAAGTATCTATAATAGTTTCGGGGAAAGTCATCTTATTTTTTATGAGTTTGGTAAAACAACGTTGCATGTTGTTTTATTTTTTCTTGTAATTGTTTTTCAATAGCATCTACTACTTCCGGAAAAATTATTTGGTTTAACTCATCACAGTATATTTTTTTAAATTCGGTTGCTAAAACTAGCGTGTACCCAAAATGCTGTGTAATGTGTTTTAAAAAATAACCGTTACCTTGAAAGGTATCGTTAATTTTAGAAGTAGCTTTAATATTATATGGTAATTGTAATAGAGAAAGGGAAGCTCTCCAATTTTCTACCATATCACCATAACGATGATTATCTATATTTTTTGTTCCTAAGTTTATTACCGGCACTTCCCTATCCCATCGTTTCCAATTATAAGAATGCATATCATAAACCACAACGGCTCCATGTAATTCCTCTAATTTAGCGATTAAACAATTAACTACCTTATAAAAATTAGCATGTTTCTGTAAGCTTTTTTCTTTCTGTGATTCTGTAAGAGGTGATTTCCATAGTTTTTTACCCCAAGCATCATTATAAATGGCATTTTCGGGGTGTCTGTTTAGGTCATATTCAAATCTGCTATCACAACCGGCGAGAACAATGGGATGATTTTTTACCATTTCTTTGGTAGCTGGGTCTTCTTCAAACCAACGGTCGTATTCGGTATGGAAGCAATTTTCCCAAAGTTCTTTTCTAAATTGATGTCCGTCATGAACGGCACCGCAAACATAGGGTACATATTCATCAATTTTTAGAGTAAAACTATAATCAGAAGCAACGGCATTAAAAGTTTGACCTGCTTCAATTTTAGAACAAATTTGAGATATAGTTAGCTTTTCCATTAGGCTTCGTCTACGTATTTTCTTAATTTTTTTCTCCTTTCAAAAGCAACTAAACGTTCAGATACTTTATCTTCAACAAAGTCTACTATTTTTTCTTGAATTTTAACTTTATATACTTTATTCATATACGTTATTCCTCCGGGAGACATTACATTTACTTCCACAAGCATGTTATTAATAACATCAATGCCTACAAAATACAATCCGTCTTTTACCAATTTGGGACCTATTTTTCTGCATAATTCTTTTTCTTCTTTAGTTAAGCTGTGTTTTTGTACACTTCCTCCCGCGCTCACATTAGAGCGGTGATCTTCGTCACCCGGTACTCTTCTCATAGCACCTATGGGTTTGCCATTAAGCAACAAAATACGCACATCACCTTGGTCTGCTCCGTCAATGTATTCTTGAAGTATTACATAATTTGAAGTCCCGTCTTTATTGTCTATATAAAAATCTAAAAGTGAATTAATACTGGTCATCGCTCGTTTTTCAATAAGTATTACACCGGAACCTCCATACCCATTCAAAGGTTTGAGAATCATTTTATCTGGACCTTCTTTTATGGTTTTTTTAAGATATTCTTTGTTTTTTGTTACATGTGTACGAGGAATAAATTCATTTTTTTCATCTTCAAAAACGGCTGTATATAATTTGTTGTTTGCACGTCTTATTCCGTCTAAATCATTCATAATAAACACGTCATCTTTTACGCTATCTAAAAAATTTAGCATAATCATATCTAACGGCGGATTGCTTCGTAAAATAATAACGTCAAAACCGGCAAGTGGGAGCATTTCGTCATAAAATTCGGCTTTTTTATGAAACGATTTTAAGTTTCCGGGTATTTTTTCACATCGCTTAATTACTCTCGAAAAAGCAAATGCCACACTGTCTCTAATAGTTAGATTTGCAGGCGTTGTAATAGCAAGACCATGACCTCGTTTTACAAATTCGTGAACCATAGCTAGGGTTGAATCGTTCTCAGGGTCCATTTCATCCCAAGGGTACATAATAAAACATACATTCATACAAATACAATTAGTTTTTTTAATAAAAAATAAAAATACTAATTCTGTAAGAAAATAAAAGCTTTTTTTAACTTAATTACAAGTTACCTGAATATTGTCTAAAAAATAATGTTCGTCATCAGACCAATTTTGAAATCTAATCCGAATAACCAAAGAATTTCCGGATAGTCCACTAACCGAAAAGTTCACCGTTCCGGGAAGGTCATCTACTAATGTATGATTTGCATTTCCCAACCCCGAAAAGTTAGGCACTTCGGTAAAAGTAGCACCACCATTAGTAGAATAAAGCACATCTATATAATCGCTTCCTTGTGTTTCAATTCCGCAGTTATAATCGTCTGTATGTTGCCCTGGATAATATTCTAAAGTTCCTGTTTGACTAAACTCACAAGAAAAAACAACCGAATTATATCCGGAAATATTTATGGGTTGAGTTTCAAACAACAGCGGTCCATTTAAATCTCTCATATCTAATTTTCCGCCGATAACCATTGCATAATCATTAGCATCTACCAATGTACCGGGGTAGGCAGTATTACCATCTCTAATAGCAGTATAACTGGAAAGTGTCCACTTTGTAACACCTGTGGGGTAGTTTCCGTTAGAGGGACTGCTTCCCGAAATTCCGGTATTATCGCCATAAGTTGTAAAATTTTCTTGATACAAAATATTACTGTTGCAAGCAATTTTAGTACAAAAAATATCAAGCCAAGTTTGCTGTTGGCTATCGTAAATATTCCAGCAATGTTTATTGGTAGAAGGGTCACTTACAAAAACCATCAATCCGTCATCTCTATTATCTACAGTTGAAACCGGTATGGAAGCTTGTTGTATTTCTGTTACAATAGGCATTAAAAACCCACCAAAATTGGTTGTGGGATACTTTTGTGCCTCAAGGTATAAAACAGCACTGCTGGGAACTGCTGTTGAATTTACAGCTACTTGAGCAGAAAGTGTTATGTTAAAAAAATAAATTATTATTAATACTCTACACATTATTCAAAAAAATTAATTAGGGTGCAAACCAGCAGAAAAATCTGAAGGTGCGTTTTGAGGAAAATTAGCGTGATCTGTACAACCTCCAACTGTTGAATCGGCTCTAACAATCCACTCACTTTCATCCCACACCGAATTTCCTTGAATTATTGTAGTAATTCGTAAGGCTCTTCCATCTTCAAACTCTCCGCAAGTCCCCGTTTGATCATTTCCGGGTACACCGTAAACATCAATTAATGTTCCCGTATTATCGCGTAATTCAAAATTATCATCACCATTGGAATTGAATATTGCAAGTGCTACATCGGGAGCAATACCATATACGTTTGTAAATTCGGTGTTATCTTGAGCGATTATATAAGTAGAGTTTCCTGAAATTACGGTTCCGAAAGGAAATGTATAAGTGCCACCGGGCGTATTATTGTTATTGAAATATATTAGAATTTGCCAATTACTTACATCTATGGGGTTAGAAGATCCGTTATACAACTCAATAAATCTGGCAGAAGCGTTATTATCTGGATCTGCTATTTCACTTATAAAAACACCTCCGGCAGAAGGAGCATTTACAGGTCCCTGATAAGATGACAATACAGGAATCCCGGGCGAAGCTCCTGTTTGAGCTACCGGTGTGATTTCTACCGATATATAATAATTAAGCTCTGTTGCAGTAAGTTCAAAAGTGCTTGACGTACCGGTTTGTAATAAAGTTTGATTAGTTCCTAAAGCGTCATCTGCTCTATACCAAGCAAATATATGCGAGCCGGGAAGATCTCCTTCGGCATCAGAATATACAAAATTTGCCGTTAATATTTCACCTTGAACTAAGGAGCCGGAAAAACTAACATTGTTGGCAACGGGTAGCTGATTAACCGGCATACAATAGACATTTTCCCATTGCAAATCTATCCCGTTATAAATTTGAACACAACGTGTATTTCCTTCCTGAAGAAAAACCATTAAACCATCATCGGCTGCGGTTACAGGTATTGCATTTCGCTGTATTAATGTAACCCGAGGTATCATAAAGCCTCCATAATTTGTTCCATCAGCAGAACTATTTATATCCAAAACAGAAGCAGGACTGGGTGTGGTAGTATTTATCCCTACCTGTGAAAACATGGATGTAGAAATTATTGTTAAGACAACTATAAGCGTTTTCTGTAACATAAATAATTATTTTTAGTAAATATACAAAAGAAATGATTTTAATTTAAATACATCACGCTGATTACGATGAAGTTATTAACAAAAAAAACCTTTTTCGTTAACTATAAAAAACCATCGACAAAAGAACATTTCTATTACACGTTATTATGTTGTATTAGCCCCTTAAAAATTGTATTAGACCCCTAAAAAGTCGGACAAGATTCTATTTAAATATTTAGTATAATTTTGTCCTATATGAAAACAAAAAGAACCTTTACAATTGAAGAAAAACTCCAAATCTTGCAAGAAGCTGCCAGCAATGGAGTAACGACAACTCTGGAGAAGCATGGGATTTATGCGGCTACCTATTATAGTTGGCGTAAAAAGTTTAATGAAATGGGAGAAGACGGTCTAAAACATGGAATGACCCCAGCTCATATAAAACGAATACGAGAGTTAGAAAAAGAGAACCGGAAGCTCAAAGAACTCGTTGCCGAAGAACGCTTGGCGGGCAAACTCAAAGACGAGTTGCTAAAAAAGAAATGGGCCTTGGTGTAAAAATGAAGATTACTGGGGCGTATATTTTGAAACGGTTGAAGGATGCAAGCGAGCTCTTGATGCTGCCGGAATAGAAATACCATATCCAACATTCTGTTGAGATACAGAAAGAATCTTAAATTTAATTTTTAAGAATTCTTTTTTGGAAGAAGTGTTTATTCATTAATCATTTATATTAATTGAGGCTGAACCACCATAATATTTTTTTTATATTTCTATATTGTTCTTCAATAGTGCAGAACATTTGCATGCATACAATTGTTGATATATTACATATACCCAAAGTTATAGATTTTATTTTATAAACAAAAGGATTTTTTTTATCTCAAATAACCCTTTTTAGAGATAATATTTTACAATTAAGGCAAAAAAAAATCCCAATCATAAAAATGATTGGGATTTAAAACAAGGCGGCGACCTACTCTTCCACAATACGTAGTACCATCGGCGCTAACGGGCTTAACTTCTCTGTTCGAGATGGTAAGAGGTGAGCCCCGTTGCTATAACCACCTTAAATCG
>WFXA01000169.1 GCA_015490835.1 Flavobacteriaceae bacterium | reverse complement strand
GTATTAAAGGACCGCCATATAGGAAGTCTTGGTTACTGCCTTATACCGAATACAAATTCAATATAGTTCAATTTCAAGTTCTCTCATTGAACTATTTTCATTCTGTAACGGTATTAACCATTCTAAAATATAAAATAGTTTTGGACTATTTTATATTAAGAATAAGTATTATATACATAATTATGCAAGGTTTATGCCAAAAAAAAAGCGCCCTTAAAAAGGACGCTATTAACTATATAAATAGTTTAATCTTGAACTTGAAATATAATAGGAAGCGTGTAAAGCACACCTACCGGTCTTCCTCGTTGTTTCCCTGGTTGCATTTTAGGAAGCATTTTAACAACTTTTTCGGCTTCTTTCGCTAACTTGGGGTGTGGTGCTCGTGCTCTCACTCCGGTCACACCACCGTTTTTATCTATTTTAAAAACCACTGTAATTCGTTGTCTTCCTTCCAGTCCTAAATCTCCGGCTAAATCTGTATTAAACTTTTTATTTACGAATTTTTTTATTTTATCCGACATACATTTTTTCTTTGCGGCATTACCCTTAGCGCTTTCGCAACCCGGATAAACAGGTACTTTTTCAATAACGGCAAAAGGTACATCGGCAATTTCTTCCTCTACCTCTTCTTCTTCTATTTCTTCTACTTCTACGATTTCTTCCTCGGCATCAGTTTCGCTAGATTCTATTACGGTTTCCTCTATTTCTTCTTCATCTTCAATCACCTCAATTTCTTCCGGTGCTGCCGGTGGAGGTGGTGGTGGAGGCGGAGGAGTTGTTTGATCTGTAATCGGGATATCTTCTTCCAGATCATCAGCTACATCAACCATTCCGGTATCAATATCAGATTTTTCGTAGGTTTTGTGCTCAATGGCTCTCCAGGTAATAAAAAGCATTAGTATCATTCCTAATTGAAAAAATAACAAGCTTTTTTTTGAAAGGTCAATCTTTGGATTTTTTTTAACTTCCATGGTGTTGTATTTATTGTTGCTAAAATATATAAATTATATAGGAATCAAAAAAATAATGAAATGTTTTTTATACAATTTTCTTATCTTTTAACTTCCAAAACAAAATAAATCCTATAAACAGCCCTATTGTATTTGCCAAAACATCAAAAAATTCGGCTTGACGTAAGGGAATCATCAATTCTTGAACGGTCTCAATAATTATGCCATAAAAAAAACACATTAATCCTATTAATATAGCTTTTGAGACAGATAAATGTCTGTTATGGAATCGGTAAAAAAACAATAACCACCCAAAAACTAAAAATAAATAGATGATAGTATGCCCTATTTTATCGATTGGAATATCGGTTTTAATAGATGGTATATCTACCTTAGGCATTAAAAATAATAATGTAATTAATAGTGTATAAACTACAACAACTACCGAAACAGATTTATGCTCCAATAATTTCTTTATACGTCTTATCATCAAGAAGTGACTCTATTTCATCGGGTTTAGTGATTTTTACTTTTATCATCCATCCCTCTCCGTAAGGGTCTTGGTTTACTTTTTCGGGTTCGGCTTCTAACGAATCGTTAAATGCTATTATTTCTCCTGAAAGTGGTAAAAACAAGTCGGAAACGGTTTTTACAGCTTCAACTGTTCCAAAAACTTCATCTTTATCAAGTGTTTCGTCTAGTGTTTCTACCTCTACATAAACAATATCTCCTAGTTCACCTTGTGCAAAATCGGTGATACCAACAGTAGCTGTATCTCCTTCAATTTTGACCCATTCATGGTCTTTTGTGTATTTTAAATCAACAGGTACGTTCATAATAGTTTTTATTTTTAATTATTAATTTCCAAAATTATATCTTAGCGTTAGTCCGCTTCGTATTGTGGTTTGAGGAAATGCCGTTGAGATGGCATATTCAGAGAAAGTATGGTCGTAATAGAACAATACGGTTAAGTTTTTACTTAACGAATAATCTGCCGTAAATTGAACTCCGTAAAGAGTCTGTCCCGCAGTAGTTTGATTGTTTACCAAATCTAGATATCTAATAATGGTCTTGTTATCCCGCAAAGACAAATCTAATTTAAAGTTTAAATCGCTTTTAAGCACTTTCTTTTTACCTCCAAAATTGGTTACAAATCGCAAATCCTTAATTCTGTAACCCAATCCTATGACGTATTCTTTTCCTATAATTTCGGTTAATAAATTATTGGCAAAACTTAATGACATGGCTCTATCTTTCCTGATTTCGGCAAGTATTTTAATCGAGTTTTTCATTTCAAAATCTACTTTAATAAGTGGAGAAAACTGCTCGGTAAGCGTTACGTTAGAGAGTATCATTTTGGTTTTAAAATTACCTGCTTGATCGGTTTCCTCCGGATTATTTTTATCGTAGTCTAAGTTGTTTCTAAAATTATTAACCGAATAGTCGGCACGATAGCCGTGTTGAATTGAAAATCGTTTAAATCGTTTTTTAAACCATTTTAATTTCATTAATCCGGTATATTTCATATCCCAATTAGGTAGCGGAATATCTCTTAAGAAGCCTGTTTTTTCTTTAGATGCGCTACTTCCCTTATAAGCCGATAAAAATGCGGGTAACAACACATCTTGACTGGTTTTTCCGAAACCAACAGGAAATCCTTCTGCATCTAGCGGATAGTTTGTGCTACCGTAATGTTTTTCGGCTAATCGTTGCGCTATCACCAATCTGTTGTTTCTAAAATCGTCAAATACGGCAGAGGCATTTTCATCACTTTTGCTAAATGCGGTTTTAATTAGGTTGGTAGAGATGTTAAAATTGCCAAAATTGTTAGGCGATAGGGTTCGGTACAATCCGTCTTCTACGATATAGTTTTCGGCATAATTATCGTTGTAAATACGGCTTCCGTTAAAATCTATTTTTAAATTAGGAAGTATTTCGGTGTTTATTTGATAGTCAAACTGTTGTTTTTCCATCTCTGTGTATTGTTCATTAAATTCGGGATAAATGGTAAGCCATCCTTTTCGTGCAGCAAGTTCTCTAATTTCTGCTTGGCTTCCAAATGTAAAACCGGTAGTGGGTTTTAGGCTTCCTGCAAAACCTACCGAAGGTATGTATCCGGGCAAGAAAATCCCGTTATCTTCTTGGTAATTAAACTGAATTTTTTTTATAGCTGTTAAGATTCCTACCAGACCGTTTAGTGCTTTATCTCCTCCGCTTAAGCCAGAACTACCCGAAATTGGGTTGCTTCCTCTTCCTTTATTACCTCTGCTATTACGGCTACTTGTAAACGAGCCTTTTTCTTCTTTCTCTTCTTTTCCTTTTAAATTTTCGTTTCGCTCATTCTTTCCTCCTCTACCTATTCCGCTTTGTTTTTCTTCCTCTCCTTCTTGAAGAATTTTATTTTTCTTTCTTCTACCTTTTCTTCTCTTGGTAAGCCCTATGTATTTATAGAAATTTTTCATATCAAGAGAAGAATTAATTTTGTGTTGGTTTGAGTTTTGCACCGTGTTTCCTAAATCAAATACCTGTGTTGTTCCATTTCTTAACGGAATTTCTATTTCTCTAAACAAGTTACTACTTCGTTGCCATTGATAATTGCCTGTGTAGGAATAGGTAGCTCTAATAAATTTTAAAAATGGGAATTTACTAAACGGCAAATCGTAGTTAACTTGAAGCGATTGGTAATGTTGGTTGGGTTCGCCAAGGTTAAAAAATCCGTCCCAAATCCCTATGCTATTGTCAATCAACCCCGAATCCGAGTCGATATAATTTGTTACAATTCTGTTATTTGTAGATGTGAAATTTGCACGAAGCGACTTCGTTAGATTATAGTTTAAAGTATATTGCCAATCGAATAAATAGTTGCGTTGGTACAATACGGGAACATCTATGTTTCCGGCGAGCAGGTTAATGTTTCTAAATTTTTGTTCGTTGTATTGTCTAATAATGCTAGAACTTACCGATACATTAGAGGGTAGATAGTTAAAGTTTAAGTCTTTTAAAAATTTCCAATATTTTCCGGTAAACAGGGAGTCATTTTTCTTAAAGGGTTCGATGGGTTTGGCTTTAAAACTATAATTGTAGGTTCCGCCAAGGTTTACATTTTGTTCGAGTGATTTTTCAATTTCAAAATCGGTATGATCTACTCTGTTATAAGAATAGGAAAAAGTAAAGTTTTCTATATCATAAACACGTTGTGTTTTTGAATCTGTACGGTCTTTTCTAACACCGATAAAGTTAATACTTTGTCGTTTTGTATAGTTTACAGATTGGTCTTTAATACGTTTTCTTTCATCGGCATTTTCGGTATTATCTAATCGTGCTTGAAGTTCAATATCTTGAAATTCGGGATCGAATTGCGGGGTTATAAGTTCTTCATTTCGACCGTAATTAAATGGTAATTGAACGCCCCATTTTTTGGGCAAAAGTTGTCCTAAATTTACATTGGTAACCACATCATAGGACTGAATATCTTCTCTGCTTCTTTGGTTGGGTCCTTGCTCTATAGAGCCAAAACCTATGGTACTTCTTTTTCCGGTTGCGGTTATCGAAGCAAAATCGGCAAGATTTACATCCATATTGGCTACTGCTGCCCATCCTCCTCTGTTGTTTAGTTCGGAAAGGCGTAACTCGTTAAACCATACTTCTCCGCAAATATCGTTATTGGTTGCATTTCTTAATCCTAACATTACAATACGAACGTTCCCGAAACTGGGATTTCCTTTTATTCCTATTCGTAATTCATTTTCGGGTCCTGAATATCCTCCTTCAAGGTCAGATTGGTTAAAAAATACTACATCATTAGGGTTATAATTGGGATCGCCTAAAACTCTTGTTTTTACTTCTTGTAATAAACTTAACGGAAGATTTAACCTGTTTTCTATGGGCCAAACTCCTTCTCTGGAAGTCGTTCCAAAAGGTGTAGGATTAAGGGGTAATTGTATTTCGTAATAACTTTGGTTTAAATCGTTCCCCAATCTAATAAAGGCAACCATTTCTTCATCATTTAAGGGTGTTTCGGCTACTAAAGATTCGGCGTGAATAAACATTTCTAAATTTTTATATTGCCGCATATCTACATTAAAGTTTTTATAAACTCCTCTCCCGTCTCCCGGTTCCAAACCGCATACCCTTAACGCTAAAGATTGTTCGTTTTGGCGAATTATATTATTGTTGTTGTTTAATTGCTCTCTTATTACTCCGGGAGGAAGCACATAAGGAATGGGTTGTCTGCTACCATTTTCTTCAATACTAATACTTTGATTTTCAAAAATAGTATTATCTAAAGCTGGGTCTTCTCCTGTTTCGTCTAGTGATAATAAGTATCTTCTGTAATCGCCTCTAACGAGTGACAATGTTGCAAATCGTAATACAATATCTTGAGGAAATTGCGATAAATACATTCGCATAAAACGGATGGATCTAAAGTCGGAAATTCCGTTTATTACTTGATCGGGTTCACTTATTGGGATTTTAAATTGAACCCAGCGCGTAGGGATAACTCTATTGTTAGGTAAGGTAACATCTACCTCTTTTATATCTGTTATGTAGGAGTTATTATCTCTATTCATTCCCGGAAATATATTTACTTTATACTCGTAATAACTATCTACGGTATTCATAGTGTTATCTCTGTTTAAATCTTCCACATCGGGTTGTGGTGTAGCGCCTCTATCTGTATTGGTTACCGTTTCGGGAGAATTTCCTTGTGTTCCGTTATAAAGTTTATACCTGTCGAAAATATTTCCTTCAGCCTGTAAAAAATAGAGGTAATTATCTCCGGCAGGGTCGGGCAGGTTTGCAAAAGCCGGATATTTTGCCGCTTCTTCGGTATCGGTTAATCCATCTAACCCGATATCTTGATTGGTTCTTTCTTGTCCTTGTGTATCAAATGTGTAAACTAAAGATTGGTTAAGGGGTACTTTTCCAAAGTTGGTTTCTATGGTTCCTTCTGTAGAGCCGTCTGCCGGAAGTCCGTTCTCGTATTGTTTCCTTCCGTCTTTTAGAATATCTTCGGAAATATTACCCAAATTAAAATTAATTATACCTCCAGGATTTCCTTGGTTTTCTTCATAAATAAAGGGGTCCATAATCCAAAATTCAATGAACTCAACATTTGACCGCTCAAAATCGGTACTAGTAATTTGTCGCATAATGCCGGCAAATCGATCTTGCGGATTGGGTAAATCATTTCCTCCATTTGCTTCGGGTGAAAAATTATAGGGTCCTCTTTCATTCGGGTGGTAATCTAAATCCAGTGTAAACAATGCTTGTGTTTGACCTTGAACGATATCTTGTTCGGGAAATATTTCATCTCTAAAAACTCTTCTTGTAAAGGGTGATGACAGGTCTTCATCATTAATTCCCGGAGGTCGTTGACGGCTGTAAAAAATGGGGTCAATGGTGTACCAAGCTAATCGTGCTCTGTTGTAATTATATGCCAGATTATCGTTGGGTTGTTCGCCTCCAAATCCTACCGGAGTGGAACACAAAAACCATGATTGAGGGGTATTTATATCTATGCGTGTTTGTGATGCTTCAAAATCATCTACATAGACTGTTGCTTTTCCTCCAAAATCTGCAACTTTTGGTGCGCCCGGTAACAGATAGGCAAACTCTCCTCTTATTGAAAAATTAGATTCTACATCGGTATCTATGTTAGGAAGTTTATTTACTAATCTTGTTAAAAAAGGAACTTCGGAAGAGTAATTTGCATTTATCCCAAACATAGTATTATTAATGGGCTCTACTCCATAAGATGATTTTTGGGTTAAGGGTCTTTCGTTTAAATTTAGATAAGTAGCTCCTACTTGAAGTTCATCACTAAATTTATGTTCGACGTTAAGACCCGTAAACCGTTTGGTTTGCTGACCAAATAGGGTTGTGTTTTCAGTGGTAACACTTATGGGTGTGTTGGAATTTTGTAAGGATGGATCTAAAATTTGAACGGTTCCTAATTGGTAATTAACTGTATAATCTATTCCTTCTACCAATACTCTTCCTCCTGCTGTAACGGTTACCGACCCTTGCGGAATATTAAATCCTCCTATTGGAATTCCATTAGACCCGGTAGATTTGTAACTTCCTTTTAATTGAAATTTATTTTTGTCACTATCCTCTTGTTCAGCTTGTATTTTTGTGCTGTCATAAAGTGATTTAAAAACATATTTATTTTGGTTGGCGTTATAGGTGGTTGGGTTGTTATAGTCTTCTGTTCCACCGGGAGTATTATCTAATTTATTAAACAGATATTCACCAAAGGGTTCTACGCTGGTAAAAATGATTCTTCCGTTTTGAGTATCAACAGTTATTCCGGGAAGAAAATCAAAAAATCCATCCCCTTCGGGTTGAAGGTTTTGATTAAAATCTAATCTGTCTAAATTAAAAACTCGCAAAAGCGTTGTGTTTTCAATATCGTCGGGTAACGGTGTAGCCGGAAAATCGGGTGTTGGTTCTGCGGCAGTAATATAATTAAGCGGTGAAGGGTCTAAATATAAAATATTTAATCTAAAATCTTCGGGTTCTAATTGAAATCCGCCAATAGGATAAATATTCTTCATCATTAAATCCCAGACAGGTTCATCTACATTGGTAATATTACTTTTCAACATTTTTACCACCAAGTTTTGTGCAAGTCCGATATTATTTTCTTCACCTTCATTTCCCGGCAGTTCGCCGCCATTTGCTTCAACTCCATCGTTAGAAAATTCACCAACTTGATAAACTTGCCCATTTACTGTAAATTGAAAAGAAACCCCTAGTACTTCGTCATTATTAAGTCTTTGATTTAATGATATGTATCCTAATTGAGAGTTAAGTGAATATTCATTGGGTTGAAGTTTTCTGGCATTTTCTAATATTGCATAATCTAATCCATCGCGCACTTGTACACCGCTAAATCCGGCTTGTACACTGGCGACATCTCTAATAGATTCATTTAAGATAGATTGTTCACTTCCGTCAATTCCAAAAGGATTAAAATCGTTGTTTCCGTTGTCGGGAAAAGAGGAAGGCGAAGAATTAACAAATCCTCCCGGAGGAAAAGGCAACCCGATGTTTTCCGGATTTGACTCACCAATATCTTGTACAGCAACAATATTTCTTACGTTCTCAATAGTATTGTTACGGTTGGTAATCCAAACTTCGACTCGGGTAATTTGCACATTGGAATTGATAAACGGGTATTGTTTTAAAACTCTATCGTAATTATCTCTAAAAAAGTGTGATAAGAAAAAGTGCCTGTTATCGTCATAGTCTAAAGCAAAAAGTTCGAAATCGGTTATGGTTGCATCTCCTTGAGCAACGACAGTGCGTGTTTCTGATTTTTGTTCTGAAAAAACTCCGGTTATGGTTGTTTTTCCGAATTGCAATTCGGTTTTAACACCAAAAAGGCTTTGCGCTCCTTGTATAAGAGAACTGTTTAATGGCATATTTACATTTCCTACTTCAATTTTTCGAATTATATCGTCTTCAGTTGGTGTGTATTCTAATTTTATTTGATTTTGAAAATCAAACGTAGATTGGGTATCGTAATTAGCATTGATTTGAAGGCGTTCGCCTACTTTTCCAAGAAGGCTAAGACTTATACGTTGATCAAAATCAAATGAAAAGTTTCTTCTGTTTCGGGGTGAAAATGCAGGATTGTCTTGTCTTGTAAAAAGGATTCCTAAATCCATTTCTACACTTCCTTGCGGGATAACTTCTATGGTATTTCCTCCAAAAACCGATTCAAAAAAGTTTGAATTTACATAAAGAGTCGGTATTAAATTTTTCTGTAATTCTTCAGCTCCTTCTTTTCTACCATCAGCTGCATCAATTTTATCTTTAAAATAAGATTTCATTTGTTCTTTTAACACTAGGTCTTGATACTCTTCGGGTGTAAGAATAAGTGGATAACTAATATTAAAATCCCCTAAAGTTTGTGTATAAACATACCTATCGGTTATAGGGTCGTAGGTATATAAATCCTCAATACTGGTTGGTGTAGGAAGAATCATGCTTCCGGTGGTATATCCTGTTTGGGTTGTGTCTTGCGCGTTTGCTAGTAATCCCCCAAAAAGAATAGCTGCAAAAACAACTATTTTTAATACTCTATTGTGGTGGTTGTTATCTTGTATTGTGCCCAATTTTACAAATTTTTTAAAGCCAATTTAATGATGGTTTCTACACTTGCATCAGGGTTTTGTATACAAATTTTGTCGCAAACTTTTTCGGCTTGCTTACGCGAAAAACCTAATGTGTCCAAAGCAGATAACGCTTCATCTTTGTTGGTATTGCTTAACACGGTAGAATTTGCTTCGATACCGTACACTTTTACTATTTTATCTTTTAACTCAATGACTACTCGTTGTGCTGTTTTTAATCCGATTCCTTTAACCGATTGAATGGTTGCTACATCATTTAAAGCTATCGCTTCCTTAACCTGTTCGGGATTAAGAGACGAAAGCATGGTTCGTGCTGTACTGGTTCCTATACCCGAAACCGAAATTAATAATCTAAATATTTCTCGTTCAACCACCGATGAAAAACCATACAATGTATGCGCATCTTCTCTTATTTGAAGATGCGTGTATAACGTTACATTTTCTGAATTGGGGATATTAGAAAATGTAAACAACGAAATGTGAATTTTATATCCTACACCATTACATTCTATTACAACATCTGTAGGGTTCTTTTCTACAAGTTTTCCTTGTATATGAGTTATCATTGGCTAATTACGGTTGAAGTTTCAAATATAGTATATTTATTTGCATTTGCCATATTTTGAAAGGGTAAAAAAACCATATCTATTTAACAGGTTTCTAACGCAGTTTGTTGGGTTTCTTTTTGTTGTGCATCAACTACTGCAACAGCAGCAATATTTACCATTTCTTCAACACTAGCTCCTAATTGAAGGATGTGTACGGGTTTTCGCATTCCTAACATAATGGGACCTATAGATTCAACATTATCTAGCGCTTTTAAAAGTTTGTAATTACTATTCGCAGCAGACAAATTAGGAAATATAAGTGCATTTACTCTTTTTCCGGCTAGTTTTGAAAATGGGAAATTTTCTTGTAAAAGTCTGGAATCTAAAGCAAAATCTACTTGTATCTCTCCGTCTACAATAGTGTCTGGGCAAGATTTATGCAAAAAGGCTACTGCTTCTTTCACTTTTAATGCTTGAGGATGCTTTGAAGACCCGAAATTAGCATAAGAAATCATTGCTATCACGGGTTTTATACCAAACATTTTCATGGTATAATTTGTCATTTGTGCGATTTTAGCCAGTTCTTTTGCAGAAGGATCAATATTAATGGAAGTGTCTGAGATAAATAACGGTCCTTTTTTTGTTAACATTAAGTTTGTGGTTGCCACTTTACTTACACCATCGTATCTTCCTATGGTTTCTAAAACGGGTTTAATTACTTCGGGGTAGGATCTTGAGTAACCCGAAATCATTGCATCTGCATCTCCTTCGTTAACCATCATTGCAGCAAAATAATTACGTTCTCGCATGATTTTACCGGCAGAAAACAACGTAACCCCTTTTCGTCGTCTTTGTTGCCAATATTTTTCGGCGTATTTATTTTTTATTCCTAATAAATCATCACTCTTAGGATCATAAATTTTAACATCGTCTTCAAAATCTATTTCTTTCATTAAAGAAAGTATTTTATCTTTTCTTCCCAGAAGAATAGGTATTCCTATACCTTCTTCTAAAACAATTTGTGCTGCCTTAAGAACATCTAGGTGATCTGCTTCTGCAAAAACAATTCGTTTTGGGTTGGTTCTCGCCCGATTGTATAACATTCTAACAATTTTGTTATCGTTACCCATTCGGTTGTAAAGTTCGTCTTCATAGTTTGCCCAATCGGTTATTTTTTTCTTTGCAACACCCGTTTTAATAGCTGCTTTTGCCACAGCGATAGGAATGGTAGCAATAAGTCTGGGGTCAAAAGGTTTGGGGATAATATAATCTTTCCCAAACGAAAGTTTGGTTTCTCCGTATGCAATATTTACCTGTTCGGGAACAGGCTCTTTTGCAAGAGCAGCCAATGCAATCACCGAAGCTTTTTTCATTTCTTCATTAATCTTACTGGATCTTACATCCAACGCACCTCTAAAAATATACGGGAAGCCCAGTACGTTGTTTACTTGGTTAGGATGATCGCTACGACCCGTTGCCATAATAATATCGTCTCTAGTTTTTATTGCCAAGTCGTATTTTATTTCGGGGTTGGGGTTTGCCAAAGCAAAAACAATTGGATTTTTTGCCATTGTTTTAAGCATCTTAGGTGTAATAATATCGGCGACTGAAAGCCCAACAAAAACATCGGCATTGTGCATGGCTTCTTCAAGAGTATAAATATCTTTTGAAGTAGCAAATTGAGCTTTTTGAAGAGGTAATTTTTCTCTATCTTTTCTAATAACACCTTTGCTGTCTAGCATGACAATATTTTCATCTTTCGCTCCAAAAGCTTTATACAGTCTGGCACAAGCAGTTGCTGCTGCTCCGGCACCGCTAATAACAATAGAAACTTCTTCAATTTTTTTGTTTGCAATTTCTAATGCATTAAGTAAGGCTGCCGCCGAAATAATGGCGGTGCCATGTTGATCGTCGTGCATCACCGGAATGTCTAATTCCTCTTTAAGCCTTTTTTCTATCTCAAAGGCTTCAGGTGCTTTTATATCTTCCAGATTGATACCTCCAAATGTGGGTGCTATTTTTTTTACTGTTTCAATAAATTCATCCGCATTTTCGGTATTTATTTCAATATCGAATACATCAATATCGGCAAATATTTTAAACAAAAGGCTTTTTCCTTCCATTACGGGTTTTGATGCTTCGGCACCAATGTTACCAAGCCCGAGAACAGCGGTTCCGTTAGAAATTACCGCTACGAGATTTCCTTTATTGGTATATTTATAAACGTTGTTTACTTCTTGTTCAATCTCTAAACAAGGTACTGCAACTCCCGGCGAATAGGCTAAAGAAAGGTCTCTTTGAGTTGCATATTTTTTTGTGGGTACTACTTGTATTTTTCCGGGTTTTGGTAACGCGTGATACTGAAGTGCCTGTTGTTTTTTACTTTTTCGTCTCATAATCTTTGGTTCCATCTAAAGTGAACTACAAAGATACGGCAGTTTAAGGTTATACCAAAAACAACTATATATTAGTCCAATAAATCGTTTCTTTTTATCTGTATCTTCGTTAAAAATACTCGGTATAGCTACGGCTATAACTGTGTTTTTCGCCTTGATACAGAAAAAAATATTCCAATTTATTTTGAACTAAAATATAATTCCTTTTGGTATTATTTTGTACGAAAGTATAAGAAAATTGGAATAGGCAGATTATTTACTAATAAAAGGTTTTAGAAAGTATCTAGAATTTTTATTTGTAATAAAAAAATGATTTAGTCGATAGTATCTTTTGGTAATATGGTTGTATTAATAAGGTTTACTCCTTTACCATCTTAAAACTCCTTACACCTTCTTGCGTAATTAGTTTTACCAAGTAAACACCGGATTCTAAATACTCGTTATTTGTTTTTAACTTAGGTTACTTTTTTAGCACCCTTTTTACCAGCGAACCTGTTTTGGCTTTAATTTCTAAAAAATACACTCCTGTTTTTAAAGAGGATACATCTAAAACCGGGATAAAGGACTTTTTTGAAATTACCACTTTACCACGTATGTCATACAGGTTAATAGAAACCTGAGCCTTATCACTAATACCGCTAAAATATAAACGCATGTCTACAGGGTTGGGTGTAATTACCAAGTTTTTTAAAGGCGTTTCCCCAACACCGAGATAGGTCTCGTTTTTATACCAGACAATACTATTCTCAATAGCAGCAACAATATCTTTATAGCCGTCGTTGTCTAAATCTGTAATAATGACTGCTATAGATTGGTGATTATCTATAACTTTAGAATCGCTAAATAAACCCGCTCCGTCTGTGTTTTCAAACCATGCAATACGACCATCACCACCAATATACACTCCTGACACATCTATATCGCCATCATTATCGATATCTTCGGCATCCATCCAATCGGGTGTTAGTGTAGTTGTTTCGGCTATAATTTGTTTTGCCCCAAAGTTTCCTAAACCGTCTGTGTTTTCGAACCAACTAATAATTTGACCTCCAAATTCTGAATTTAAAACATCGTTATCACCATCTCCGTCTATATCCATAGTTATTACATGGCTAGAACCATAAGTTTCGTTACTTATAATCTGTGCCGAACCAAAATTACCGTTACCGTCTGTATTTTGATACCATGCCGGATAGGTGTTAGGTGAAGTGTTGGTAACTATGTCTATGTAGCCATCATTATTAATGTCCGCAGCATTAACAAACAAAGTATGGGACAATCCGGTTGCTACCAGATTCTCACTGCCAAAGTTACCCAGCCCGTCCAGATTTTCGTACCATATTATTTTTGAAGCGGCATGGGCTCCTACTATTACATCCGGGTCGCCATCGTTATCGATATCTCCCGTAGTAAGCCCTCTGGCTCCCGGGGCTTGGTCGCTTATAATAAGCGCACTACTAAATGTGCCTTGCCCGTCTGTGTTTTTGTACCAAACCGCTTTACCGTCTTGCGCCGAGGTAGCCACAACATCTAAGTAGCCGTCGTTATCGATATCTTCAACGGTAA
>WFXA01000168.1 GCA_015490835.1 Flavobacteriaceae bacterium | reverse complement strand
TCAATGAGAGAACTTGAAATTGAACTATATTGAATTTGTATTCGGTATAAGGCAGTAACCAAGACTTCCTATATGGCGGTCCTTTAATACATATCGTTATGAAGACTATTATTTACAAATTACTGCCAACCAAAAAAAAAACCTCAAAACTTGATGATAAAAAGTCAATAAACATTCCTTGGAATTCTAGACTTTTTTTTCAAATCGGACTAATAATTAGTCTGTTACTTGCTTATCTAATTATTGAAAGCACTTCAAAGTTAAGCATTTCGTATGTGCAACCCGAGTCAGATTATTTGTTAGAAGAAGCTCCATTAGCAAATTATGTTTTAGAAGAACCCAAAAAGAAAATGATTAAACAAAAAATCACTAAACCGGTTAACAAACGTCCAAAGCAACAAGTAGTATCACAAATTAAACCGGTGGATAACAGTTTTAACAAACAAGAAACCGAAGTTCCTTCAACAGAAACAAGCTCTGATACTACCATTCCGGAAAAAGGAAAAACAACTGTCGAAGTGGTAAAACCGGATATAACCAAAAATATCAGGTCGGTAGAATTTGCTCCGGTTTTTCCCGGATGCGAAAGTACAATTACCAAGCAAGAACGTATTAATTGTTTTTCAGATAAAATAAGAAAATTTGTATCCCGAAAATTTAATGCCGATAAAAGTTCGGGAAACCTTATCGGTAAACAACGTATCCCTATACAATTTACGGTTAATGAAAAAGGAAACGTAATAGATGTTTTGGTGTTTACAAAAGACAAAGGACTAGTGAAGGAAGCCAAAAGAGTACTAAGTAAATTGCCAAAAATGACTCCCGGAAAACAAGGTAATGTACCTGTAAAAGTTCAATATGTATTACCTCTCGTTATAGTTGTAAACAACTAATTATTAAAATTAATTCTAAAATTTTAAGCCTCGATATCTTCGAGGCTTTGTTTTTGATATGCCAAAAATAACGTATCTTTCGAGGGTTTAAAATAATGTGTAAATGAAACGTCCATAACTAAATTAGTATTAAAATACCAAAGGGAATGATGATTTAGTTATGGTAAGTTCCATGTGACCTTTAAAAATCAATAAAAATAAACACATGAAACCAATTGTTATATCGCTATTACTTGTATTTCAGCTAACTCTTTTTGCCCAAGAATTAGAAAAATATCCTGTTTTTTCGGAATGTAGTGAAGTAGAAATCACCAACCTTCCTAACTGTTTTAATAATACGTTACAGAATTCTATTTTAAAAAACTTTAAAGTTCCAGAAATTGTAAATCAAGAAAATTATAAAGGAAATGTACAAGTACTTTTTGAGGTTGATAAAGAAGGTGTTTTTAAAGTGGTTTATGTAGATGCTATTTACGATGAGTTAAAAGAAGAAACCAAACGAGTTTTTAACTTATTACCAAAAATTCAGCCTGCAACATTTAATTCAAAACCACATTATGCACAGTTTACACTTACCATAAAAATTCCGTTATCACAAAACACGGTTTTAATTGAAGAAACCAAACCAAACATAGATTTAACAAGCGAATACGATGCAATTGTAAAAGAACCCTACAAAAATCAAGAGTTTGAAAGTGTACTTAACATTCCGTTATCATTTGAGCAGTATAACCGTTTTGACGAAGCTATTAACAAGATAGGATTTAACAACCACACTTCTCAAAAACCGTATCTTTATACTGAAGTAAATAAATATTATAATTTTTCTGAAAAAAGAGCTCCCTTACATAAAGATGTTACCGGTTGGTTAGGAAGAAAATTCTGGAATGAGCATATGGTGGCTTTTACCGGAAAAGACTATTGGATTACATTAGACCCGGGAGTAGATTTACAAATTGGAAAAGATTTTGACGAGGATATAAACACCTATAACAATACTCGTTTGGTTTATGTACAGGGCGGATTGGGTAAAAAATTCAATTTTTTCGCAGTCGTTTATGAAAGTCAAGGGCGGTTTGCCGGTTATTTTAATCGCTATGCCGAAAGTATAAAACCCGATGGAGGAAATCCGGCAATTATCCCTGCAATGGGGATTGCCAAAGAGTTTAAAACCGATTCGTACGACTATCCCAGAGCAACAGGTTATGTGTCTTACTCGCCTTCAAAAAAAGTGAATTTTCAATTAGGTCACGGTAAAAATTTTATAGGAGACGGCTACCGGTCGTTACTAATGAGCGACAATAGTAGCGCTTATCCATACCTAAGAGTTAATACTACTTTTTGGAAAATAAAATACACCAATACCTGGATGTCGCTTCGCGATGTGCGCCCCGAAGTAACTGATGGTGGTTCGTTTAGAACCAAGTTTATTGCAAACCATTATTTAAGCTATAATGTAACCAAACGATTAAATATTGGTTTGTTTGAAAGTGTAATTTGGGAAAACGATAACAACAGAGGATTTGATTTTAATTACTTAAATCCCATTATCTTCTTTAGAGCCATCGAATTTTCAACAGGATCGCGAGGCGGAAATGCACTTATAGGAATAACATCCAAATATAAATTTACCGATCGCATTAATGCATACGGACAATTATTAATAGATGAATTTTCTTCTTCCGATATTTTTGGCGGAAAAGGAAGTTATAAAAACAAAATAGGTTACCAATTAGGTGCTAAATATTACCGAGCATTTGGAGTTGAAGGGCTTACCCTTCAAATGGAATACAATCGGGTCAGACCTTATACCTATTCGCATAATTCGGTAGTGTTAAATTACGGTCATAACAACCAACCTCTTGCTCACACCTTGGGAGCCAATTTTTCAGAATTTATTGCAATTGCACGATATAACAAAAACCGAATTTTTTCAGACTTAAAAATAATAGTAGCAAAAAGAGGCTTTGATTTTAATACCGAAGAAGATACATTTGCTTATGGTGGAAATATTTATACCAGCGAATACGACAGACCGTTTGATAACGGAAATGAGTTAGCACAAGGAAATACCGCCGACTTTTTGCATTTAGAACTAAATGCAGGTTATATTTTAAATCCTACTACTAACTTGAAAATTTACGGAAGTTTAATTTACCGAAACCTTAACCCCCAAACAAATACCCAAACATTTTTTAAAGAAAACACCACGTGGTTAAATCTGGGCGTTAGAACCGATTTATTTAATTGGTACAAAGACTTTTAGTTGCCTTTTTTCTTTGCTTTTTGAGCTTCTTTTAGCTTGTCTTGCAGGCGTTGCTCCATCGTGCGTGTGTCCACCTCGCCTAATTGTTTTTTTATATCTTCATAGATGATTTTTACCATTTTTTTACCGTCTATAAATTTCCAAGTATATTTTTCGTCGTATTTTTGGGTAAGGTTCATAGCTTGAATTTCTTCGAGCGATTTGTTTTGGCGGTAATACATCATTACTCTTTTATAAATAAAAGTAAGCATATACAT
>WFXA01000167.1 GCA_015490835.1 Flavobacteriaceae bacterium | reverse complement strand
ATTGTAACTTGTTGAAAATAAACAAAATATAAAATTATAAACAGATGAAACATCCATGATTGATTTTAAACACACATGGGGATGATTGTAACTTGTTGAAAATAAACAAAATATAAAATTATAAACAGATGAAAAAACTTTTATTGTTTTTCTTCCTTTTGTTTACAATTCCAATGTTTTCACAAGTGCAAGATGCTTGGGTGTTTTTTGCAGATAAAGAAAACGTTGCAACTTCAATTGCCAACCCGATTACCATTTTAACGCAAGATGCGATAGACCGTAAAGCAATGACCGGTATTACTATAGATGCACGAGATGTACCTGTAAACGAAAACTACATTGCACAAATTAAAGCTCAAACAGGGATAACCGTTTATGCTAAGTCTAAATGGATGAACTGTGTCTATGTAAGAGGAACACAAAGCAATATAGATAATCTGTTAAACCTACCGTTTGTAACACAAGTTGAATATGCCGATAAAAATCTAAACTTATTACCTTTTGACGGAACAGCTACAACAAATAAATTTCAAATAGAGAATACAAAAACTGTTTACAATTACGGTGATGCAGCCAATCAAATACAAATGCTTAACGGGCAGTATTTACATGAACAAGACTTTACCGGAACCGGAATTAAAATTGCGGTTTTAGATGCCGGTTTTCCGAGTTTTAGTACAAACCCCGGTTTTGCAAATATGATAGCAGATGGAAGATTATTGGGAACCTATAATTTTATAGATAGAATAACCGATGTAGAAATGTACAGCACCCATGGTACAAAAACCACCAGCGATATTGGCGGATTTTTAGAAAACCAATTTGTAGGTACCGCTCCTGAAGCATCTTTCTACTTATTTTTAACCGAAGACATCTCGCAAGAAAACCCGGTTGAAGAAGCTTGGTGGGTCGAAGCATTGGAACGAGCAGATAGTTTGGGTGTTCGAGTTGTAAATACTTCTTTAGGCTATCAAGATTTCGATAACCCAAATTACGACCATACCTACCAAGATTTAGACGGGCAAACTACTTTTTCTGCGCGAGGCGGAAATATTGCATTAGAAAAAGGAATGTTGTTAGTAACTTCTGCCGGTAACGACGGAGCCGGTTTTATGTATGTAGGAACACCCGGAGATGCTCCCGGCGTGTTTACCGTTGGAGCGGTTGACGAAAACGGCGATTACGCCTGGTTTAGTTCAATAGGACCTACAGTTGACGGAAGAATAAAACCCGATGTTATGGCACAAGGCGCATCGGCAGCCGTAATTGGTACAGACGGACAGGTAACTTTTAACAACGGCACATCGTTTAGCTCGCCAATTATGGCAGGAGCCGCTGCTTGTTTATGGCAATCTAGACCACAAACGCCTCCTGCACAATTAATGCAAATTGTTAGAGAGTCGGCTAGTTTATACAACAGCCCTACCAATGAAATGGGATACGGAATTCCTAATTTTGAAGATGCTTATAATTCGTTACAACAACTTGGGGTAGAAGAACAAACGTTGAAAGACTATTTTGCCGTGTATCCAAATCCCGTAAAAGATAAATTATATGTTTCTTTTCCTCAAAATACCGATAAAGCAATCCTTATTATCTACTCTATTTTGGGTAAAAAAATAGTAGAGACAGAAGTTACTTTCCAGCAAAATTTTATTTCTGTTTCATCGCTTCAAAAAGGAGTTTATATAGCTTCGGTGCGTGCAAATAATAAAAATGTTAATTTTAAAATCGTAAAAAATTAATGCAGAATAAAATAACCAAACTCTACAACATTAAATATCCCATTATCCAAGGAGGAATGATTTGGAACAGTGGCTGGCGATTGGCTTCAGCAGTTAGTAATGCCGGTGGATTAGGTCTTTTAGGAGCCGGATCTATGTATCCCGACGTTTTACGAGAACACATTAAAAAATGTAAAAAAGCAACTCAAAAACCCTTTGGAGTAAATATACCGATGTTGTATCCAAATGTAGAAGAAATTTTACAGATTATTATTGAAGAAGGAGTGAAAATTGTTTTTACTTCTGCCGGAAATCCTAAGCTACATACATCCCGTCTTCAATCGGAAGGAATCCTTGTTACTCATGTGGTGAGTAGCGTAAAATTTGCTTTAAAAGCACAAGAAGCAGGTGTAGATGCCGTTGTAGCTGAAGGTTTTGAAGCCGGAGGTCATAACGGAAGAGAAGAAACCACCACTTTTACCTTAATACCTATGGTAGCCGAAAAAATAATGATTCCGTTATTGGCAGCCGGAGGAATTGCAACCGGAAAAGGAATGTTAGCAGCAATGATTCTGGGAGCAGACGGTGTACAAATGGGCAGCCGATTTGTAGTTAGTGAAGAATCAAGTGCTCATTTGGCTTTTAAACAAAAAGTGGTAGAAGCACAAGAGGGAGATACACAACTAACCTTAAAAGAATTAGCACCGGTACGATTGCTTAAAAATAAGTTTTATCAAGACCTGCAAGAACTTTATAAAACCAATCCAACTAAGGAAGAATTAAAAGAGTTGTTAGGCAGAGCGAGAGCAAAACGAGGAATGTTTGAAGGCGATTTAGAGGAAGGAGAGTTA
Source organism: Flavobacteriaceae bacterium (assembly GCA_015490835.1). Taxonomy (GTDB): domain Bacteria; phylum Bacteroidota; class Bacteroidia; order Flavobacteriales; family Flavobacteriaceae; genus Marifrigoribacter. The sequence continues at coordinate 419 of WFXA01000167.1, read as the reverse complement.
GAAATAGGGCAGATTTCCGGATTACTGCACGATATAAAACCAGTATCAGAAATTATTAAAGAAATTGTAGAAGAGTTTAACCTTGCAAAAAAACAGATAGCTGCTCTGGATTGTTGTTAATGTGTAAAATCTCTATTAATTATTAAGGCTTTTTTGTTTTATTTTTAATTTTTCTTGAGTTAGAAAATTAATAAAATCAGTTTTTAAAATTGTAAATGCAATTTTCATTTCATCAATTAAAATATTACTATTACTAATAAATCCAGAAAAAATTTCACCCTCGCTTGTCTTTTTCCAATGACAATTAAAGTTTTCTAATTCAACCATTTGTTTTTGGATAAGTTCTTTTTCAAACCCTGAAGTGTTTAAATATACCAAAAATTGATACTCATTAATACTTTTTATGAAGTCTATATCTT
>WFXA01000166.1 GCA_015490835.1 Flavobacteriaceae bacterium | reverse complement strand
TCTATATATTTCATAATCCAAATCGGTTTCTAAGAAGTGTTTTATTAACCAGTTTTGCAAAAAATCTATGATTTGTTTTAAATTAGGAGTGGATCCGGATAATAGTTCAAGGTTTAATTTTGTTATTTTTTTTAAAAATAATGTGTGTATTTTTTTATGTTTTTTTATATCGGGGTACGCCATTCGCTCCATATACTCTTCTCCATGTTTGAAATGGGTTACTGAATAATTGTAAAGTTTTGATAAAATATTCAAATAACCTTCGTTTGTATTATTATCGTTAGAACAATAATCTGCCAAGTCGTTGTAAATCTCTATCAAATATTGATGCTCTTTATCAACACCTTCGCAACCTACAGAAAAAACTTCTGTCCAAATTATTTTTTCAGCATTGCACATATAAACAGTTATTAGTATGTTTTTTTCTTTTATAAAAATAAGATTTTTTTTGAAATTTTTGATTTTTTTTATTTTTTGATGAAAGATATGTAGTTTAATTATTTTTTGTTTGAAAATACTTTTTTGTTCGGATAAATGGTCATGATTTTATTGTTTACTATAATTTCCAGATTATTAGTTGCTTCCAGTTCAAATTTGGTTTCTGTTTGTGTTGTTGTAACTTTAATAATGTGGTTTCTATAATTAATTTTAAAAGAGTATGATTTCCATTGTTTTGGTATTTTAGGGCTAAAGGATAGTGTATTATTTTGTATTCTCATACCTCCAAACCCTTCAACAATACTCATCCAAGTACCTGCCATAGAGGTTATATGCAGTCCTTCTTCTACTTCGTGGTTATAATCGTCTAAATCTAATCTTGAGGTTTGCAGATAAAAATTATAGGCTTGGTCTATTCGGTTTAATTTTGCAGACAGAATGCTGTGAACACAGGGTGATAAAGAGCTTTCGTGAACTGTAAACGGTTCGTAAAAGTCAAAATGATTTTTGAGTTCTTCAATTGTAAAATGATTTTCAAAGAAGTAAAATCCTTGTAAAACGTCTGCTTGTTTAATGTACGGTGATCGTAAAATTTTATCCCACGACCAGTTTTGGTTGATGGGTCGTTGATTTTTATCTAAGTTGGAAACGGTAAAAAGTTCTTTGTCAAGGAAACCATCTTGTTGTAAATATACATTGTATTTTTTTGAAAAAGGGAAATAGATATTTTCTGCCACATTACTCCATTTTTCAATTTCGTCATTAGATAGTTTTGTTTTAGTTAATATTCGAATATGGTCGTTAGGGTATAATTCTTTAACTTTTTCGATGCACTCGATGCAATAATTAATACACCATCTTGATATGTAATTTGTGTACCAGTTATTGTTTACATTGTTTTCGTATTCATTTGGTCCTGTAACACCAAGTATAACATATTTGTTTTTTTCTTCGGAAAAATTTGCTCTTTGATACCAAAATCGTGCTATTGCAATAAGAACTTCCAGCCCTTTTTCCGGAATATAGCCGAAATCTGAAGTGTACCTAACATAGTTATAAATAGCAAAAGCGATGGCTCCGTTGCGGTGAATTTCTTCAAAAGTTATTTCCCATTCGTTATGACATTCTTCACCGTTCATTGTAACCATCGGGTATAATGCGGCTCCGTTACTAAAGCCTAATTTAGTTGCATTTTCTATGGCTTTTTCTAAATGGTTATACCTGTAAATGAGAAGGTTTCGGGCTACTTTTTGATTTTTTGTTGCCATGTAAAACGGCAGGCAGTATGCTTCGGTATCCCAATATGTGCTTCCGCCGTATTTTTCTCCTGTAAATCCTTTTGGACCGATATTTAGCCTATGGTCTTTTCCTGAATAAGTTTGGTTGAGATGAAAGATGTTAAATCTTATTCCTTGTTGCGCTTTTGTATCGCCAATTATGGAAATATCTGATGTTTCCCAAATTTTTTTCCAAGATTTTTCTTGCAGTTTTAATAATTTGTTAAACCCTAAACTTGTAGCTTTTTCTAATACGTTTTTTGAAGCAGTTGTAAGATTTTCAGTAGGATGGTTTGTAGAAACGCAGTAACCTCCGTACTTTATAAGTGTAGCGGTTTGATTTTTTTTTGCTACTGTTGTGTATTTAAAACCTAAAAAACCTTCTTTTTCGATAGTATCAAAATTTATTGTGTACTCTTTTTTGTTTAAATAGATTTCAGATTGCATATGGGAGCAAACATTAAAGTTGGTTTTTAAAGTTTTTGAACGAATAAACCCTTGAGATTTATTTTTTTCTGTATCAAGAATTTCCCAAAATTTTTCGTCCCAATTTGCGTCTTCATTTGTTACATTGGCATCAATGTACGGGATTAATGTTAAGTTAATATCTGCATTTATGGGTTTTACGGTATATTTTATAACTCCTATTTCTTCAATTTCTAAGGATAAAAAGCGTGTAACATTAACTTGTATTTTAATATCGTTATATAAAGTAGCGACAAAAGTTCGGTAATAAACACCTTTTTTCATATCTAATTCTCTTTTAAAATCAGATACTTCTTTGCAGGTGTTTAGGTCAAGGGTTTGGTTGTTAATAATTACTTTTATTCCTATCCAGTTTGGAGCATTTAACACCTTAGCAAAATATTCGGGATATCCGTTTTTCCACCAGCCTACTTTTGTTTTGTCGGGGTAATAAATGCCTGCAATGTAACTTCCTTGAAAGGTGTTTCCCGAGTAATCTTCTTCAAAGTTTGCTCGTTGTCCCATAGCTCCGTTTCCGAGACTAAAAAGGCTTTCGGAGGATTTTATCCTGTTAGGGTCAAAACCTTCTTCAATAATAGACCACTCGTTGGGTTTTATGTAGTTTTGGTTCATTTTATTCTAAGTGCTTAAATTTTTAATTATTTATTAATTTGAGAAGAAACTCACTTTTAATTTCAGTGAAATCCTTAAAGTTATATCGAGCATCAGATAAGGTTTTTTTATCACCTATCCCTATGCTAATCATTCCGCCAGAATTTGCCGCTTCTATTCCGGCAACTGAGTCTTCAAAAACAATACATTTTTCAGGAGGTAATTTTAAGTTTTTTGCAGCGTTTAAGAATACTTCCGGATTGGGTTTTGTTTTTGTAACCGAATTTCCGTCTATTATTGTTTCGAAAAAGTGTGTTAATTGTATTTTTTCTAAAATGATTTTTGCGTTTTTACTTGCAGAACCCAATGCTATTTGTTGATTATTGTTTTTAAGCCGTTTTAGTGTGTTAATTACGTTTGGTAAAATATCATCTACTGTCATTTTGGAGATATAGTGTAGATAATCATTGTTTTTTTTTTCTAGCAAACGGTTAAATGTATCTTGATTAATGGTTTGATTTTTCCAAGATAATATTTTTTTAAGAGAGTCTATTCTGCTTACACCTTTTAATTGTTCATTTTTAGTTTTTGTAAAAGGTATTTCCAGTTCATCGGCTATTTTTTTCCAAGCCAGATAATGATATGTGGCGGTGTTTACTATTACTCCGTCGAGATCAAATATAAATCCTTTTTTTTGCATTTTTTTATAGTTCAGTTTGGTATCTAATAGCGTGGGGATTTGTAATCGTTAGATTTAATAAGCCTGCAATAACAAGGCTAATGCCGGCGATTATCATTGCATTAATACTATCTTCGCCAATGAGTTTATATACAAAGTTAATTCCGCCCAAGGCTGCAACTATTTGAGGAATTACGATAAACATATTAAATATCCCCATAAAAACTCCCATTTTTTTCGGGTTTACAGAGCTTGATAACATTGCATAAGGCATAGATAATATACTGCCCCAAGCAAAACCAACCAGAATAAAGCAAAGAATTAACCATTTGGGATCCTGAATAAAATACATAAGCAAGAAGCCTATACCTCCTAAAATTAATGAAATAAGGTGTACGTGTTTTCTGTTGATTGTTCTTTTAGATGTGTAAAATGTTAATAATAAAGCAAAAGCCATTGAGGATAAACCGTAAATTCCCATATAAGAACCTACCAAATTTGAAGATTTTTGAAAAGCTGTATTTGCCAGATCAAACTCTTTTGCTTCCGAAGGGTTTTCCATATTAAAGTTGGTTTCGATTGGAATTGGAGTTTTAAAAACGTGTTCGGTAAGTGCCGGATTAGCCATACTCCACATACTGAAAAAGGCAAACCAACTAAAAAATTGAATGATGCCCAATTTTTTCATAGTTTTCGGCATTGACTTGATATTTTCCAAAATATCGGAAATGAAATTATTTTTTTTCTTTTTTTCCTCAATAAACGCTTCCAAGTCATCCGGAGGATATTCGGTGGTGCTGAAAACAGTGTATAGTATACTAAAAAGAAAAACAAAAGCTCCAATAGCAAACGCTATTTTAACAGACATAGGAACTACTCCTGCCGGTGCTTGATCGCTTATTCCCAGTTTTGATACCACCCAAGGCAGATTACTGGCAATCCATGTTCCTATACCAATAATTAAAGTTTGTATAACAAATCCATACGATCTCTGAGATTCGGGAAGTTTGTCTGCCACTAAAGCTCTAAACGGTTCCATAGAAATATTAATAGAAGCATCTAATATCCATAAAAAACCTACTGCAATCCATAGAGCAGGAGAGTGTGGTACAAAAAATAAAGCTATTGAGCTTAAAACCGCACCAATTAAAAAATAAGGTCTTCTTCTTCCCCAACGCGGACTCCAAGTACGATCGCTTAAATACCCTATAATGGGTTGAACTATCAAGCCCGTTAACGGGGCGGCAATCCAAAGTAACGGTATATCATCTTTGGAGGCTCCTAATGTTTGAAAAATTCTAGACATGAATCCACCCTGTAAGGCGAATCCAAATTGAATACCTAGGAAACCGAAACTCATGTTCCAAATTTCCCAAAAACTTAATTTTGGTTTTTGCATATCGATTTCGTTTAAAAAAATAATCGACAAGCTTCGCTTATCAAAACTTATTTTAAAGGAAGTAAAAATATAAGTCTTGATATATTGGGCG
>WFXA01000165.1 GCA_015490835.1 Flavobacteriaceae bacterium | reverse complement strand
GCCTTAACAGCCTCGTCTAGAGCCTCTTCAAAAGTTTTCCCTTCTTTTTTTGCCACGGCATCTTCGCCAGGTAAACTTAATAATATTTCTATGGTTTTATTCTCTTTTCCGCTTGTATTTTGAACTTTTAAAAAAACATCGGCATAAATAATTCTATCATAAAATGTTTCTAGCTTAGAAAGCTTCTTATTAATAAAACTGATAAGTTTAGCATCTGCTGAAAAATTTGGGGTTTGCACATTTACTTTCATATTAAAAATAGATTAAAGGGTTATTAATTATCTTCTCGGGTGCGATTTTAAATAAACATCTTTTAGTTTTGCTATGTTATTATGAGTATATACTTGTGTTGATGCTAAACTCGCATGCCCTAACAATTCTTTTACTGCTTTAAGGTCTGCTCCTTCATTTAATAGGTGTGTTGCAAAAGAATGCCTTAAAATATGCGGGCTTCTTTTCACCTTTTGAGATACCATACTAAAGTACGAATTTATAATTCTATACACAAGAGTTTCGTAAATTTTAACTCCTTTTTTAGAAATAAATAAAAATTCTTGGTCTGTAATATTTGATATTTCATCTCTTAAACGAATATATTGTTTTATAGTTTCTATAACCGATGGCAATAACGGAATAATTCTTTCTTTATTTCTTTTTCCTAAGACTTTAACGGTTTGTTGGGAAATGGAAATATCTTGTACTTTAATATTGATTAATTCGGCTCTGCGTATTCCGGTGGAGTAAAAAAGCTCTACTATTAATTTGTTACGAATACTTTCAAAATCGTTTGTTTCATTTAACAGCGAGAGTACTTGTTGTATTTCCTTTTCGGAAAAAGGTACTTGTATTTTTTTTGCAACTTTTAACGCTTTGTGTTTTGATAATGGATTTTCTTGGATGTCTCCTATTTTAAGTAAAAATTTATAATAGGACTTTAAAGACGAAATTTTTCGATTTATAGTTCGGTTTGATACTCCGCTATCTACCAAATTCACAATCCAGCTTCTAATAATAGCATAATGTATTTTTACAATATTTTTATAGCCAAATTTTTGGGAGGCGAATTGCAAAAAACTATCTAAATCTCTTTTATACGCCAATATAGTATGCGGAGAATATTTTTTTTCTAATTCAAGGTACGAGAGAAATGGCGTGAATGGCATAAAAAAATCCGTTAACAAGAGTAAAGTTACTACTTTTTAACGGATTTTTATACTTTTATTTTAAAAGATTTACAATTTAAATTTGTTCATTATCTCTAAGGCGTTGTATATATTGTGCCTTTTGAATTTGCGCTCTTCTTTTTACCGAAGGTTTTGTAAATTGCTTTCTTTCGCGCAATTGACGCATTGTGCCGGTACGGTCAAACTTTCGTTTAAAACGTTTTAATGCTCGGTCTATATTTTCTCCTTCTTTTACGGGTATTATTAACATAGTGTCATCACCTCCTTTCTTTTGGGACGACAAATTTAACTAAAGTTTTTTAAATTTTAGACAATAGACTTGAGATTTTTTTTTACAAATTTTTTATTGTTTAAATAAAGAAGCTCTCATACTTAAATCTTGTATTAGCTTTTCTTCTTCTTCGCTTTCAAGCAATACATTGTAGTTTTTCCAGAACTCCTTATTATAAGGTTTGGATGAAAAAATATCGTCTGACCATTTTTCAGAAAGTGATTCTTTAACCACCAAAGGATCATCAATAATTTCGGTGAAAACAATTTCTTGAATAGTGTAGTAAAATTGCTCTTCTCTATCTTTTAATTTTTCTTCTTCGGTGCGTTTGTCTTCAGAAGAACGGTTGCCTACTTTAACCAGTTTAGGTGTTTCGTAATAAACATAATTAAGGTACATTTTATCTTTATACGCTTTGTAGCTTAAAATTAATTTATGGTTTAGCAGCGTATCAAAAAGACTTCTGCTTCTTCGTTTTTGAGCATCGGAAGCTGCCACTAATTCGTATTCTATTTTTTTAACAGCAAAATCATCCCAATAAATATAAATCCATCCGTTGGGTTGGTATCCTTCATTATAAATATAAGGTGTGTTTAATCCCACATAATCATTTCCGGCTGAAATTTTAATTTTATATATTTTTTTTCCGTCATCTACCAATACTGTATCGAGGGTAAATTGGTGTTTGTCGAGTATTTTTTTTCCGAAAAGAGCTCCGGGTTCATCTATATTACGTAACAAATTTAGTCGTCCTGTAAAAAGATTTTCCAATCCGTTTACTCGTTTATCGTTCCATTTAATAGCTTTTATTAAGGAAGTGGTTTTTATAGTATCTCTTCGGAGTTGCTTTTTTTGAAGATTTAGATGTCTGGCGTGATATTTTAAATAAGAATAATAGGTATAAATGCTATCTACATCTCGTAAATCATAACTTTTTCGGGTTTCATCTACGTTTATTTTAAGATACTTTTTAGCACTGGAAGCATAACTCGAATCGTATAAACTTATAGCACTTTCGATAAGCCATTTATATTGTTTTTTATTTCGTTCTCTATGCCTAAGAAATCCTTTTTGAATATATGAAGAGTCGGGCATATTTACTGTTAGTCGTTCTAAAGCTCTAAGAACAATATCGTTTCCGGTTTTGGGTCGTGTTTCTGCAACAATAACCACTTCGTCCAGCGATGCCACATCTTGATCTAAAAAAATTGGTGTTGAAGCATCAAACTCATTGATTGCTGTTTTAAAACTTTTAAACCCTATGGAAGAAATAATGAGGGTGTCATTTATATTCTTTTTTGGTATTTGGAGTAAAAATTTTCCATCAATATTACTAATGGTTCCTATGGTTGTATTTTTAATATAAACGCTTGCCCCAATAACGGGTTCTTGAGTTGTAAAATCATATATCGTGTTTTTTATTTCTTTTTGGGCAAAACTTGATACCGTTACAAACACAAGAGACAAAGTTGCTAAATATTTTACGAAGGATTTTTTCATTCTAAACGATTATTATTGTTTTATAGATAGAGAGAAACAAAAATTAAACCAAAACGTTATGTGGCGGGCTTGTAATGTTTTCCGTCCACTACCATTTTAGCAATTATCTCTTTTAATATCTCTGAAGTCCCTCCACCTATAGGTCCTAATCTACTGTCTCTAAACATTCTTGCCAATGGGTAATCCTCCATATAACCATAACCTCCCAGAAGTTGTAGGCACTGATACATTACTTCATCGGCAACTTTAGTTGAAATAAGTTTTGCCATAGTTGCTTCTTTAACAACATATACTCCTTCTTGCAGGCGTTGGGCTGTCATATAATTAAAAGTTTTGCAATGCTCAATCTCTGCAGCCATTTGCGAAACCTTATGCCGAAGTGCTTGAAATTTTGCAATGGGTTGTCCAAAAGCTTGCCGCTCCTTCATATATTGTATGGTATATTGCAAAGCAAACTCACTTCTTGCATGGGCATTTACCGCCATCACCAATCGCTCTAACGAAAAATGTTGCATTATGTATGGAAAACCTTTATTTTCTTCTCCCATTAATTGTGAAGCCGGGATGGTTACATTGTCGAAAGCTATTTCGCCGGTATCACTAGCTCGCCATCCGAGTTTATTAAGTTTTGTTGCCGAAATTCCGGGTGTATCTCTATCCATTATAAAAATACTAATCCCTTTGTTTCCTAATTGGGGAGAAGTTTTGGCTGCTACTACCAAATAATCGCTATAAACTCCGTTGGTAATAAAGGTTTTAGACCCGTTAATCACATACGAGTCGCCTTGTTTTACAGCTGTTGTTCGCATACCCGAAACATCGCTCCCGCCAAAGGGTTCGGTAATACACAAACATCCAACTTTTTCTCCGGTTATACTTGCTGTAAGGTATTTTTGTTTTATTTCTTCACTTCCTTCTTTATTTACATGTGTCATTGCCAAATAGGTGTGTGCCCACATTGCAGCTGCAAATCCACCGGAATTTATTTTCTGCAATTCTTCTAAGAAAATAATCGTATAAAATATATCTAAATTTAATCCGCCGTATTCTTCGGGATAGGAAAGTCCAAAATAACCCATATCGCCAAATTTTCTCCATACTTCACTTTCTATATGGGCAGTTTCTTCCCATCTCTCTATATTTGGCACTACTTCTTTTTGTAAAAAGTCTTGTAAACTTTTTCTAAATAGTTGATGCTCTTCTGTAAAAAACCTGTCTTCCATTGTTTTTGTATATTTTTCAATCAAGAGTCAAATATAACTCAATTAGCTTTAATTTTTTAGCAGAAAGCGCATCTATTTTTTCTAATTCAGAAAAATGGGTAATACGCTCTCTAACCACTCTAAATTCCCATATTTTTTTTGCTAAATCAAAAGAAATTCCGGGTATGGTTGCAAGGTCTGAAGCTGTTGCAGAATTGATGCTAATTTTATCGATATGTTTAGGCGTTTTTACGGTAAAATATTTTTGTATTTCCCGAATGGTTTCTTCTTTTAAACCATAAACTTGATAGAGCTGCACATCGTCTGTAAATCCTCCCAATTTAGTGCGATAAGCAATTATACGTTTGCTCAGCGTTTCTGCTATGCCGTACACTTTTTGTAATTCTTCGGAAGTTGCTTTGTTTAAATCTATTTTTTCAGAAAAAGATTTTGGTGTTCTATACTTTTTATTAAAACTTTTTTTATTGGAAGTTGTTATCCAATCCGGAAATTTAAAATAGGGACTTATAACGGCTAGTAATGAGTCTGAAACCCCTGTTACTTTTTTAAAATCATTTACAGAATTTATCCATTTACCCGAAGCGCGGTAGACTTGTAACCTATCTATCTCGCTAGGTGTCATTCCCAACGTATATCCTTTATATTCAGTAATAAAATTAGGGTTAAACTTATAAATTTTTGGCTTATCCTTTTCTTTTTTTGCTTCTCGCAAAGAATCTATTTCACTTTTTAATTTTGCAATTTTAGGAGCGTTCACTTTAAATACATTTTTTGGTGCTGGATTATAAAAAAGAATAACTCCCAGAAGAAGAATAAGTAACAATGCCAATAAAATAATCCCAACCTGTTGTTGCTTGGTAAACACCAGTTGGGATTGAAGATTTTTCATTATATTTATTATTATTTTCCGATGTTCTTTATGGCTTTCATATACTTGGTCAGTTCTTCACGCACTTTGGGAGCTAAAATCACCAGTCCTACCATATTGGGTACCATCATTGCAAAAATCATTGCATCAGAAAATCCTATTACCGAACCCAGACTGGCAGCTGCACCAACTATAACAAATAAACAAAAGATAAGTTTGTAGGTGTATTCCATTTTTTTACTTCTTCCAAAGAGGTACGACCAACCTTGAAATCCGTAATACGACCAAGAAATCATAGTACTAAATGCAAATAAAATTACCGCAACGGTTAACACATACGGAAACCAAGAAATTACAGACGAAAAAGCATCTGTAGTTAACAAAATAGCTTGTGCATCATTAAGTGAAGCATTTTCGGGATTTACAAAACCGGTAATTATTAATACTAATGCTGTCATGGTACAAACTACAACGGTATCGATAAAGGGTTCAAGTAAGGCTACCATTCCTTCAGATGCAGGATATTTAGTTTTTACGGCAGAATGCGCAATAGAAGCCGAGCCTATTCCGGCTTCGTTTGAGAAAGCTGCTCTTCTAAAACCTTGAACCAAAACTCCAATGGCACCGCCGGCTACTCCTTCGGGACTAAATGCTCCGTTTATGATTTGACCTATTGCCCAGCCAATTTTATCGTAATTTACAAAAATAATAAACAAAGAAGCCAATACATAAATAACTACCATAAAAGGCACAATTTTGTCGGTAACTTTTGCAATAGATTTAATACCACCTATAATTACAATACCTACTAAAATTGCCATCACCAAACCAAAAGCCCAACCGTAACCGTGAAGAAAAGATTGCTCTCCTCCGGTTATATTTTCTAATAATTGAAAGGCTTGATTTGCCTGAAACATATTTCCGCCACCAAAAGATCCTCCAATTACAAAAACGGCAAACATCGCTGCCAGAACTTTCCCTAAACCTCCCATTCCTTTAGAGTGTAATCCTTTTCGTAAATAATACATAGGTCCGCCAAAAACGGTTCCGTCCGGTTCTATATCTCTATATTTTACACCTAAGGTACATTCAACAAATTTTGATGCCATACCGAGGAATCCGGCAATGATCATCCAAAAAGTAGCGCCTGCACCGCCAATGGATACGGCAATGGCAACTCCGGCTATGTTTCCTAAGCCAACGGTTGCCGACAAAGCTGCTGTGAGTGCTTGAAAATGAGAAACCTCTCCGTCGTGTCCTTCTACTCGTATAGTATCCGGGTTGTCACCATCATCTGTAAAAATTTCTGCTTTTTCTTCAATTTCTACTTTGTGATCTTTTCTTCCTTCAACGTCATCGTACTTTCCGCTTACAATTTTTACGGAAGTGAGAAAACCTCTAAAGTTAATAAACTTAAAATAAAAGGTAAAATACAACGCTCCTAAAATTAACGGAAAAAGCACCCAATAAACCTCTACATTACCAATTGGTATTTTTGCAAAAATAAATTCGACAAACCAACCTGTGGCATTACCAAAGGCTTTATCGATTTTTTCATCCATCCCCATTTTTTGAGACTCTTGTGCTACAGATAATAAAGGGAAAATAAGTGTAATAAGAAAAAGAAATAATTTCTTCATAATGTTTTATTTGTGATTAGTTTTTAAT
>WFXA01000164.1 GCA_015490835.1 Flavobacteriaceae bacterium | reverse complement strand
AGGTAAAGAATGGGTTGCAGAAATACTAGGCGATAAACATCCGCTCTACAAAGACTTTATAAATATATCACCAAAAATTAACAGTTACTTTTTTTACAAAGGGCAAGATAAAAACACTGTTTTTTTAGAGCATATTGCATCCGGAAAAAAGTTTAAATTAACCAAAAAATCTTTTGATGACGGGGATATGCTAACAGAAATAGATTCCATTATTTTTATTGGCATTGTACTGTGGAAAGAAGAATGGTGGTTTTCCGGTATATTCTTTACAGTAGATTTTGATGCAGATTTAATTTTAAACCAAAAAAATTCAATAGAAAGTAGAATGACGGTTAATTTTTTAGACCATAAAGATGCACAAGTAGAAAAATCGCTAAAACTACAATACAATGCATTTTTAGACTTTAATAATGGGAAACAAATTGCATTTTTGCCTGCCGATAAAGTGAATGATTTTGCAAAAGAATATGTTGCCTTTTATAATAACTCGTTAAAACTATCTAAAAAAGAAATTCGAAAAGCAAAAGAAAGAAGTAAAAAAGACGGATTTTTTAGAGAAAAGAACGATGAGTTAGAATTTGATGAAAGTTTTGAAACAGCCTTAATTTTTTTTAATCCCAAGGGCGGTTTAGAAATTGCTTTTGAAGTAAATAGTGCTTTCCCTTTTAAAGAAAACAAGTACTTTGAACCAAAAAAAACCAAAGAGCATGTCTTAAGACTTTTTATGTCTGAAGAATTATCAACCGAACTAACACTGTTTTGTGTAGATAATTCCAAAGACAAATTACCGTATTTTCAAACAAAAGAAGGTAAATTCTTATTAAACGATTTAGATTTTTTATTGCGCTTTTTTAAAGGAAGCCAATATCATACAATACCACAAATAACCCTTACAGGAAAAAATAATTAATTATTACCTTAAACTATCCAAAACTGAAACGAACAAAATAAAGCCAGTTGCCAACAAAATACTTAAAAACAAAAAAAATGAAAAAACTACTAATCTTACTTTTACTAAGCACTGCATTTTCTTTTTCGCAACAAAAACAATTTCCCGAAAAAGCGCTAAACGACACCTTTCTTACCTTAGAGGGAGCGGAGTTAACTTTTTCAAAAATATTGGAACAATACAAAGGAAAAACAATATTGATAGACGTTTGGGCAGGTTGGTGCAAGGATTGTGTGGGTGGTCTTCCTAAAGTAAAAAAACTTCAAGACAAATATAAAGATGTTGTGTTCTTATTTTTATCGTTGGATAAAACGCCGCAATCTTGGAAAAATGCAGTTCAAGCACTAGAAATAAAAGGCGAACATTACTATATAAAATCCGGTTGGAAAGGTGCTTTTTGCTCCGGCATAGAGTTAGATTGGATTCCGCGTTATATGATAGTAAATCCCGAAGGTAAAATAACTTTGTACAAAGCCATAACGGCAGACGACAACAATATAAAAACCATTCTTGAAAATTTGTGATTTTATATGAGTTTTATTGAATAACTTGCATTTTTATAATAAACACAAACAGAATAATCTTTAAAGCGATGAGAAAAAATATAGTAGCCGGAAATTGGAAAATGAACAATGACCTTCCGCAAACCGAAGTGTTATTATTAGACCTCTTAGACCAAACAAAATCTTCTAACGCCGAGGTAATGGTGGCACCGACGTTTCCCAATTTGTATTTTGCCTATAAAAAATTAAAAGATAGTTTTATAGAAGTAATAGCCCAAAATATGCACTTTGCACCTAAGGGAGCTTATACAGGAGAAGTTTCTGCCGCGATGTTAAAAAGTGTTGGAATAAAAACCGTAATACTAGGACATAGCGAGCGAAGAGAATATTTTTGTGAAGACGACACCATTCTTAAACAAAAAGTCGCTACTGCTTTAGAAAACGAGATGCGCATTATTTTTTGTTTTGGCGAAAAGTTGGAAGATCGAAAAACAAACCACCATTTTAAGGTGGTAGAAAACCAAATAAAAAATGTGCTTTTCGGGTTACCCGAAACAGCTTGGACTTCCATTATCCTTGCCTACGAACCTGTTTGGGCAATAGGAACCGGCGAAACCGCAACACCCGAACAAGCCCAAGAAATGCATGCGTTTATTAGAAATTTAATTGCCGAAAAATACAATACAACGCTTGCAAATGAGATTTCTATTCTATACGGCGGAAGCGTAAAACCCGGCAATGCCAAAGAAATTTTCGGCAAACCCGATGTAGATGGCGGTCTTATTGGAGGCGCTTCGCTAAATGCTTCCGATTTTATGCAAATCGTTAATGCGTTTTAATAAGAAGCTATTTTCTTAATTATCTAAAGTAAAAGTCTCTTGCAAACTCCAATTGGGGCGTACTTCTAAGACAGAAGGATAATAAACAATGCGTTCGGGTTGTTTCTTAAGTAAAAAATCTCCTGTATCCCATTTTCCGTTTTTATTGGTGTCAAACACAAGCCGGATGTAATATTTTCCGGGGTTAACCAAATCAAAATTAACCGGTTGCTTTTCTGTTAAATAGGTTTCTGAAATAAGTTTAAATTTATCGGAAACCAATTGCACAATTATCGGAAATTTTTTTACATTTTCTAGTGTTAAGGATATGCTTCCGTAGTCTGAAACACTTTTTGTTGTAACACGGTATTGCAGGGTATCGTTTGTATTTCCGAAAAAATCGGTTATTGCTCCGGGAAACAGCTTTATTTGGTAACGTTGGTCTTCTTCTTTAGGAAAAAACAATTGTGCGGTGTTGTACTTTTTGTTAACTGTTTTTGTAAAAGCAACAGCGAGGGTGTCTCTATCTGTAATTAAAATCTTTTCTTCCAAAACGGCTTCAATAGGTGTGTTAGAAAGTAATTTTAACGTATCGTCAAAACGCATCGTTCCGGCGTTTAAAGCTTTAATTTGAAGTGAGTCGCGATACAGGTCTTTCATTCGTACAAAAAGCGAATCGATGCGATTTTTTTCTTTTGCCAGAAAAAGAAGTGTATCTGCCGCAACCGGAGGTTTAAACCAGTAATGAATGGTGTCTTTTTTTATGTCGTGGTACGTTTTTGCAGCAAACGAATCGGGAACCGAAGTAAGTAAGGTAAATGCAAGCTCTTTTGGTTCGCCTTCATACCCGAAAATAATGTGATTTTTTGAAACGTGTTTTGGTGTTGCCGGTTCGTAAGGTGGGATTTCTTTAAATAATGTAAGTGCATAACTACTGTCTGTAGGAACAGTGATAACTTGATTTAAAAATCCTATTTTGTCTTTTCTGGGCTGAAAGATATAATCGTTAACCGTTTCTTGAAGTGCTGTAAGTAAATAAGTTCCTTCTTTTAAATTTTCAAAAGTAAATCCTCCGGTCGAATCGTTTGCAATAGTAACGTAAGTAGGTTTTTGGTTAAAAACAACCGAATCCTTAAAATCTTCAGTTACTTCATAAAGCATCGCAAAAACATCCTTAGTTAACGTAGGTAGTTTGGCATCTTTTATAGTTCCGGAGAGCGTTAAACTGTCTATATAACTTCCGGTAGAAAAGATGTATTTAAATTGCGGATATTCGTTTTCCTCATTATTATCTACAATACTTTTTCCAAAATTAAATGAATAGGTTGTGTTTTCAAGTAGTGTATCCAGTATTTTTATTTTAATAAATTTAGAAGTTGAAACCGGGGTGACAATAGGTGTATATTTTAACGGAGGTGAAATAATAAGCTCTTTACTCAAGTTTTTCAGTTTAATGTATTCGTTAAAATAAATACGAATCTCGTTTTCTTTAAATGCAGTCGTAAAATTTTCGGGAACACTTTTTACAATTGTAGGCGGAATGGTATCTCGTTTTCCGCCGGAAGGTCTTCCGCGTTTTGCACATTGCGTAAACGAAAGCAATAACAATCCTACTATAATGGTGTATAAAAATCGGATTTTCAATTAAAAACTATTTAGATTTCAAAAATACATAAATGCAAAAGGGTAGGCAAATGTTTTGTAAAGGATTGGTGTTTTCAAAATACACAAGTCTGTTGGCTGTATCTATTCGTTTACAAATTCCATAATTTATTCGGGTTTATACTATGGCAATGGTAGCAAAACTTACCGAAACGCCTTCCGTTTTTAATAATTCTAAAGCACAACTTTCTAATGTTGCACCGGTGGTAATAATGTCATCTACCAATAAAATATGCTTATTTTTAATATCCTCGGGTTTTTGAACAAAAAAAATTTGTTTGTTGTTTGAGCTTGAAAACCGAGAAAACTGCTCTTTAAAAACCTGCGATTCTGTTTGCGATATTTTTACTAAAACATCTTCTCTAAATTCTGTTTTTAGGGCATTTGCTATTTCCTTGCCAAAACCGGTTACTTGATTGTAACCTCTTTTTTTAAGCCGATGTTTGTGCAGAGGAACAGGAATTACCATTTCTACAGATTGATAATCGGGGTTATTAGCCAGTTCGGCACCCAACCACTTTCCGAAAAAGAAACTAATTTGTTGATTTCCTCTGTATTTTAAATTATGCAACAACTCTTGTGTAAGTCCTTTTTTTTGAAACTGTAACAATGCAGTGGCATTTTGTACGGGAATTCGTCCGTAAAAACTATTTTTCATCGTATCATCTCCATTAAGATGATGTGAAACAATAGGTAAATGATGACGACAGGATGCACATAACAATTCCTCGTTTTTTAACAACGGATTTTTACAACCGTTACATATTTTTGGAAATAAAAGATTGAGCAACATTATACTAAAAAAAAGTTCTTGTCGTTTAAGATAGTTAAAGGTAATTAAATTAATACATTAACCCAAACCGAACCTATTATGACTTCCGAAAAAAAATCAAACACGTTTAAAATACTAGCCGGACTGCTAACGGTTCTGTTAGTTGCGCTAGGTGTTTACACTGCAAAATTGTACAATGACAACAAAGAAACGGTTTCAATTTTAGAAACCGAAAAAACCAACATTCAAACCGAGTTAAAAGAACTTATTTCAGATTATGATGAAGTTATTCAAGATAATGAAATAAAAGACAACGAAATAGTTGAAGCACGTGAGCGTATTGAAAAACTCTTAGACTCGGTTAAAGATGCCAAGGCAAATGTGGCTTTAATACGCCGTTACAAGCAAGAAATAAACCGCTTAAAAAAAGAACGTATTTTACTCTTTAAAAAAGCGGACAGCTTAATTGTTGCTAATCAAAATTTGGCATTGCAACGTGATAGCACCTTGACGGTTTTAGACCAGACTATTAAAGTGGTTGATTCGGTAACTACAGAAAATACCGCATTAACCGATGCCATTAAACGAGGCTCGGTTGTAAGAGCTGTAGATTTATCCGGTACGGGTGTAATTATAAGAAATAGCGGTAAAATAGTTGATACAAAGCGTGCTCGTAGAGCAGACAAGGTGCGTGCTTGTTTTACGTTAACTCCAAATCCGTTAGCCGAAAAAGGAGATAGATTATTGTATGTGCAAGTTATAAATCCGAAAAATAATTTACTGGGAAGCAAAAAAGTCTTAACGTTTGAAGAAGGCACATTAAATTACAGTGCAGCAACCAAGGTTTTTTATGAAAACGAAGAGCTGGACGTTTGCGTAATGGTTTCGGCAAAAAAAGACGATTTAATAAAAGGAACCTATCGAATTAATGTTTTTGATGGTACTAAACAAGTTGCTACAACAACAATGACTTTAAAATAAAATAACTTAATAATTTTTCAGCCTCATAGTTTTTCTATGAGGTTTTTTTGTGTTTAAAGTTTTGTACCTTTCCTGCCTTATTAATTATGCAGCAAAATATCGATAGTGTTACCATAAATTTTGATGTAGACAGTTTATTGTTGTTAAACATTACACTGGCTATTATCATGTTTGGGGTTGCTCTAAACATAACCTTTCAAGATTTTAAACAAATACTAAAAAATCCTAAGCCTGTTTTTGTTGGCGTGGTTTCGCAATTTATCTTATTACCGGCACTAACATTTTTGTTGGTTTGGCTTATAAAACCCACTCCAAGTATTGCATTAGGAATGTTTATGGTAGCAGCTTGTCCCGGAGGTAATATCTCTAATTTTATGACGCATTACGCAAAAGGAAATGCTGCTCTCTCGGTAAGTTTAACTGCCATAGCAACCCTTTTGGCTCTTGTAATGACACCATTAAATTTTCAGTTTTGGGCAAGTTTATATGCTCCTAGCGCACAACTGCTAAAAACTATTTCTATTTCGCCACTCGATATGGTTGAAGTAATGTTTTTATTGCTTGGTCTTCCGTTGCTCTTAGGAATGGCAACCCGAAAGTTTTTCCCAAAGTTTGCGATTGCTTCTGCTTCCTATTTTAAAATAGGTTCTATTCTGTTTTTCTTATTGCTTATCGTTTTGGCATTTTCAAAAAATATAGCTGTTTTTCTAAGTTATATTAACTATGTTTTTGTTTTAGTTGTAGTTCATAATTTTATTGCATTTGTAACCGGTTATAGCATAGCTTCGGTGTTTAAACTTTCAAAAAAAAACAAACGAACCATTGCTATTGAAACCGGAATTCAAAACTCCGGTTTGGGATTGTTGTTAATTTTTACTTTTTTTGATGGCTTAGGCGGAATGGCACTACTAGCTGCTTTTTGGGGAATTTGGCATATTATTTCCGGAATTATTTTGGCAAGCTATTGGTCTAAAAAGAAAATAGTTTAATTTGAAAAAACTGTGGTTACATACTGTACAAATCTATTTGCAAGTGGCTTTTTTGTTTTACTACAAAAAAATATCCGCTTGCTATCAAGCACCCATTTCGTTAGACAAACCGGTGTTGTTTCTTTCCAACCATCAAAACGCCCTATTAGATCCGCTGCTAATAACCATTAAAAGCAAACGAAAAAATTATTTTTTAACCCGAGCCAGTGTGTTTAAAAATAAACTCGTTGCACAGCTATTAAAGAGTCTGCAAATGCTTCCGGTGTACCGAGTGAGGGATGGATTTTCAAACCTTTCTAAAAATCATCAAATATTCTCTATTTGTGCAGAAGTTTTACACAATAATAAATCGATTATTTTATTCCCGGAAGGCAGTCATTCGCTTAACCGAAGTGTAAGAAACCTAAGTAAAGGATTTACCCGAATTATTGATGAAACGCTTTCTAGATATCCTAATACCGATATTCAAATCATCCCGGTTGGGTTAAATTTTCAACACCCGAAAGATTGGGCAGATAGTGTTTCGGTATATTTCGGAAAGCCTATTTTTATCAGTAATTATCTTTCAGAAAATAAAACGGTAAAAGTTACACAACTAAAAGAAAAAGTAAAACAAGAAATAGCAAAATTAACGACTCACATTGAACCCGGCGATCAATATACAACAACCGAAAAAAAACTTACCAAAATGCAAGTAGATTACACCAAACCGGAAGCCGTAAACCAATGCTTAACAAACGGATTTAAGTATAAATACAAAACCGTTTTACCGGCATCGCCACTATTTAAAACCTTAACCGTAGGTGTAAAAATTATTTTTTGGTTGCCTTATTTGGTATGGCGAGGTGCTGTTTTGCCCAAAATAAAAGAAGATGAGTTTATCGGGACATTTCGTTTTGCAGTAATTTTAACCCTGGCACCTCTGTTTTTAATCATACAATCTGTTGCAATAGGATATTTGTTTTCTCCCTCAACCGGAATATTATTCTTTACTTTTGCATTATTCTTAGCTTGGTTAACACCCAAACTAAGATAAAAATTAACCGTAATGTATTTATTTTCTTATTTTTAAAGGAAAGAGTGTAATCTAAAAGCTAAAATGGGTGACCAATAAATGGTTAACAATAAAAAAATAAAAATAACTATTGCAGGTTACAGATAAATACTTAAATTTGCACCCTGTTTAAAATAACCTAAAGTTAAAAGCAATGTCTAAAGTATGTGAGCTTACCGGAAAAAGAGCGATGTTTGGAAACAACGTTTCTCACGCAATGAATAAAACCAGACGTAGATTTAATGTTAATCTTGTTAAAAAACGTTTTTATATTCCGGAAGAAGACAAATGGATAACCTTGCGTGTTTCTACATCAGCCTTAAAAACCATCAATAAAAGAGGTATTAGTGCGGTGTTAAAAGAAGCTCGCCAAAAAGGATTTTTAAAAAAATAATAACAACGTATAAAGTCTATATAAAATGGCTAGAAAAGGAAATAGAGTTCAAGTAATTTTAGAATGCACAGAGCATAAAGCAACCGGACTTCCCGGAACATCTAGATACATTACTACCAAGAACAAAAAAAACACACCCGATCGTATGGAATTGAAAAAATTCAATCCCATTTTAAAGAAAATGACGGTACATAAAGAGATAAAATAATTTATTGAACTTTCTGAAAAAAAAGAGAAACTTCAATTAAAAAATTAAGTTATGGCAAAAAAATCAGTAGCATCGTTACAAACCGGATCAAAACGTTTAACAAAAGCCATTAAAATGGTAAAATCGCCTAAATCGGGTGCTTATACGTTTGTTGAAGCAATTATGGCTCCGGATATGGTAAACGACTGGTTAAACAAAAAATAATTGTTTACACACATACAAGTTACAAGCCACTTTTTTACAAGAGTGGCTTTTTGTATTTTTGCAATACTAATTTGGGCGTTCTCCCCCCGACGACCAAAAGGTGTCGGGGGAAGGCGGGCTTTACGCACTACACGGTAGTTTGCTTCAATCCCTAACGCAACGTAACAATAAAAAGTATGAGTTTTTTAAAAAAAATATTTTCCAAAGAAAAAAAAGAAACCCTCGATAAAGGACTTGAAAAGTCTAAAAAATCTTTCTTTGATAAACTAAGCAAAGCCGTTGCCGGAAAAAGCAAAGTAGATGCCGAGGTTTTAGATAATCTTGAAGAGGTTTTAGTAACAAGTGATGTAGGAGTAGCTACCACTCTTAAAATCATAGACCGTATCGAAGAACGAGTAGCCAAAGACAAATACCTCGGCACCGACGAACTCAACAAAATCCTACGAGAAGAAATTGCAGGTCTTTTAAGTGAAACAAACATAGGAGATGCTACAACCTTTACAATTCCCGAACAAAAAGATCCCTATGTAATTATGGTAGTAGGTGTAAACGGGGTTGGTAAAACCACTTCGATAGGTAAATTGGCACATCAATTTAAAAAAGCCGGAAAAAAAGTAGTACTTGGTGCAGCCGACACCTTTAGAGCAGCAGCTATAGATCAATTGCAAATTTGGGCAGACCGAACCGATGTGCCTATTGTTAAACAAAAAATGGGAAGCGACCCCGCTAGTGTCGCCTTTGATACGCTACAAAGTGCCGTTACTCAAAACGCCGATGTGGTAATTATAGATACCGCCGGCAGGTTGCATAACAAAGTAAACTTAATGAACGAACTTACCAAAGTAAAGCGGGTAATGCAAAAAGTAATACCCAATGCGCCTCACGAAGTTCTTTTGGTTTTAGATGGCTCTACCGGACAAAATGCTTTTGAGCAAGCTAAACAATTTACTGCCGCTACCGAAGTTACCTCATTAGCCGTTACCAAATTAGACGGAACCGCAAAAGGAGGCGTGGTCATTGGTATTAGCGATCAATTTCAAATTCCGGTTAAGTATATAGGTGTAGGAGAGGGGATTGAAGACTTACAAGTGTTTAATAAATACGAGTTTGTAGATAGCTTTTTTAAGTAAACAAAAGCTGTTTTACACTTAAAAGTTAAAACAGCTTTTATTTTTTATTTTAAATTCGGGTTTAATTTTTAAAAATCATTTAAATTAAAATCACCCGTTTTACTTTGTAAAGTAAAACGGGTGAATAAAAATTCCTATTGTTGCTTATTATTTATTTGTTTCCAAGCATTAATAGTTCAATACAAACTACCTCTGTGGTGTAGCGTTTGTTACCGTCTTTGTCTTCCCAAGAGCGGTTGCTAAGTTTACCTTCTATGGCAACTTCTTTTCCTTTGGTTACAAAACTCTCGATTATTTCGGCGGTTTTCCCCCAAGCTACTACATTGTGCCATTGTGTATCTGTGACGCGTTCGCCTTTTGCATTTTTATAGCTTTCGTTGGTAGCGAGGCTAAATTTTGCTAATTTTTTACCACTTTCCAGAGTGATAATTTCAGGGTCGTTTCCTAAGTTTCCAATCAACTGTACTTTGTTTCTAAGTGTGTTCATACTAATTTAATTTTAAGGGTTAAACAGTTAAGGTTAATTTTAAAAATGTTGTTGTTTCATTTCAACAGGGCAAACATACAAGCGATTTTTAAAAGTAGTTGGTAGTTAATTACTTACTTTCGTTTAAAGTCGTTTGTAAGTATTTGAAAATGTATAAAACATTGATAAACAATATTATAAAAACGTTTAATTATAAGGTATTATTTGTTTATATTTGGAGTTATAATAGGTTGTAAACAATTATGAGACAAACATACTACATACTTTCAATATTGATTTCAAGTCTGACTTTTGGGCAAACCGAATTTTGTATTCATATTAAATCGGATGTCGATGTTGATAATGTTTCAGTAAGTAGTTTCAATTTATCAAAGAAATTCACATCTGAATTTGAAAACGGAATTGCGATTGTTAAAATACCTTCCGAATCTTCTGACCAATATTCAATTTTAATTGAGAACAAAAGAATTGACGGTTGGTTCAACTCTGGAAAGATTGATATTTATCTTGATTTTATAAACAATAGTCTTTCTGTTTCAAAAACAATCAATACACCTGTTTACGAACGCCAAGTAGAATACTTCAATGAATATAAAACGTTTTTAGAAGATATGTCAATTGGTACAGAATTTATAAAAACTGCTATAACACAAAATGACCAAGATGCGTTTATTTTGGTGCCAATAAATCACTATTTGAATTTATCTCAAAATGATAAAAAAGAATTAAAATTTATTGAGGAAATTTTAAACAAGCAACCGAAAACGACGAAAGAACATAGTATCTACGAAATGATTGAAAGTAGGCTTGAAAAGTTAAGAGAAATAAAGCAAATTGAATTAAATGATTATTTCTTAATTGATACAAATGGAGAGATTTCGAAAATAAAAACCCAACCAAATAAAAAATATACGGTTTTGGATTTTTGGTTTACAAGTTGTCCGCCTTGTATCAAAGAACATAAGGAAATTTTAGCAAATCCAAATATATTCAATGATTTAAATGCCGAACTGATTGGAATATCGACTGACGCAAATCAAGAGAAATGGGTTGACTATTTAGAAAAAAAGAATGTTAATTGGAAAAACTACCGTATAGAAGAAAGTAACTTGGATAAAGATTTGGGAATTTGGTCATTTCCAACTTATATAATCCTTGACAAAGAAAATAATGTTTTGGGCAGTTATTCAAATATAACAGATACCATTGAAGCTCTGAAAAAATAACTGTTTACAATACTGTGAAAAATTAATTGCTTGGTACGAGCCTACCTTTCGAAAAGCTCAAGGCATCGCTTACGAAAATTCTCGCAGATTTTCTATTTGATTTTTTATTTACTAAATTAGGTGCTTAAACAAAGCAACAAATCATATACAAGACCATTTTAAAACATAAAAAAAAATTGAATGAAATCAACATTGACATTGTTCTTAATTATAACTTTAGGACTTTCAACTTACGCTCAAAATCAGAATTCTAAAATGAGCATAATGAAAGCAGAAAAGCCAATTTTAATAATAAACAAAACAATAATTGGAAGTATTGATTTGTTAAACAAAATATCGTCTGACAAAATTCAGAAACTAAATATTTTCAAAGAAAGAAAATTAAGTGATACTTTTCTGTTTGTTGAAAACGAAAAAAATGCGGGAATTATAAT
>WFXA01000163.1 GCA_015490835.1 Flavobacteriaceae bacterium | reverse complement strand
ACTTGAAATTGAACTATATTAAATTCGTATTCGGTATTAGTACTTTTGGATGATTTTTTTATCCTTGCAGATTTTGTACCTTTATACCACAATTATAAAACCAAATTACTATGGGAATTTTTGATAAAATAAAAGAAAAACTAAGCAACGAATTTATTGATATAATCGAATGGTTAGATTATACAGACGACACCATCTGTTACCGGTTTGAACGCTACCAGAACGAAATTAAAAACGAAGCCAAACTTATTGTACGGGAAGGACAAACCGCCGTCTTTGTAAACGAAGGACAAATTGCCGATGTGTTTACTCCGGGAACCTATACCCTTAACACGCAAAACCTACCCATTTTAACAACATTAAAAGGGTGGAAATACGGGTTTAACTCTCCTTTTAAAGCCGAAGTATATTTTGTAAACACCACGCTTTTTACAGATGAAAAATGGGGTACTAAAAACCCTATTACACTTAGCGATGAACGTTTTGGGCTTGTAGAAATACGTGCTTTCGGAACATACGCTTTTAAAGTAAACGATGCCGGAAAATTTTTAAAAGAAATAGTTGGTACCGATAATAATTTTACAAATTACGAAATAAACGAACACTTAAAAAGTCTTATTGCCACTCGTTTTGCAGATACCGTAGGCGAAGCAAATTTACCTATTGAGTTATACGCCGCTAATACGACCGAACTTTCAGACACTTGCAAAGAAGTAATGCAGCCCGATTTTAATAGTGTTGGAATTTCGCTTGAAAAATTCTTTATTGAAAATGTTTCGATGCCGGAAGAACTTAAAAAAGAAATTTTTGAGTACAGCCGTATCGACAAACTAGACTTGGATAAATTAACCAAATTTAAAACCGCAAAAGCCATTGAAGCAGCAGCAAAAAATGAAGGCGGAACAGCCGGTGCCGGAATGGGAATGGGAATGGGCTTTGTACTTGCACAACAAATGGGAGGTTTAATGAACCCGCAACAAACTACGCCGCAAACAGGAGGGGCAGTACCACCACCGGTTCCTCCATCCATACAATATTATTATGCTGTAGATGGACAACAAATAGGTCCTGTAAACTTTGACCAACTTAAATCACTTTTTGCCGGACGTAAAGTAAATAAAGAAACGTTGGTTTGGAAACAAGGAATGGCTAATTGGAGTCCTTTAAAAGAAGTAGAAGAACTCAAAGTTTTTCTTGGCGGAAATACGCCTCCTCCATTACCTCCTCAATAATAGTTAAAATTGTCATTCAGAAATAGAAATGGTAGCTATTAATAGTGTGTAATGCTCGTATTTTTAAATCTGAATGACTCTTTTTTTCATTCATGGAAAATAAAACCAACCCAACTGCCGAACTAAAAAAAACCTGTGTAAATTGTGGGGCAGAATTGCGCTACAAACCGGGAACCACTTCACTCATCTGCAACTATTGTGGATACAAGCAAGAAATCAAAGCTTCTAGTGAAGAAATACAAGAGTTAGAGCTACGACAATATCTTGAAAATATGGGAGCGCAAGCCCATAGCCAAGAAATTACCATGGTGCAATGCAAAAGTTGTGGTGCCAACCAACATGTGGAAGATAGTTACAAATCACTCGAATGCGTATATTGTGGCAGCCCGCTTATATTAGAAGATATTAAAAAAGAAGAATGGATACTTCCCGGTGCTGTACTCCCTTTTCAAATTACTCAACAAGAGGCATTTAAAATATTTAAAAAGTGGGTAAACGGACTTTGGTTTGCTCCTAATAAGTTAAAAAAAGCGGCTTTAGACCCCGAAAAAACAAAAGGTTTGTACATTCCTTTCTGGACATTCGATGCCAATTACAACGCTTCTTATACAGGTAAAAGAGGCGAATATTACTATGTAAGTGTACCTTATACTACAACTGTAAACGGAAAAACAGTAACCCGAACACGCCAAGAAAGAAGAACACGCTGGTATCCTGCTTCGGGTACTATAAGTGGTTTTATAGACGACACACTAATAAAAGCCTCTAAAAAACAAACCGCTAAAATTCCTTCTGAAATTGCAAGATGGAATTTAAAAAAGCTACAATCTTTTGAGAGCGGATTTTTAGCAGGTTTTATAACCGAAAAATATACCATCCCATTAAAAAAAGGACATTTAGAAGCCAAACAAGTGGCGCAAAATATTGCAATAACTATGGCTAAAAGAGATATTGGAGGCGATACCCAACGAATAAATCAATTAACCATGAAACTGAGCAACGAAACATTTAAACATATTTTGCTTCCGGTTTATATTAGTAATTACAAATACAAAGGAAAAACCTATAGTTTTTTTGTTAATGGCGAAAACGGAAAAATTTCGGGAAAAAGACCTTATTCCGCTTGGAAAATTTTCTTATTAGTGTTATTTACTATTCTTGTATTAATGGGTATTGTTTTATTAGTAAATCAATAGTAATGAAAACTTTTGTTGTTGGAGATATCCACGGTGGTTACAAAGCTTTAAAACACGTAAGTT
>WFXA01000162.1 GCA_015490835.1 Flavobacteriaceae bacterium | reverse complement strand
TTACACATTAAATCGAAAATGCATCACATCACCATCTTGCACAATATACTCTTTGCCTTCTACGCTTAGTTTTCCGGCTTCTTTTACTTTTTGCTCGCTTCCGTAATGCACAAAATCATCGTATTTAATGACTTCGGCTCTAATAAAACCTTTTTCAAAATCGGTATGAATTACTCCGGCTGCTTGTGGTGCAGTAGCGCCAACCGGAATTGTCCAAGCACGCACTTCTTTTACTCCGGCAGTAAAATAGGTTTGTAAATTAAGCAATTTATAAGCGGCACGAATTAATTTTGCCGAACCGGGCTCGTCCAGTCCTAAATCTTCTAAAAATAGTTTGCGTTCTTCGTATTCTTCAAGTTCGTTAATATCTGCTTCGGTTCCAACAGCCAAAACCAACACGTCTGCATTTTCGTTTGCTACGGCATTTTTTACTTCATCTACATACTTATTTCCGGTTGTTGCAGCTGCTTCATCTACATTACAAACGTATAAAACCGGTTTATCGGTAATAAACTGCAATGGTTTAACAAATGCTTCTCTATCTGCTTCCGATATTGTAATTGCTCGAACCGATGTGCCGGATTCCAGACCCTCTTTTATTTTCAGCAAAACGGCTTCTTCCTTTTGCGCTTCTTTGTTTCCGGTTTTTGCTGCTCGTTTTACTTTATCTAATTTTTTTTCGGTGGTTTCTAAATCTTTTAATTGAAGTTCCATATCAATGGTTTCTTTGTCTCTAAGCGGATTTACCGACCCGTCTACGTGCACGATGTTATCGTTATCAAAACATCGCAAAACATGCAATATGGCATCGGTTTCTCGTATATTTCCGAGAAATTGATTTCCCAAACCTTCCCCTTTACTGGCTCCTTTTACCAATCCGGCAATATCTACAATCTCTACAGTTGCTGGCAATACACGTTCGGGTTTTACTAACTCTTCCAATTTTTCTAATCGAGGATCGGGTACGTTTACCACACCAATATTAGGCTCTATGGTACAAAACGGAAAGTTGGCACTTTGTGCCTTTGCATTAGACAAACAATTAAAAAGAGTTGATTTACCAACATTGGGAAGCCCTACAATTCCTGCTTTCATAAGAGATGATTTTTTAAGTTTGCAAATATACGCTTTAGAGTGGTTTTTTGTATCTTTGAAAGAATTAAAATTTCCAGCTATGAAATTCATTACCACAATTATGCTTATTTTAATCTTATCAGCTTTTTCTGCTGTTGCTCAAGATTCTATTGCCAATATTAAAAAAGTAACCATTACTCGTGTGAAAGTTATAAAAGATACTCAAACTAAAACTGAAGTTATTGAAGAAGTAATAGAAGAAAAAGACAGTCTTAGTTTAAAAAGTATTGACAATGAAAATATGGATGCCAGTTATGTTGCTAAAACCGAAACCGATATTAAACGCAAGCAAGATTCTATTGCCAATTTAAAAGCTTTACAAACTCAAATTGAAGCAAACAAAAAAGCACTAGAAGCCGAGATAGAAGCTTCCCGAAAAGCTGAGTTGGAACGTGCCAGAAAAGAAAAAGAATTGCTGGAACAAAATAAAGAAGTACAAAATATGAAGCGACTTAAAGCCGGAAAAAGAAAAGTAGATAATTAGTAGGCAGTATTCAGTAGGCTGTATTCAGTTGGCAGTATTCAGTTGGCAGTATTCAGTCGTGAGGCGTGAGTCTTTGAAGTTGTGAGGTAAAAAAATCTCCAATCCCCAATCGAAACAATCATCAATTGTGGTATTCTCGATACATTCAACAAGTTGAAAATCTACCTGTTGGTAGACAGGCTCGAATACCAATCATAAATCTCCAATCCCCAATCGAATAAATCGTATTTTATTGCTAATTTTCGTATTAATTTATCTAATTTTGCCCCAAATAAATAAACCTAAAAAAAACCTCGTTATGAGCTTTGTTGATGCTTACGAAAAAGAAATTTCGTTTCAAACAGACCGCCGTAGAGCCACGGTAGAATTTATTAAAATAATTAGCGATTTGTGGTACGACAAGTCGGTTGAATTGGTGATGTTTCGCAACCAACTCATAGATAGAAGTGTGAGTGATATTTTAAATTTGCACAAATATGCAGCAGATTTTGTCGAAAAACCCATTTCAATTTTTGACACGGTTGAAATTGCCAGAGCTATAAACAAGTTAGATTTACCTCCAGCCAAAATAGACATTGGTAAACTTACTTTTGAGTGTTATATGGAAGACAATAAATTTCCGGACGCGTTGGCTTTTGTTTCAGACAAGTTAAAAAACGCCAAAGATGCCCAAAACATAACCCCAAAAGATGTGATTTTATACGGTTTTGGTCGTATTGGAAGATTATTGGCAAGAGAACTTATGACTCGGTCTGGTAAAGGAACTCAAATGCGCCTTAGAGCCATTGTTACACGCGGTAAAATAGACAAGACAGTTTTAGAAAAAAGAGCTTCATTGCTTCAACACGATTCGGTTCATAGCGATTTTAACGGAACGGTTTCTATAGATGAAAAAAACAGTGCGCTCATAATAAACGGCACTACTGTTTATCTTATTTCGGCTAATGCTCCCGAAGAAATAGATTATACAAAATACGGAATAAAGGATGCACTGGTAATAGATAATACCGGAGCTTTTAGAGATGCTGAAGCCTTAGGTAGGCATCTAAAAGCTAATGGTGTTTCAAAAGTACTACTTACTGCTCCCGGAAAAGGTGTGCCTAATATTGTTCACGGTGTAAATCATTTAAATTACGACCCAAACAAAGTAGCTATATTTTCAGCAGCATCTTGCACCACAAATGCCATTACTCCGGTTTTAAAAGTTATGGAAGACGAATTTGGTGTTATTCACGGGCATCTGGAAACCATTCATGCTTATACAAATGATCAAAATTTAGTAGATAATATGCACAAAAAATACCGCCGTGGTCGTGCAGCCGCTCTAAATATGGTTATTACCGAAACCGGTGCCGGAAAAGCAGTTTCAAAAGCACTTCCCTCTTTTGAAGGAAAACTTACCTCTAATGCCATTCGTGTTCCGGTACCAAATGGTTCGCTGGCTATTCTAAATTTAGAATTAAACAAAAAAACTTCAAAAGAAGAAATAAATACCATAATGAAGAAATGGGCAATGGAAGGTAATTTAGTCGAACAAATCAAATACGAACTAAATAATGAATTGGTTTCAAGTGATATTGTCGGGTCTTCGGCTCCCTCAATTTTTGACAGCAATGCTACTTTAGTACACTCAAACGGAACCAGTGCTATACTATATGTATGGTACGATAACGAATATGGTTACAGTCATCAAGTAATAAGACTTGCAAAATACATTGCCAAAGTTAGAAGGTTTACTTATTATTAATGAATATCTTTAGCAAACAAACTACAAAAGCTTCTACTTTTAGGAGCTTTTCTTTTTTAAAAGTAACAACAAACAAAATATTATCCTTAATTTTGTTGTAAAATAAACAAAATGGATCATCTTACTAAGTTAGAAGAACTGCTCTATCAAGCTAATCAAGATATAAAAGACGGCTATTTTGAAGAGGCAACAAACAAGCTGGAACAAATTATAAATATAGAGCCAAACTTCGGAAAGGCATACAACCATCTGGGATATTTATATGAAGTAAAATTTAAAGAATACGACAAAGGAGAAACACTTTATAAATTGTGTTTAGAAAAAAGTCCGATGTATCCTCCTGTGTATTATAATTATGCTATTTTACTTTCAACGTTAGGTAAATTTGATGAATTAAAAGAACTGTTAGACAAAGCAATAAACATACCCGGTATTACTAAATCTACTATTTATAATGAGTATGCCATTATGTACGAGCAACAAGGTAAATTTGATGATGCCATAGAATATTATAAAAAATGTGGCTTAAATACGTTGGATAAAAATGTGCTTTCGCGTGCTAAAGACTCGATAGAACGCTGTAAAATGAAAAAAGAATTACAATAACGCTATATGCGAATAGATATAATCACCGTTGTACCCGAACTACTCAAAAGTCCGTTTAGCGCCTCTATTGTAAAACGTGCTATTGATAAACAATTGGTAGAAATTCACTTACATAATTTGCGAGATTACAGCAACAATAATTATAAACAGGTAGACGATTATCAATTTGGCGGCGGTGCAGGTATGGTTTTAATGATTGAGCCAATTGACAAATGTATTTCTAAACTTAAAAAAGAAAGAAACTACGACGAAATTATTTATATGTCACCAGATGGTGAAACGTTTAATCAAAAAACGGCTAATAACCTTTCGTTAAAAGAAAATATTATTATTCTCTGTGGGCATTATAAAGGAGTAGATCAACGGGTTCGCGATCATTTTATAACCAAAGAAATATCTGTTGGTGATTTTGTTTTAAGCGGTGGCGAATTAGCCGCAGCAGTAGTTTGCGATGCAGTTGTAAGACTTATTCCGGGTGTTTTAGGTAACGAAACCAGTGCCTTAACCGATTCGTTTCAAGATAACTTATTGGCACCTCCTATTTATACACGTCCTGCAAATTATAAAGGATGGAAAGTGCCGGATGTATTGGTAAGTGGTCACACCCAAAAAATTGAAACTTGGAGAGAAGAACAAGCCTTGCAACACACTAAAAAAACACGACCCGATTTATTAAACAATTTATAATACTTTTTAAATTAACTTTTATAAACAATTTTTTATTGTTTTCTTTGTTATCTGTTTCAAACTTAACCTACAGCAAAATGAAAAATTTTAGCACCCTAATTTGTTTTTTACTCATTTCCTTCGTTACTTTTTCACAAGAAAAAAATAAGAGTTTAGAAGACCAATTTTCCGGAGTTATAGAAAAATCTAATAATTACCAAGATTATAAAGTTGTAAAAAAAGTAAAATTATATTCGTTAAGAAAAAATGTGTTAGATAGTATTTCGGTTTTAGAAAACACTATTTCAACAGCCAATACGACCATTGCAAATCAGAAAAAAGAAATTTCAGACTTAAAAAACCAACTTAAAACTACTCAAGATAGTTTAACCGCTTCAAAAGAGAAAGAAGATGGTATGATGCTTTTTGGGAGTAGCGTTAAAAAAAGCACTTATAATACCGTTTTATTTTCTATTATCGGGTTGCTTGTTATGGCTTTAATTATTTTGTTTTTTCAGTTTAAAAGCAGCAATGCGATAACCAAAACAACAAAACAAAAACTAGAAGAAACCGAAGAAGAGTTTGAAGCACATAGACAACGAGCACTTCAGCGAGAACAAGAAATAAGAAGAAAATTACAAGACGAAATTAATAAAAACAAAGGGGCTTAAACACTTTCTATTCGTGTTATTTTAGCACCAATTGCTCGTAATCTTCCGTCTATATTTTCATACCCACGATCGATTTGCTCAATATTATGAATAGTACTTGTTCCTGAAGCCGATAAAGCAGCTATTAACAACGATATTCCGGCTCTAATATCGGGCGAAACCATTGTGGTAGCTTTTAGTTGCGATTTAAAATCGTGCCCAATTACTACGGCTCTATGGGGATCGCATAAAATAACTTTTGCTCCCATATCAATAAGTTTATCGACAAAAAACAAGCGACTTTCAAACATTTTTTGATGAATCAACACACTTCCTTTTGCTTGTGTTGCTACTACTAAAACTATACTTAACAAATCGGGGGTAAAACCTGGCCAAGGCGCATCTGAAACAGTAAGAATAGAACCGTCTATATAGCCTTGTATTTCGTAGGAATCGTGTTTCGGGATGTAAATATCATCGCCCTTTTTTTCGAGTTTAATCCCTAATTTTTTAAAGGTTTCGGGTATAATCCCCAAGTCTTTCCGGCTTACATTTTTTATAGTTATCTCGCTTCGAGTCATTGCAGCAAGACCTATCCAACTTCCTATTTCAATCATATCGGGTAAAACTTGATGTGTACATCCTGAAAGTTCAGTAACACCATTAATTGTGAGCATATTAGAGCCTATTCCGTTAATTTTAGCACCCATTGCTACAAGCATTTTGCAAAGTTGCTGTAAATAGGGTTCGCAAGCAGCATTGTAAATTGTGGTTTTACCCTTAGCCATAACAGCAGCCATTACAATATTTGCTGTTCCGGTTACAGATGCCTGATCCAGAAGCATATACGTTCCGGTTAAACCATTAGGTGCTTCAACGCCGTAAAACTTTTCTTCTCGATTGTATCTAAAGTCAGCTCCTAGTTTTGTAAATCCTTCAAAATGAGTATCTAATCTTCTTCTTCCAATTTTATCACCTCCCGGTTTTGGCATGTATCCTTTTCCAAAACGTGCTAAAAGAGGTCCAACAATCATTATTGAACCGCGTAAAGAACTTCCTTCTTTTTTAAATAAATCAGATTCCAGATATGATAAATCAACTGTATCGGCTTTGAAACTATAGGTTCCTTTTGCTAATTTTGAAACTCTTACTCCTAAATGGGTTAGTATGGTAATAAGTTTATTAACATCCCTTATATCAGGAATGTTTTTAATAATTACTTCGTCTGAAGTTAGTAAAACAGCACATATTATTTGTAATGCTTCGTTTTTTGCCCCTTGCGGAATTATTTCGCCCTGCAACGAATGTCCGCCTTCAATTTTAAATGTAGCCATACATCGTTAACGCTCTTAATAGCGTTTTCTGTTTTTATGCTTATGATTTTTCTTTTTATAAACCTTTTTATGAATTATTAAATTAGATGCATCTGAAAGTTCTTCGTCTTCTATTTTAACGTTAATGGCTCCGTTAGAAAGTTCAAACAAATGTTTAAAAATTACACCATCCTCTACCGTATCTTTATTCCAGTTTAAAAAACTTTTTTTCATATGGTTTGCAATGGTGTAAATCAAAGCATCTTTTAATTCGCCTTCTTCCCAAGTAACTGCAACATCTATCATTCGTTTAATGTTGTTTCCGTAAAAACGATATTTTGGGAAATTTTGTGGATAAGAAAGTGGTTCCGGTGCTTGTTTTAACTCTTCTTTTGAAGGTTTAGGGTACGGTGAATCTACATCCAATTTAAAATCGGATATTATAAAAAGTTGATCCCACAGTTTATGCTGAAAATCGGGTACATCACGTAAATGCGGATTTAGATTTCCCATAACAGAAATAATGCTTTTAGCGCATTTGTTACGTTCTTCTCTGTCTTCAAGAGCAATACATTGGTCTACCATTTTTTGAATATGGCGACCATATTCCGGTATAATAAGATGTGCTCGTTCTGTATTGTATTCTAAGGAATTTGTCAAAATAAATTAAATTTGAATTGGTACATATTGTAGGTTTGCAAATTACGAATAATTTTTTATTCTAGCATAGGTATTTAAAAATATGTAAAACCCTAAATTTATAAGTGGTATTTTTTTTTCTGAAGATTTCTAAATATCTGTTATTTGAGTTTGCGACTTTATTAATTGAGTTGTAACTATAACGATACAATCCCTTCAACTTTAGATACTTCTTTGTATCTGTTTATAACATCGTCAGGGTCTTTCATAGTAACCATTATACTAACACTTGTGTATTTTCCTTTAGAAGAATCTCTCGTGCTAATAATGGCATTTGTATCATCAAAAGCTTGTTCTATTTCAGCAAATTTTTCTAAATCTGCAGGAATAATGAACTTAAATAAATATTTAGTAGGCCACGTATGTACCTCTTCTAACTGACTTTTTAATTTTTTGTAAAATTCTTCAGGGTTTTTCTTTTCGTTTTCCATAATAATAGCATTAACTAACACAAAGATACGGATAGTTTTAGAT
>WFXA01000161.1 GCA_015490835.1 Flavobacteriaceae bacterium | reverse complement strand
TTTTCGAGACTATGCTTTAAATTTTGATTTAAAATTCTGATTGAATAGGAAGGTGAAATTTGCCATTTCCCTCTATTAAAATTGTAGGCTCCCGTATTAAAAAAGTTGATTTGTGTGTAATCAAAATTATTTTCGGATATGGTGTTTTCCGAATTAAATAATCTTGATATAAAAGGCGAATAATTGAAGTTTGCACCCGTAATAAACGTGTATTTATCTCTTTTTCCCGAACCGAGATAAGTTGCCTTTCCTTCGATAAATGTTCTTTGAAATTTGCTTTTTTGTGTATCGCTTTCCGAATTTTCGGTAAATAACGATGGTGCAATACGGAACGTTTGCGGTACATCGTTAAACGAATGAAAAAGTGAAACCTGCATAGCTTTTTTATCTGAGAGTTTTTTTGTCCAAAGTAAATCTTGCTTTAGATAAAAATCTTCTGTTTTTAAAAAAGTTGAAAACACATCGGTTTGGTTTTGAATAACAGAAGTGGGCGTTTCTATCTGTTCTTGTCGTAACCTTAAATTATATTCTAATAATGAGGTTTTTGATGTATTGTACTTTACTTCTACATCGCCACGATATTGTTGAGGCTTTTTGGTTATAAACGTATTGTCGGTTGTTGTAAATAGTTCATTATTTATCTGAAAATTACTTTGAAAGAGTTGATTTGTGGTGATTTTGTCTTGTAAATAATACAGATTTGTTTTAATTTTTAACTTAGGGTTGAGTTTAAAAATAGCATTGTAGTTACCAAAAAATTGATTGTTTATATTGGCTCTTTTGTCCTCTAACAAATTTGAAAAACGTGTTTCGGGAATAATTTTTTTTGCAAAATAATTTTGTTCTTTAAGCTGTTCAACATTAAAAGTGAAACCAAAATAATCGAAAGGTGTTTGGTTAACACCTATGTTGTTATATGTTAAAGTTGCAAATGATTTATAGGTTTTGGTAATTCCTAAAAGATTTGAATTAAGATCAAGAGCAGGTTTTCCACCTTCAAAAAAACCACTTCCAACATCTAAATTGCCCGAAAAATCTATTCTTTTCTTTTTTAGTTTAAGATTAAGAGAAACTTTTCCTCCTTGTTCTATTCCTTTTAAAAGCGGATTTTCCGAATAATTATCTATGGCTTCAATTTGCTCTACCATATCTACATTAATATTTTTTGTGCCGAGAGAGTAGTTGTAGCCAAAAAGATTATCTCCGTCTAAAAGTACGGTTTCTACCGATTTTCCTTTGTATTTTATCTCACCGGATTGTTCGTTAACCTCAACTCCGGGAAGTTTTTTTATTACTTCTTCAATTTTTCGTTCGCTACCGTCTTTATATCTAGACACATTGAAAATAACGGTGTCTTTTTTTATTTTAAAACGTGCTTGTTTCCCTGTTACCACTACTTCGTCAAGTTCATACTCTTTAATCTTGGTTAAAACAAAACGATAAGAATACGTTTTTTCTTTGTTTGGGTTTTCTATAGTTACCGATTGTTCGTTATATCCTTCGGCTTTTACAACAATATAAAGAATACGGTAATCTTTTTTTAGTTTTTTTAAAAATTTCCCGTTTCGGGAGATAGTATATTCTTTCGGATATTCAGCATCGGGTGTATCTTTAAATATAACGGATGCATTAATAAGGCTTCCTGTTTCGGAAAAAACAGTTCCTTTTATGGTTTGACCATAAGAGTAAGCACATATAAAAAAACAAAAACTAATAACTAAATTTCTCAAACCCCATTGGAATATTACCTTTATACTCAAATTTAACACCTAAAGTTGAAAATTTGGATTTCATATTTTTATGATGGTTTTTATATGCCTTAACATATTTTTTTTTATATTCATCCCATTCTAAAACTTTTTTCTTTTTTAAAAGTTTTTTTTCTAAGTCATTAAAATTTTCTTCCGGTAATTTTCCGTAATTTGAGATAGCAGCTATTTTGATTCTGTTTTCAGAATCGGTTACTTCTAAAATCAAGCCGGGCAATCCTTGAAATTTCCATGGTCCGTAAGGTATTGGTATTTCGGGAGTATAAAAAGCATAATACGTTCTGCCTCGAAAAGTTGTTTTTGCCTTTAAACAGTTATAACCTAAAATTTCCTTTCTTTCGTTTAATAACTCCCATTCGTATATGTTTAATGAGTCTTTTACTAACATATAATTCCTTAATAATGAGTAGTTTGTGTATATTAAACTGTCATTTACTAAAACAAAACTTTTATCTTCACCCTCAGGTTTTATAGTCATTATAAAACCTCCTTCTTCATTTTGTTTAACTTTTTGAATGTCTTTAGGCAATCTTTTGTAATAGCTAAAACTATCTAAAACATATAAAGCAGCAGTTCTATTTACTGGATATGATTTTTCTGATAGTTGAAAGTCCTCCTCGTATAGTATGGTACCCTTATTTTGTGAAAACAAGTTACAAAACACCAATACAAACAACAAAATTACTGAATATTTCATGCTTATTTTTTTAGAAATGGAGTTACACGTGTAACTCCATTTATTAGGTTTGTTTTAATTATGGTATAATAAAAGGTAGATTATCAATAACCCAATCAATTGCATCATCACAAGAACCAGGATATATAACAATCCAAGAACCCATAAAATTTCCGTATTCATCAAAATAATCTCCCCAGACAATACATCCTATTTCAAGCAATTTATCTGATGAATAATCAGAAACAACATAGTTGTCAGCTTGAATAATGTCATTGGAGTTCACAGTTTCAATTTTTGCATCTTCTTTCAATGTAACTATCTTGTTAGAAGAAGCAAAAGCAAAAGTTCCGATTAGCATAAAAGCCAAGGTAAAAACTAATTTTCTCATTTTAAAATAATTTTTACGGTTTTGTAAAGTTACAAAACCTCAGTTAATGATTAAAGTTTTTGTTAAAAATAAGTAATTGTTGCGCAACGTTTTTTCTAACGAGGCGAATATATATATATATATATATAAGCAAAAATAAAATGTTAAATTTTTGTTAAAGTTTTATTTGTAAGATTATCGAGTAGTCACCTGAAAGTTACAAAAAAGTATGAAGAAAAATCCAATACAAAGCCAAACACTTATTGTTTTTATTGCATCATAAACAAAGACTATATAAGCATTGACCTGAAAATGGGGATACTACATATCCATATTTACAAGATAAAATAATCATATTTCATATCTCAATATTCAGCTTAAATCTGACTTTTTTTATACTTAAAAATCTTACTTTGCTATTTTAACCATTTTTTAAAAGAAAGTTCGCTGTGAAGTACTTTTTCTATTTCTGAAATAGCAATACGTTCTTGTTTCATACTGTCTCTATATCTAATGGTTACGGTTTGGTCTTCTTTGGTTTGGTGGTCTACCGTGATACAAAAAGGAGTTCCTATTGCATCTTGACGGCGATATCTTCTTCCTACCGCATCTTTTTCGTCGTATTGTACGTTGTAGTCATATTTTAGGTCATCAATGATGCTTTGTGCAATTTCGGGTAAACCGTCTTTTTTTACTAATGGTAACACGGCTGCTTTTATCGGAGCTAATATTGCAGGAAGTTTTAAAACAACTCTGCTACTTCCGTCGTATAGAGTTTCTTCTTGTAAAGAATTGCTAAACACGGCAAGAAACATTCTGTCAAGACCAATAGAGGTTTCTACTACATAGGGGACGTAATTTTTGTTTAATTCGGGGTCAAAAAACTGAAGCTTTTTTCCCGAAAATTCTTCGTGAGCTTTTAAATCGAAATCGGTACGGGAATGAATGCCCTCCAGTTCTTTAAACCCAAACGGAAAATTAAACTCAATATCTGCTGCGGCATTGGCATAGTGTGCTAGTTTTTCGTGATCGTGAAAACGGTAATTTTCTTTTCCAAGACCTAATGAAAGATGCCAATTAAGACGTGTTTCTTTCCAGTATTCGTACCATTTCATTTCTTCTCCCGGACGAACAAAAAACTGCATTTCCATTTGTTCAAACTCACGCATTCTAAAAATAAATTGGCGCGCAACGATCTCATTTCTAAAGGCTTTTCCGGTTTGAGCAATTCCAAACGGAATTTTCATTCTTCCGGTTTTTTGTACGTTTAAAAAGTTTACAAATATTCCTTGTGCTGTTTCGGGACGCAGGTACAAATCTGTTGCACTATCTGCCGAAGCTCCTAATTTGGTGCCAAACATTAAGTTAAACTGCTTAACATCTGTCCAGTTTTTTGAACCGGTTTCAGGGTCGGCAATACCCAGTTCTTCAATTAAGGCTTTTATAT
Source organism: Flavobacteriaceae bacterium (assembly GCA_015490835.1). GTDB lineage: Bacteria > Bacteroidota > Bacteroidia > Flavobacteriales > Flavobacteriaceae > Marifrigoribacter. The sequence goes on along the minus strand of WFXA01000161.1, from coordinate 1,056 downwards.
CGGCAAGGTCTTCTGCATCAAGAGACTTTGCCATACGCTCTAAAATCTGTTTTTGTTGTGCCTTGTATTTAACCACTCTGGGGTTGGTTTCAACAAATTGTTTTTCGTCAAAACTATCACCAAAACGTTTTTTAGCCTTGGCTATTTCTTTTTGAGCTTTCTTGTTTAGTTTCTCGCAATAGTCTTCAATTAGCACGTCGGCACGATATCGTTTTTTAGAGTCTTTATTATCGATAAGTGGGTCGTTAAAGGCATCTACGTGTCCGGAAGCCTTCCAAGTAGTGGGATGCATTAGGATTGCTGCATCAATACCTACAATATTTTGGTGCATATATACCATGCTTCGCCACCAATATTCGCGAATGTTTTTTTTAAGTTCTACACCGTTTTGTGCATAATCGTAAACGGCACTAAGACCGTCGTATATTTCGCTGGACGCAAAGATAAATCCGTACTCTTTTGCGTGTCCTATTACTTTTTTAAATTTGTCTTCGTTTGCCATAACGCAAAAATATAAAAACCCAAAGGATAAGTATATAAGGATTTGTTTTTTTAATGAATTTCGGAATTTTTTTTTCGGTTTAAGTTTTTTAACTTCTTCTCTAATTGCATCGCTTGTGAACGGCTCGGTTTTTCAACAACTAATATCAAACGCCAAGGGCGATAAGGCTTTGTAGATAAAACAAAACATTAGTAGTGTTTCTGCATTCGTTGCAAAACATCTTTAGTTTGACCGATATAATATTTATCAAACTCCAACTATATACCATGTAAGTATAATACTTTGCTAAACAAAAAAAGCCCCTCCAAATTGGAAAAGCCCTTCATCGGTTTATTGCTAAACCACGTATTCGTCAAAGACGAACATCACAACACATTTGTCGCGGTCTGGTTCCAACGCTTGAGGTCGGAATTCAGACTTTCACAAAGTGAAACGTCTGAAACGAGACTACAAATACGTTTTTATAAATTGCCATAATATTGCGGTCTGGACGAGACTCGAACTCGCGACCCCCTGCGTGACAGGCAGGTATTCTAACCAACTGAACTACCAGA
>WFXA01000160.1 GCA_015490835.1 Flavobacteriaceae bacterium | reverse complement strand
TCTGCTTTTTGTTCCGTTCTGCTTAAAATTCGGTTGCGCTTTTTGGTCGGTTTTGGGTTGAAATTCCGTTTTAGTTATTTTCTTTCGGAACAGACTTGGACTTGTTGGTTTTGGAAACAAATTCCAATCCGCTTTTTATTCAATTCGGTTGATTTTAGTTTGGTTCGGCGTAGTTTATGGCAACGGTTTGTGTATGAACAGTAAGGGATTAAAAATTCACTGTCTTTCGGTTTAGCACTTAGCCAAATTTACAATTTTTTCTTTAATCAATAACACGTAAAATTGTAAATTTTGCGGACTTTGTAAAACGCACTGAACTTTGAATTAAGCACTGAAACCCTTATTGTTTATACACTTTGTTGCCCACAGTATTTTATTTCGTTTTAAATTTAATAAAAAATTTCTCTCCTTGTTCAACCATAGGTTTTATATTCTCAACTTTATCCCAATTTTCTTTTGCACTTGGGATTTGTTCTGGATACAAATGATAAATACCGTACATTTTTGCATTAATTTCAATTCCCTGCTCCTTTGCATTTTTTAGAATCCAATATGGGACGAAAGCCCAATCAATATTTCTGATTTCACCTATTGTTTCAGGATTTGTTGTGTCTCCAGATAGATAAATTTTTTTGTCGTGCCAAGTAATCAGATATGAATAATGCTTAAATGAAATACCGAAAACTTTGTGTTCGGTTTTAAATGCTTTAATATTAAATTCCGACAACGAATCTCCAAGTTTTTCTAATTCAGAAATGTTCCAAGGTCCAAAAGTTTGTCCTTTTTTTTCTTTAAGCACTTTTCGCAAGTTCTTTTTTGAATAATGGTCAGAATGTTCATGTGTAAAAATAAAAATTGAATTAGGTTTTATACTGTCGAGTTCAGCACTTTCAAATTCCATATAATTGTGAGCACCAGATTTATACGGAAAATCTATATAGAAATTTAAAATCCCATCTGTCATATGTAAGCCACAATTTCCAATAAATTCAATTTGAATTTTTTTTGATTGTGAAAATCCAACAGTTACGATTAAGCATAAAGTCAGCGTAAAAATTATGTCTCTAAATGTTCTCGTCATTTGTGTTGTGTTATATTGTGGGCAACGGTCTTGTATAACGTTTCTCGTTGCGTTTGTTCGGCACTAAGATAGCAAAAAAAACCGAAATTCGGCTTGCGGGCGTATTTTTCCGAAGGAAAAATCCGGACGCAATGAGCGTTATACTGTGTTGTAAAACGTAGCTTCGCATTCTGCTTGGAACCAAAGATATGCCGCAATTTAATTCCACGTTCTGCTTTTTTACGTTTCGTTTTCGCTATGCTTGTCAAAAGTCCGACCTGCTTTGTTTTCCGCATTTTTGGCAATATCCGACCTGTTTTTAATTCCGCTTTGCAATTCAATTTCGGTTAAGCGATTCACATTCCAAAATAGGAGTGGAGTTACGTTTTTCCAGAAATCAATCCGAACAGGAATTCAGTCAATTTTTATTTCATTTCGCTTTTCCGAGTTTTATTCCGAGCTATGTTTTACAACGGTCTTGTGTATGGCTCGTTGCGGAAAATCAGCTATGATTTTCCGCCGTAACCGAAAGACAACAAATTGCAATGAATTCCGATATGGAATTCAGCCGCAATGAGCTATACACGTTGTTGCCACCAGTTTTTTATCAGTCGTCTTTTTTATTTTTTATACCGAATAAGTATCCGATTATTGTACCTAAAATACCAAAAGCTGCTGTTAGATTATTTTGAGGAATATCACTCAAAACAAGAACGGATGCTAAACTTGCTACTAAAGTTATACCAAAAACTTTGAGATTAAAAGTTCCAATTCCTTTATTCATTTTCACAAAAAGTAAAATAAATGCTAATAGTATAATTCCAGCTATAATATAAATAGTCATATCGTTCATTTGTTTGAATGTTTTTTAGTCCATTTAACGAGATAAATTACATAATGTAAAAATAGAATTACTCCGAAAGCTATAAGCAAAATTATCATCGAATTCAAAAATGCTTCTGAAAATAGCTCACTTACAACTCTGTTTTTAATTTCTCCATAATCATTGTCAGAAATCGAGAATGACACAAATCCGTTGCCAGTACTTGTCTTTTTAAAAGCTGAAGGGATATAGCCTAAAACCTCTTGAGCATCTGACCAATAAATTGTATCAATAACAAATAAATATGAAAAAGCCTTGTTGCTAATTGAAAAAATCAGAAATGCTATTAAACTTATCAATAGTGAATATTTAAAAAGTTTAAAAATTTTCACAAATTCATTAGCTGTTGTAGTTTTTCCAGATTTAGGCTCTGATTTTATTGTATCTGTTTTTTGCTTAAAAACTGGTGGTTTTGTTTTTAGTTGATTTTTGAACTCTTTTAAGTCAGATAGAACTGTCCAATCATCAATTCCATCGTACCAAATAGGTGTTTCTCTACTTAAATTCATTTTGAGAATTTCCTCCTTTGTGAATGGACCTTTTTGATTGTCTTTTATAATAATGTAATATTCTTTCATTTGGTTGTTAGCAGAATTTTCGTCTTAAATTGGTGGCAACGGTTTGTATAACGTTTCTCGTTGCGTTTGTTCGGCACTAAGATAGTAAAAAAAACCGAAACTTCGGCTTGCGGGCGTATTTTTCCGAAGGAAAAATCCGGACGCAATGAGCGTTATACCATGTTATGGTGCGTTTTCTTGTTTTTTTTGTTTAATCTATTGATTGTCAGGTCTTTTTTCTGTCTGTTTACTCTTGCTTGAAACGAACGTCCCAAATTCAAATCCTTTTTTACGATTCTCAAATTTGCTTTCTCTTGATGATATTTTCTGAAGTCCTGTTTTAGTTTATCATCTTTGAGTTCATTAGGTCCTCCGTCAACTTGTATGTACTCAATTTTTTTAATATCAAGATTTTTCAACTCTATAAATCTGTCAACTATTACTGAAAAAGTATTTGGTTGTCTATGGTCAACGTTTAGTTCTTCGTATTTTGCAAGTTTTTTTGATTCTTGGCACTTAACTTGTCCTTTTTTTGAGTATTTCTTAAAATAGTCAAGTTTGACCCTCCTTAAATCGTCTTGAATTGCCTGTCTGCAAGCTTCTCGAAATTTTGTAAAATTTGTCTTTGGAGCGTTAATTCTCTTTGTGTATGAAAAGAACTCTGTCGAGCCATCATTTCTTACTAATTCAAAAGACTTAGTACTGTATTGAGCTTTTGCAATTCTTATTTTGTCAATCCCAACCCCAATTTTTTCTTTTACTCTTGGGTGAGTTTCAAGCAATTTCAAAATGTCATTAAAATCGTTATCACTCAATTCTTCTCCAAAGTCATATGCGTTCAAAATAGCCTTATAGTGAGCTAAAGCATCCTTTTTAGTTGCAAATTCCATTTCTCCTATTTTGATTGGTTTTCTCATTTCTTCATTGTCTTTTTAATGCACCATAACGTTTACGGCTATGATTTAGTTACGGAAAATAGCGCGAGCATTTTCCGTTTAAGTACTAGCCATTGTAAATATACAAGGATTTTCCGTTTAGGAAAATCCGCCGTAATAAATTATAGCCTTTGTTGGCTTTTAGTGCATTTTTCGTTTTGATTTTAATGATTTTCGCAACAATTTGTTTCCGTTTCAGATTGGAAAAGTCCACAAAGTCAAGTTTTCGTATTGGTAAAAATTCCGTTCTCTTTATTATTCCGCGCCAACATTAAATTCCGCAATACTTTTTTTTCCGCTGTTTTGAGTTTTCCGTTTCTGTTTTTTATTCCGTTTTGCTTTTCAAATTCACCGCCAACATTAAATTCCACAAAGCTTATAAATTCCATATTTAAAAACCAAAATGTTGTTGTTTTCGAGAATTTTCCGCATTAAAGCCAACGGTCTTGTATAACGCTTCTCGTTGCGTTTGTTCGGCACTAAGATAGCAAATAAAACCGAAACTTCAACTTGCGGGCGTATTTTTCCGAAGGAAAAATCCGGACGCAATGAGCGTTATACCGTGTTGGTAGCCGTAGGTGGTTTTCTACAATACTAAAACCTACGGTTTCCTAATTGACAAAGGTAAATTTGTGTGTTCTATGGGTAAAATTTTAATGAACTTGCTTCACTTGTCATTCTTTCCAAGATTCTAAAGTGTCGATATTTAAATAATATATTTTAATAAGATTATCTGCTTCTTCGAGACTTCGTTTAGATTCGACAATATGCTTTAAATTCTTTTTATCACCTAAAAATTTAGCCCACAAAATTATAGCTATAGCAGTATCCCTTGCAAAAACAGCTTTTTCTTGCTCAGAGTTAATTAAAAATTTTTCAAGATAGTCAATTTTCTTAGACTGACTTATAATAGAGTCAGTTTTGTAAATTTTACTGAAGTAATTCATTTCTGATTTGTTCTTATTTTGTTTTTTTAAAGATAAACAATACAAGTTTTCTTCCAAAAATTCCCCTTTTTTGTTAAATAAATAAATATCCGGCAATCGAAAAAAAGTATCCCTTAACTTTGATAATCTTTTATAGTCAACACTTGAAGATAAATAAAAGTTTTTGCTTTTATCTATTGGTAACTTATTAGTCTCAATATAATTTAAAATTGTGTTAAAACTTTCAACTTTTGGTTTTTTTATTCCAGTTACTGTTCTTAATATTGGTTGGCAACCAATTATTATTGTGATGATGAAAATTAAAGAATAATATTTTTTCATAATAAAAGATTAAGTCCTTTCGCTTGAAAACGAAAGGACTGTTTTTAACTTAGTTATTTGCTAAATATTCCCAATCAATTTCATTTAAGAAATGATACTCAAGGGTTCCTTCGGTTTCGTTGACAATTACTTCTGCTACTTGCTCTCTATCTCGAGGGTTCGTTTCTATAGGATTTCTTTTAATTAAACAAGGAAATGTAATAAAATCACATCTAAAACCAATGCATTCAATACAACCTCCAGAACAATTACTATTAGGGTTTAACCTTGCTATTTTAATTTTTATGCATAGGCCTATGACAGGACCTCTGTTAGTAGATATTAAAGACATTTTCTTATCAAAAGGTACGCTAAGCACATTTTTTTTTGTATTTAAAAATGACGGCCTATTGTCATCATTTTTAATATTTACAAAACCTAATCTACGAGATTGTTCATTGGAAAGAGATGGAATTTCCTCATAGTCAATTTGAACAATTCCATTTTTTAGTGACAATTCTAAATTTTGTTTCTCGTTTTGTACCTTATCATTCTCTTGAGAGCAAGAAAAGGTTAAGAGAGCAAGTAAAAAAAGGATTGATTTTTTTTTCATACAAATAAAATTTTGGTTGCCTACTTTCAGATAATAATTTTCAAATTTTGGTCGCTGTTTCGGCGTGAATTCCGACCGTTTGGTAAACATTCAAAATTTCGTCATTCATTTTACTAATCTCGGTTATTTTCCTTATTAAGTAGGTGATTTTTCATCTTTTTATCAGATGCTGTTTTATTCTTTACTAACCACTGATTTTCAATCGAATACGCCATTTGAATGGCTACCAACGGTTTAAATATGGTGCGTGCCGAATTTTGAAACGCTTATTTTTCAAATTACGCAAATTTTATTCTGAAACACTATCTTTCAAAATTACAACGAATTGCGGCATGCACTATATTTTTTGTTGTAGCCAGTTATTTGGATACTTTTTCTTTTATTTTTTCAAAAATATCTGTCCAGTTTACATGTCCATAATTTTTTCCAAGACGTACTATTATTAAATTTTCTGTAGGACTTACAAAAATAAATTGTCCTAAAATACCTTCAGCCATAAAATCACCTTTTTTATTAGGAATCCACCATTGGTATTGGTAACCTAAATCACTGCCTTTTAATGAATCTAATTTAGTAGAATTATCTACCCAACTTTTAGAAACAATTTGATTTCCATTCCAATCTCCTTTATTTAGATAAAGTCTGCCTATTTTAGCAAAATCTACTGCTCTAGCATTTACGCAACAAAAAGTTTTTTCTATTCCATTTTTTTTCTTATCAATGCTCCAAGTAGCATCATACTCCATTCCTAATTTTCTCCATAATTTTTCTTCCAAATATTGTGATATTGTTTTTCCTTTAAGAGCTTTTATTAAAACCAAACCTAATAATTGAGTATTCCCACTTACATAATCGGTTTCTTTATTCGGTTTTTGTTTTAGTTTTAATTTTAAACTTGATTTTTCTAAATTTCTTCCATAGTAAAACTTAGCAGCATGACCAAAAGGGTTTATATAACTTTCATTAAATTTTAAACCAGAAGTCATTTGTAATAAATTTTCAATAGTAACATTATCAAATCCTTCCTTTTCTAATTCTGGTAAATAATTTGTTACAGGTTCTTTAATAGATTTTATATAATTATCATCTATTGCACATCCGATTAAGATTGAAGTAATTGATTTTGCCATTGAAAACGAGGGAACAATAGATTTTTTTTGATAACCCTTGAAATATTTTTCGTATTTTATAGTATCGTTATGAATAACTAAAAAAGCAACTGTTTTATGATCTTCGAGAAATTTGTCAAAACTACTACCATCTTTTAAAGTAATAAAAGGTTTTTTATCAGTTGTTGTCTTAAAATGAAAGGTATTTAAACTGTCTTTTTTTATTTCACGATACGGAAAAATTTTGTAATCTTTTATATCTGCGAAATTATGGTAAACAAATCGACTTACTGAGCAAGAAGAAAATATAGTTATGATCAATATAATGCTCATTATTTGTTTCATTTTTAATTTGAGATTTTTCGGTTTTTTATTGGCTACAACGGTTCAGTATATGAGGCGTTGGGCGTTTTAGAACACCTAATTTTATATCTACTATACCGTTTTTTATATTCATAATATTTTAATTTAACTATCACTTGCCCAATGCCTTATATACATTGTTGGGCATAGTTATTTATCAAAATAATTCATTTTTATTATATTCTTTATTTATTATTTCAAAAATTTTATTCAAATTTGCTCTATTTGTATGTCTATTTCTTTTTAGAGGAAATGCTCCTTTTTTTAACATTATTTCATTACCTTTTGCTTCAATAGGCATACCATTGTAAACTGGTGCAAATAACGGTTTATTTAATTCCAAAGTTTTGTAACCTGCATCAATACTTCCACCTTTTTCTTTTGCTTCAATCAATACCATAACATCACTTAATGAAATTATCGTTGAATTCCTTTGCATTGCTCTGCTAACAGTCCATATTTCATTAGGTTTAAATTCACTAATTACCAGTATTTTTGTCCAATCCCAAAC
>WFXA01000159.1 GCA_015490835.1 Flavobacteriaceae bacterium | reverse complement strand
GTCTATAAACTGAAATTCAAATTTAGCGATAAGGGAAATACCATCCAAGACATTCAATCCATTTTTAATTGTAGTATCTATTATCAATCGTATTTTGGCAAAATTTTGTGCCGACTGTTCTTTTTTAAATTGCCCCGATATTTTTTGTTTTACTTTTACGTTTCGTATGGCTCTTTCTGACGCATTATTATCTGGTGGTACTTCTATGGTAGTATCCCTTTTTGTGTGTATTTGCAGTTTTTGTAATACAAATTTAGCATATTTTGACAATACTTAAAAAAATGGGAATGGAACGAAGGCGTAGCCGAAGTGGAATTCCCATTTTTTGATATGTTTTTTATTCGACCCATTGGAATGATTTTTCGTAATTCAATTTAGGTATTTTTCTTAGATATGCCTTTTTATTCATCGCTACATAACCTAACAATAATAGGGTGGCGTCCGGATTGGGCAATGCTCCACGCATTTTTGTGGTACGTTTATAATCTCTGTTAAGCCGCTCTATCCAGTTTGTTGTGTATAACATGCTTCTTATCCGATAATCATATTTGAGATAGGTAAAGTATAATTTATAACGTTCCGCTTTCATCTTTTTTAATGCCGGATATTTTACCCGATGCTTTTCTATAAACAATAGCCACCTGTTCCAACCTCTATCTGGTGTATCGGTTGAATCACTCGTTCTAAAAACATCCTTGAAATCTTCAATTACATCTGCTTTATCTCGTTTTTTAATGTTTTTTAGAATGTTTCTTTCCAGATGTACCACGCAAAGTTGATGGCTAACACCACCATATTGACTCGCTACAGCTTCTTCTATCGAAGCAAGCCCATCACTAATCACTAAGTCAATGTGTGATACCCCGCGTTGCTTTAGTTTTTTAAACACATAAGCCCAGGCGGTAGCACTTTCCTATGGAAAATTAACCACTGATAAGACTTCTCTTTTCCTATCTGATTTAACCCCCATTATCGTGTAATAAGCCTCTTTACTGACGTGATCTACTCTACGGGTAGCTATAAACGTGGCATCAATTAGAATAATGGGATAGTATGTCTCTAATGGACGAAATAGCCAGTCTTTTACTTCTTCTCTTGCAAAATCAAACATACGGCTTACCTGGGTAGCAGAATACTTCCTACCATAAATCTGATCGAATACCTCGCCTACCTGACCTGTTGTCAAACCGCTACCATATAAACTAAAAGCTAACTCTCTGGCTTCTTGTTCCTGATCCTTGAGAACTGCTAACAAATAGGGATAAAAATGTTTATAGCGACTTCGGGGTACCTCTAATTTGAGTTGCTCGCCTTGACCAAATGCCTTACGCCAACGATAACCATTGCTAACATCTGAATAGCTTTCATTGTGTATCTCTCGTTCTGCACGCATCATGGCTTATAGTGAATATTTTAAAACTTTGTTGAAACCGTCTTTTTCTTTGGCTATTTCTTCTAAAATCTTTGTAACTTGCTCTTGTGTAAAGTGGAGTTTTTTGTTCATTTTTTATTGTTTTTTAAATTAATTTTTTAAAAATAACAAAAACTTGCTTTACACACTCTTTAGGATAGTATCGGCTTTTAGGTTTTATTGGCACAATACAAGGCTCAAAAAAACCCATCCCTGTAATTAGTGATTATTTTCAAGATTGGTTTAAAGGAATTGGATAATTTTTCCCAAATCCAGTTTAACAATTAGGGTTTTTGGCATCTTAATTGTTATATACATAAAGTACCCATATAAACAATAATGAAACATAAAGTAAACATCTTTAGTTTTTGATGTCACTAAAAAGAAACATTTTTGTTCCAAATCTAAAAACCCTTTACAATCTCTCGTTGCAAAGGGTTTTTACTTATAGTTACTTTTAAAAAATTTACATTACATTTTATCAACATGAACTTCTACTTTTACAAGTACTTCGTTCCATGTTTTACTTACTCCGTCAGCTCCTTTATGAAGGTCAAAGCATACTTTGTTTAAGGCGGCAATGGCACCTGTTGCTTTCCAATCTTCCATATTCATAACGCCTTGCAGATAAATTGTATCGTTTTCAATTTTATAAATTAATGGTAAATCATGCGCTTCGCCATTTAATGTTATAGAAGCCTTAACCGATTTATTTTCTAAAACTTGCAACTTCCCTGAAATTAATTCGGTGTTGGTCATCGCACCAAAAAAAGATTCAATCAATTTTTTATCTCTTACTTCGTTATTTGAAAAAATACTACTCACCGGAATAGTAAAACTTAAGCCATTAATTAACTCCAATGGTGTTTTACCGTGTTTCATAGCAAAATCTACTTTTTTAAAAGTACCGCTAACCGGTTTTTTTTCTGTAGTTTTGTAGGCAGTCCAAGTAATTTTTACATCTTTGGGCTGCACCATTAACATAGGTTCTTTTTTTACTTCTTTTTGGGTAGAGTCTTCAAGGTTAGTTTCTTTTTTTTCATTTTTACAAGAAACAACTAGAGCGAATAAAGAAACAACAAACATAAGGTTTCGCGTTTTCATACTATTTATTTTTATGATTTGTTTATAGTAGTAATTAGTACTCAAAAGTAACATTTTTTTTATCGGAAAATGGAGATATTTTAATTTTTTCCATTTCGGTAATAAAACCTTTCCAATCTTTATTAAAAAATGTATTTGCTTTTATCAGTTCATTCTTTAAAGCTTCTTTAGCTTGTTTAATTAATTGGTGTTCTGTTTCTGTCAATCCGTTTGGGCGACTGCCGGCATACCAACTTGCTGTGCTTATACGTTGTACAACGGGTATTTCTTTTCTTGCTGTTATTCCTTGACGTTTGTCTTCTTTTCCTAAAAACCCATCAACCAACGTGTTGATTTGCTTAACAATACTATCCGATTTTTTTATTTGAGGATTGTATTTTTCTTTATCGGTTTGGGTTAATTGCTTTTTAAATTTAGATAGTTCTTCTTTTGCATTCATCAATTGATTTACCATTTGAGTTACAGAAAACATCATCTTTTCCAACTTTTTACCGGTTTCATATCGTTCATTTATCGCACGTTGCGAAATATTAAGTCTCGGGTCTGAGTTTACTGTAATAGTGGTTTCCGATATCCTATCATTATTCGTAATAACTGCTCTATAGATTCCGGGTTTTACGCGTACTCCTCCGGGTTCGGTTTTTTGTTTGCGAAGTTTACGTGAGGGTCTTTTAATCCCTGCTTCATCAAAATACCAAGTCCAAAGATAGATTCCCGAGCTATCCGGTTTTTTCCTTTTTAGCGTTCGTATGAGTTTGTCATTGTCATAAATGCGTAAGTATAAGCTGTCCTTACTCTTTCCTGTAAGTGTATCTTCTTTCGGTTTATCTTCTTCTTTATCGGTATTTTCTGTTACTCTTTTCTTAAAATAATACCTAAAATGAGCACCCTGCGGTTTGTTTTGACCCACAAATAAGGCATCGGCTCCAAATCTGCTTCCGGTTGGTTGTTGGTAAGCCGCTTGATAGACTGTTTGTGGTTTAAACAGTTTTATAGAATTATTTAAAATTTGTTTATTATGCGCAATTTCTCGTAAGGGAGTTATATCGTCTAACACCCAAGCTGCACGTCCAAACGTTCCGATAATTAAATCGTTTTCGCGTGGATGTATGACCAAATCTTTTACCGAAACGGTCGGAAATCCGTTGGTAAATTTTTGCCAAGAGTTTCCGGCATTAATTGAAAAGTACAAGCCGTCGTCGGTGCCTAAAAAGAGTAGATTTTTTTCAATAGGGTCTTCTAAAATACATAAAGCATAACTTTTTACATCGGTTGCATCAACAATTCTTTTCCAAGTTTTTCCGTAATCGGAAGTTTTAAAAACATACGGTGTATAGTTAAATCTTCTGTAATCATTTACAACCAGTAAGGCTTCTCCTTTGTTTTTGTTAGATGCTTTTATTTGCGGAATCCAAGCACCGCCGGGCATTCCTTTTATATTTTTGGTAACATCTGTCCAATTCATTCCTCCATCGCGAGTATAATGCACTTTTCCGTCATCGGTTCCTACCCAAAGCATATCTTTTTCAACGGGAGAAGGTTCAATAACTAAAATAGTGGTGTAATTTTCGGCTCCGGTTGCGTCCATTGTTAATCCGCCACTTTCATCTTGTTTTTGCTTGGATTTGTCATTGGTGGTAAGGTCTGGCGAAATAATTTCCCATGTTAAACCCTTATCGTTACTTTTATGAACAAATTGACTTCCGAAGTAAATGGTGCTATTATCAAACGGATCTATGTTGATTGCGGCATTCCAATTAAACCGAAGCTTAACATTGGGGTCGGGATGGGTAGGTCTAACAGTATAGCTATTTCCGGTTTGCCAGTCGTATCGGGTAACATATCCTTGTTGGCTCATACTCCAACCATAACGACTGTTATCTTTATCGGGAATAACATCAAACCCATCGCCAAAGGATATTTCTTGCCAATAGCTATTTCGTATTCCTTGCACACGCCAAACATAAGCAGGACCGCGCCAACTTCCGTTATCTTGCAAACCTCCATACACATTATAAGGTATCTCATTATCTACTGCAATGTGGTAAAATTGTGCAACCGGAAGGTTTCCTATAAACCGCCATGTTTTTCCGCCGTCTCTGGTAATATTAAGACCTCCGTCGTTTCCGTCTATCATAAAGCTTCCGTCTGATGGATGCATCCACCAAGCATGATGGTCGGGATGAACGCCGTTACTTACTCCGTAAGACGGCATTAATTGCGTAAAGTTTTTACCACCGTCCTGCGAAACATTTACGTATGTAAAAATCGAATAAACTCGATTTTCATTTTCAGGATCTACAAAAATATCGCTGTAATAAAACGGTCGGTTACCGATATCTTTTTTATCGTTTATTTTTTTAAAAGTAAATCCACCGTCTTCGCTTTTATAAAGTGCATTTTTTTTGGCTTCAATTAAGGCATAAATTATATTAGGCTTGTTTTTTGCAATTGCTATTCCTATTCTGCCTAATTCACCTTCGGGTAAACCTTCTTTATGGGTTCGTTTTTCCCAAGTTTCACCACCGTTGTGTGTTACATACAAGCCGGAACCTTTACCACCCGATTTAAAAAACCAAGGGTCGCGTTTATGCTCCCACATAGCAACGAGCAGTTTGTTGGGGTTGGTGGGATCCATAACCATATCAGCTACTCCGCTTTTGTTGTTTACAAAAAGGATTTTTTTCCAAGTTTTTCCGCCGTCTGTTGTTTTATAAACACCTCTCTCGGGATGTTCGCCCCAAGGCGAACCTATTGCTCCCACGTAAACCACATTCGGGTTGGTTGGGTCTATAATAATACGGTGTATGTGTCGGGTTTTTTCAAGTCCCATAGATTGCCAAGTTCTTCCTCCATCAAGCGATTTAAAAACTCCGTAACCACCGTTTAAACTATTACGGGGGTTACCTTCACCGGTTCCTACCCATATCACAGACGGATTGGATTGTTGTATGGCAATAGCACCAATAGATGCCGTTACTTCTTTTTCAAAAACAGGTTTCCATGTTACTCCGCCACCGGTTGTTTTCCAGACGCCACCGGAAGCCGTTCCTACATACATTACATCAGGGTTTGAAGAAACTACATCTATGGCTGTAACCCTTCCGGACATACCACCCGGACCTATACTTCTGGGACGTATGTCTTTTAATAAATTAGGTGTTAATTCTTGCGAAAAACCTATAAATGACAAAAATGATATTGTGCTTAGAAGAATTTTATAATTCATTTTGTAAAAATTTGAATAAAAGTAACAATTACAAAAGAGTTATTGCTCCTGAAAAGTAAATTTTAACAATCTTATACCTGTTTGATTTCAAAACGAATTTTAATTTCACTTTATTTATGCGAAGAATTTTTGCATAGCTTAGCTGTAAAAAAAAATTCGGTTATAAGAAAGAGAGTAGCATTGTCAGATATCCACTTTCACTAAGAGTAGATTTTTGAAAGTTTTTATAAAAGGAAAAAAAACAATAAATTAACAAGACCAACTGTATTTTCAAGTATAAAAAAAGGCTACTTATTCGTTAAGTAGCCATAAAATCTTAGTTCTTTTACAGATTAGGAATTTTTAATTCTTGTCCGGGATGAATTAAATCGGGATTTTTTAAAATATCGCGATTGGCTTCAAAAATAGCGGTGTATTTCATTGGGTCTTTATAGTAATGTTTAGCTATTTTACTAAGAGACTCACCACTTTTTACAGTGTGGTACGCATAAACAGATTCGTCCTCAACTTTAATATCTGCCATGATATCGGTTGGGTTTTCGCCTCCTACGCGTTTAATTTCATCCCAAATTAGATTTTTTTCATACTGAGTTTTAGTCGTTCCTCTTACTTCTAATCTTCCGTTTTCTTCACGAACGTCTCCGTCTTTAACGTTTAATTTTTCACCTAAGTCTAGTACGCTTTGGTATTTTGCTTTAATCATTTTGTTAGTGTTTATTTATGCCTAAAATAAATTAGGCGGGTTATACGAATTCTAAAATTACAAATTTTATGTCGAAAATACAAATTAATCACCTTCATCCGGAAAAACCGTACTTTCATAAGCACCGGCATCGGGGTTTGTAACGTTACGATTAACACCTTTTAAATCCACAGGAACTTGTGCTGCAACATTTGGATCCCCTATACCGTTTGCTGCAGATGTTTCGGTTTCTATGTTATAGTTGTTTTTTTGTGTGTCTTGAAAGACAGGGTCTTCATTAAATACACAATTTGTATATAAGTTGGCATTAGTAAAATCATAGTTGGGATCGTCTTCAAAATCACCGTTGGGATCTTCAAAACGTATTAAACTGTTTTTAAAATTAAAGTTAAATATAGCGCCGTCTTCTTTATAAAAACCTATTTCTTTTTGTTCGCTTCCGTAAATAATACAATTTTCAAAATTAGCTTCGATTAAATCGGAAATAAATAAATTATCTTCGGTTGCAAACGCATTGGTTATTTGCAGGGTAGGAAATGACCGAAAGCTATTTGCCCAATAATTAGAGAAGGTACAATGTTTGAAGTTGTACCGCCCTCCGAGCAGGCAACTTAATGAAGATTGTCCGCTATTACTAATAACTACATTTTCACCGTAAACATCTCCTGTTTTAATCTGCAATCCATCTGCAGCACTGTTATAAATTTGTACATTTTTTAGCGTTAGAGTTCGGTCACCGTCGTTACTATCCATCAAAATCCCTACTAAAGCGTTTTTAATGGTAGCATAACTAAACTCGTTATTGGTACTTCCGTCTGTTAACCAAATGGTTCCCCATTGTCCGGGTACATTGCTAAAATCGGGTTCGAGGCGATCGCCTTCAAAAATGATTTCGCCCTCCAATGCTTCGGTATCCGTACTGGGAGTTCCGTTGGCTTTTATGGAGGCATTGTTAGCTACTATAAATCCGCTATCTGCATGAAAATGAACACGTGCGCCCGGATCTATAAGAAGTGTTTTATTAGAAGGAACCGCTGCGTATCCGTAAATTACATACGGTTTTTCGTTGGTAAAGTGCAGTTCTGTGTCATCAAGAAAAAAACCGTAAACTTCAATATCATTCCCGTCTTCGTCCTGCCCGAGAACTAAAGTTTCGGTAGTTCCGTCTTGAAATTTTTGCGGATATAAAAACACCGCATCTTTCACAAGTGTAACCAAATCTACATCTTGTTGGTTGCTACCGGTATCGAATACAATTTTGTCGGTATAAAGAAATTGTAAATCGGAATTTGCCACATCCTGAATATCTATGGTGGTTTCAATAAAAATAAAAATACTGTCTTTGGCTAAAACTTGTACATTTTCAAACGATTTTCCGGGAATACCATCTACATTTAATCGATAATTAGAACTCTCTCCATTAGCCAGTTTTACGACAGGAATACTAATATCTTCATTACTTTTATTATAAACCTTTAGGTTGTATGTGCTTGAACCTATGTTGGTAAAAACGGTGTCTAAGTAAACGGTGTCTTTAGAAAATGTTAAATTACCCGAACTGGCAACAGTTTCAAAATCATTTCGGCACGAACTGGCAAAAAGAATAAAGCCCAATATGGATAGGGAATACAAATACTTCATTGATAGAATTAATTTTGTGTAAAATTATAACTTTTTTAGTGGTTATTTATTGTTAGAAACATTTATTATTTAATAACGTTATCCTGTTTGAATAATTAATTTTTATTGAGCGACGTTTCACGTTTTAAAGGTTTTGTTTCGGTTGTTGCTTAATTTTATAATAGTTTGGGAGTTTTTCTTTAAAAATATACTTTTCATTTTTGTAATCCATTTTACAAAAGAAATGTTGCAATCCGTTGGTAACCATCAAAAAATTAGCTTGTAAAACCATATTATAACGCGCTATTTGATCAAAGGTTTCTTGTGTGATTTTTACCGAAGGAGCCTTACATTCAACCACAACATTAATTTTTCCGTTTGATAAATACCCAACTATATCGTATCGTTTCCTCAAGTTGTTTACAACCAATTGTTTTTCGACATTTAGTAATGAAAGCGGGTATTTTTTTTGATAAATTAAATAATTAACAACGTGTTGCCTTACCCATTCTTCGGGAGTGAGCATCACAAATTTTTTTCTAACAATATCAAAAATATAGGCATCATTTTCGCTACCTTTGAACCGAAATTCATATTCAGGGAAGTTAAGTGGTTGCATTATTGTTTTTTACTTTTTCTCGAAATAAAGATACTATTTTTTGGCATTTAGCAAAGTTACACATATAATTAATGATATAAAATTAGGTAAACCTGCCTCTATATACTTTCTTTTTGGTGATGAACCGTATTATATTGATGTAATTTCCGGTTATATAGAACAACATGTTTTAACCGAAGAAGAAAAAGGGTTTAACCAGACTATTTTATACGGAAGAGATGTAAGCGTAAACGAGATTATTAGTACTGCTAAGCGGTATCCAATGATGGCTGAAAGGCAAGTGGTTATTGTAAAAGAAGCACAAGATTTATCTCGTACCGTTGACCAATTACTACCTTATGCCGAACAACCTCAACCTACTACAGTATTGGTTTTTTGTTACAAATACAAAAAATTTGACAAGCGAAAAAAATTATACAAAGCAATTGAAAAAAATGGTGTTTTGTTTGAAAGTAAAAAACTGTATGAAAATCAGATTCCGGATTGGATACGTAGTGTATTAGCCTCAAAAGGATATACTATTACGCCAAAAGCTTCGCAAATGTTAGTCGAATTTTTAGGAAATGATTTAGGTAAGATTAACAACGAGTTGGAAAAATTACAAATTATTTCGAAGCCAGGCGCACAATTCACACCCGAATTAATTGAGGAAAACATTGGTATAAGTAAAGACTTTAATAATTTTGAATTGCAAAATGCAATTGGCTCGAGAGATGTTGCCAAAGCCTTTAAAATCATTCAATATTTTGGTCATAATTCTAAAAATCATCCGTTGGTAATGACCCTTGCCTTATTGTTTTCTTTTTTTTCAAAAATACTTAAATACCACGCATTAACTAACAAAGCCGATGCTGCCAGAGCATTAGGCGTTTCTCCTTACTTTATCAAAGACTATCAAATTGCTGCTCGTAATTACCCTATGAAAAAAGCAAGTAAAATTATTTCGGCTATTAGAGAAATAGATATGAAAAGTAAAGGTGTGGGAGCCGGGAATATTACCCAAGGAGATTTATTAAAAGAACTTCTATACGCTATTTTCAATTAGTTTTTAAATAGATTGCTTTAATAATATTGTAATTCTTAAAAACTATGACTTATATCATTTTATATTAATTCCTTTTGGTGGACTTTTGTATAAATTTTAAATACAACAACAATGAAAAAAACAATTTTATTAGCAATTATTGCATTAGTTACAATTAGTAAAAGTTATTCTCAAGACGACAATAAAGGTCTTGAAGGAGCGTGGTGGGGTTTGGGTCAATTAGAATTTACTGATGACGAAACTACCAGCTCGTTTACCATTTTACCGGTAATTGGTACATTTATAAGTCCTAGTGTTACTGTAGGATTAGGAGCTGGATATACTTCGACTAAAGTTGACGATCAAGACGCTGTTGACGCTTTTATTGTTATGCCTTTAGTTAGAAAATATTGGGCTGTGAGCGATACGTTTTATTTGTTTGGTCAAGCAGATGTTCCTTTTTCATTTTCAGATGGTCAAAACTCATACGGTTTTAATTTACGTCCCGGTATAGATTATTTTATTGGAGGTAAATTTACCATTGAAGCTACTTTCGGACAATTTGGATACAACGTTGTTGATCCGGAAGGCGGTGACAGTCAAGGAACAACATCATTAGGATTTAATATGATGAATGTAAATTTTGGTCTTAAATATTTATTTTAAGATTATTTGGTAACCCAAGAAAAGTCCGATAACTCTTGCAGAGCTATTGGACTTTTTTTTATTCCAAAAACAACTATTTTTAAATTTAATAAATCATTTCTTTATGTATTATTTATTAT
>WFXA01000158.1 GCA_015490835.1 Flavobacteriaceae bacterium | reverse complement strand
TCGTTTAGCGCTTTTTCGGGAAATTGTTTTTGTTGCGAAAAAGAAAATGCAGTGCTTAGTAAAAGTAAGATTAGTAGTTTTTTCATTTTTATTATTCTAATTGTTGACTTCATTTAACGTTTTTTCTAATGTTTCTTTAAATTCGTTTTCGTTGTCATTATTGTAAAAAGGAACTCCTGTTATCAAATATTTGTCCGAGTGAATTTTAATGACTTCTTTTTTGTTTCTGATGTCTTTTAAAAATTCTTCTTTCCATTTGTCGTGTGTTTTCAAATGATTTCCTTTTGGTTCAATAAAAACTTGATAAGTCAATTCTTCTCCTGCTTTTTGTTTGCAGAATAGCACAAAGTCTGGTTCAAATGCTCTACCTAATTTGTCAATGATTTTAATTTCTCTTTCATTACGAATTAGATAAATATTTTCAAACGACTTTTCTAACTTTTCAAATCGTCTGGAAAACATTTTTACAAATTCTTTTTCTTCACTTGTTCCGTAATTGGCGTTGTAAACATACCATTGTGGTTCACTAACAACATCAAATTGACCGTCTGCTCTTTCGCTGTCTTTATAAACTTTTATTTCTTTGTCTTTAAATACTTCTCGAATAGGTTTGTTTATATAATTCGAGCCTTCAAATTCAGTTAAATTGGATTTGATTTCCGATTCAATGGTTTGTAAAAGTCCTTGAATCGCAGATAAATAATCAAAGTTTGAAATATCAGTAAGTCTTGTTTTTGTTCCGTTAAAAGTAATTTCCAAACAACCGAGATAATCTTTACTTCTTATAAAATTTGATAAAGATTCTACATTTGGAAAATAGCGTTCCAAACTATCAAAATAAAAAAACGGGTTTTGTGTCAAAGCATAACGAATAATGTGTTGTGGTATTTCAGATAGTTTAATATCCTTTTGTTTTATTTCTTCGGTATTGGATATTGGGTTTTCCATTTCAAAAAACACACTACTTTTTTTACCCATTCCTGATGAAAGTGTAAAAGCAAAATTTCGTTTTTTAACACCCAAATCGGCAAACGATTTTACATTATTGTAGCTTTTAGGTATTTTTTTATTGAAAACAACACTTCCTGTTTTATAAAATTCGGTTTTCTTAAATTCCGGTTTTAAAAATAAATTTAATTGTATGCTTTTTTCTTCATCTTCATAAATTCCGGATTCAACAAGGGCTTTTTTAAGTTCTGAAATATATCGGTTATCCTCTTTTGTGTGATAATACAATTCTTCCAATATTTTCATATCGTTAGAAATATCATCATCGTATTTACGAGTGTATTGGTCTTGTCCTTCTTCTAAGGCAAAAGGAAAATACCTTGCTCCTCTACCAATTAATTGCGCTTCTGAAAGGGTGGTTTTTCCTGCTTTACCTCCTTTGGCATCTCTACCTTCATACAAACGGACAATATCAAAAAGATTTAAAACATCCCAACCTTCATTTAATTTCTGAACAGCAAAAACGGCTCTTATAGGATTATTTTCGTCCTCTAATGTGTTTAAGCGAATTTGGTTTAATTCTGCTTCTTTGTCGTTATTGGCACTGATGCAATTTTCTTCTTTAAAGTTTGATTTTATCCGTTTGGCAATTTCTGTTGAAGTAAGATTGTTATTTTCAAAAAAAGCAAATGCTTTTTGAACAATAGCAACTGTTGATGTTTTCTGTATATTTTCAACCATTTTAGCCGAAAAATCATCAATTAGTTTATGAAAATTGAGTTTGTTCTGTTCCGATTCTTTAATGGTTTTCTTTGCTTTAAAAAGAATTACGGGTTTTAGGTTTATGCCTTTTGATGTTGCTAATTCTTGACGATACAAGTTGAGTATTAGTGCTTGTATTATTCGTTCTTGTTCATCATACAAAGAACGAATTAGATTTATTTCTTTTGAATATTTATCGATCCTAAATTGAGCAAGGTCGTATTTAAAAATTACTTTATCTTTGTATTTTTCTGCAATTTCCCTGCTTTCATAATCTAATGTTGCGGTAAATTCTAACAAAATATTATCAAAATTCTGTTTTAGAATTTCCATAACCGTGCCTTCCCAACTACCAAATAATTTTCCATTGTTTTTAGTTGCAGAGCTTAAATGATGTGCTTCATCAGCAATCAAAACAATTTTTTTGTCTTTAAAATCTTCATAAGTAACACTGTTTTCTTTGGTGTTATTTAAGTCAATATGAAGTTGCTGAATAGTGGTAAAATTGATATTGATATTTTGCTGGTCTGCTTCTTCAAAATTAGCAACTTCTTTTATCAAAACTTCTTTTCCATCAACTACTATTTTTCTACTGAATAAATATTTTGATGCCTGCGGATTTAGAAAATTGTCTTTTGTTTTATTGATGATGTTATTTGAATTAACAAAAAACAAAAAATTACGATACCCTTTTTCATAGAGATAAAGCATTAAACCTGCCATTACCAAAGTTTTACCGCTACCGGTTGCCATATTGTAAAGCAAATGAAAAGGCTTGTTTGGTTTGCCGTCGAAGTCTTCATTGTGGCAAAGTATGTAGCGCTGAAAGGCTTCTTCTTGATAGGGTCTAATATTGTATTTTAGATTATCTACAATGTGGTTGGGTACTTCTGTACGTGCAATTTCCCGTTTACCAAACTCTTGTAATAATGTGTCGTATAAAAATGCCATAATTTATTTCCAAAATTTTTCTTGTTTCCAATCTGTTGGAAATCCCATTTCCTTTTCTTGTTTTAAAGGGCAAGTATTCATTAATTCTTTTAATTATCTTTTAAATCGGTTATTAGGGTTTTCTTTTACTCCTAAAGTTATAAAATAAAAAACCTCCCAAGTGTGCTTCATTTAGAGGCAAGGGAGGTGTATTATCTTTATAAAAATATTTTTGTATCGAAGACCCGACCATTTGAGCATTGTTAAGAGGCTTGTCGGGTTCTGTTGGTGCAAAGATATTAACATTATTGTTTACAACTTCATTTTTTATGTTACTATTTTTTAAAACCATTTTGTTTATCAATTAGCGTATTAGTTTTTCTCTTTATTTATTTGTTTGAGAATCTCTTTGTCAAAATCGGAAATATAATTTTGGTCTTGTATAATTCTGAATTTATCGTATTCGGTTTCTGCTTTTATTTTAGCTTCCAGGGCAGATATTTTCCCTTTATGTTTAAGAATAGGATAATCGGACAATTCCAAAAATTTATCTAAAAAATATACCCAATCTTTCATATTCATAACAATACCTCTTTCGGCTCTATTTTCTGCTAAATCTAAATATGCTGTAACCAATCGTTGTAACTGTTTTAAGTGTTCTTTATCAAGGTAGTTTTTCGCAATAGTTACATCCGACTTTAAGATTTTACCATTGGGTGCGTTTTTCCAAGATTTTAATCCCATATAGATTTTAGTTGCATCGGCTTCGGAATAAATAATTTCGGCAGCAGTTTTTCCTTGAATAGCCCAATGTAATTTGTTTTGTACGGAAGCAAAAAAATCTTTTGTTGTTTTATCATTCAAATCATAATCGGCAGAAAGAGCGTATATATCGGTTATTTTTTGGTAAAAACGTCTTTCGCTCAAACGTATTTCACGAATACGCTCTAGCATTTCATCGAAATAATCTTTCCCGAAATGTTTCATTTGCTTTAAGCGTTCGTCATCCATAGCAAACCCCTTAATAATGTATTGGTGTAGTATTTCGGTTGCCCATTTACGAAATTCGATGGCACGATGAGAGTTTACTCGATACCCTACCGCTGTTATTGCTCTTAAATTATAGTAAGTTACTTCCTTTTTCTGTGTTTTTTCGCTTATCGCACCGTGTTGAGTGGTATGTCGGAATTTCCGACATACCACTTTTTTGTCCAGCTCTTCATCTTTAAAAATGTTTTTAAGATGTTCTGTAATTGTAGAACGCCCTTTGCCAAATAAGGTTGCAATAGTTTTTTGGGTTAACCATAACGTATCGTTTTCAAAGTAAACATCAATATTTACTTTTCCGTCTTTAGTTTGGAAAATAACAAAATTTTTTAATAATTGTGTATTATTAATAGATAATAGTGAATTAGTATCCTTAGTTATTTTTGGTTTATCTTTCATTCTTAATATTTGCCTTTGTTGACTTAATTATTGTCGTGAGTAATTTGATGATTTCTACTGCATCTTCGGTTAAACTATCAAATTCTGTTTCATTTAAATAGTTAGTTTCTTTTAATAATTCGAGCCAATAAATACTTTCATTAATTTCTTTTTGGGCAATACTTAATTTATGCTTAAAATCTGATTTAGATTCTGCGTGCTCCGCCTCTCTAACCATTGCCCCAACACTTGTTCCTGAGCGAAGTAACTGTTTTGAAATAATATATTCTTTTTTCTCTGAAATTAAAAATTGATACAACCGAACAATACGAATTGCAAAACCAAAACTCTTATCTTTAATAATATTTTTTCTCATATCACTCCATTAACCATTACCCATTAACCATTAACCATTACCCATTAACCATTATAAAAATCGTTAGTTACTTTTTTCTCTGCCTCACTGCATTTAAAATCGTTGTCGTTTAGGGAAGAAAGATTAACATACAACTGATTTTTGTCCAATAATTCTATTAGATGCTCTTTTTGTTCTTCAATACTTAGTTGTTTAAACTCTTCAAGATGTTGATCCTGTTTTTGAATATCTATATTGTAGTTTAAGAACGATTTATCTTTCATTTGTTCCCAAATTTTTAAAAGCGTTTTGCTATCTTTTGCTTTTTCTATTTGCTCAACAAAGGTTTGGTTGTATTTTTTGAGTTCAAAGTAAGTGAAATTTGCATCAAAGTTTTCTTGTTTTATAACCTTTTGATTTCTTTCAATACAAATATCAATGTGTTCGTCTAATTGTTCTACTAAAATAAATTGACGATTTCCTCCATCTTCTTTATTTAACTCTAAAACTGCGTGCCCTGTTGTTCCACTACCTGCGTGGAAATCTAAAATTATATCGTCAGGATTTGACATAAGTTTTATTGTATCTAAAACTGTATATAAGGATTTAGGAAAACTAAAATCCTTTCTTCCTATGATTTTTTCTAATAACCTAATACCGTTATGATTAGCATTGTATTTTTTGTCAGACCAAATTGTTGGGACTTTTTGACCTTTATCAATTCTGTATTTTTCATAAATAACAACTTTATCATTTTCTTTTATTGCGATAAGTTCATTTAAATGAATCTCCGTTGATTTTTTTGACAATTTCCAAGTTCTTTCTTGTCCTGATGAAGTGATAGGATATACTTCAATGTATCCCTCTTTTTTTTCTAAGGTTATATGTTTTAAATCAGGGCTAACAAATAAAGGATACCAAAAACTTTGTTTGTTTTTTCTAAGATTAGGATCCCCGCCACCAATTCTTATAAAGTTTTTTAATTTATACTTTCCTTTTTCATCTTTTCTGTCAAATGTTTTTAAAAATTCTTCGTTTAAAATTACATTGTTAAACTTTGCAAATTCTATATTTTTTGCAAATCCAATCATAAAGTCATTTATAGTAGAAAAATACTTTGCTTGATTTCTTCCCATTGGATTATTGACAACAGAAACTATACCTATCCTGTTTTCTCTGCCAAAAACTTCATCTCCTAATGTTATTAAATACCCCAACTCGTAATGGTCAATAGCAATTGCAATAAAACCGTCTTTCTTTAAAAATAATTTTGCTATTTCCAATCTATTTTTCATAAAAGTAAGCCAAGTTGAATGATTGAAAGTATTATTGTATGTAAAGATATTTGCATCTCCACCTGTATTATACGGCGGGTCTATATAAATCAACTTCACCTTTCCTGCAAATTCCTTTTTAAGTGAGTGCAAAGCCAGCAAGTTATTGCCTTTAATAATCAGGTTGTCGGTAATGGTGTCTTCAGGAAGTCCTCTTTTTTTATTCAGTTCGGCATCTCTTGTAAAACCTTTAAAATTGTGTTCTCCACTTCGACTTTGCTCAGTGCAAGCATCTTTGTCATACGTTTTGGCATTGGTCAGTACTTTTGGTTCTAACAGTTGAGTAATTTCATCTTGTGCCAATATCTCGTTAAAAAATATTTCTTCTCGTTTGTCTTCTTCTCGGCTTTGTCCGCCTTCTAAAACACAATCTTTAAATGGCCAAACCAAAGCAACTTCATTGCGTTGTTTCAGATATTTTCCATCAATGGTTAGTCCGACTTTGTTTTTGTATTGGGTGTAACTGTCGTTTAGGTAGTTTTTCATTTCCATAAAAGTGATAAACTCCTCTTGCTTAAAAACAAGTGTTTCCTCTACTTCAACAAAAAACTTTTTTTTAAGTGTATTGTTTTCCAAAAGCAACTTAATCAGCACAGGGTCGTAATTTCTGGCTTTACCAATGACAACCCACTTTTTTAATTCTCCGTTGTCGGTAACGAAGTTATTCTCTTTTTTGAGTTGTTTTTCTAATGTTTCGTATAATTTCATTTATTCAATTTCCTTTATCAAATTTTCACTTTCGCAAGTTAGCAATATTTATTTGGTATTGTTTTTTTCTATTTTCTTCCTTTAACTTAAAACTACTTCTGTTATTTTGTTTTATTCATTTTATTTCAAAAACAACTATTTTTTTAGTAAAAAAAATGGCAAACCAGTTTCTACAACCTTACTTTCGGGTCGAGCCAGCTGTAAATCATATCTACAAAGATGTTAATAAGTATAAAAAGCGACGCAATAACAATTACCGAACCCATAATAATAGGTAAATCAAGGGTGTTTAGTGCATCTACAATTTCTTTTCCGAGTCCGTTCCAGCCAAAAATATATTCTACAAAAACGGCACCGGCAAGCAAGGAAGCAAACCAACCTGATATGGCGGTTACCACCGGATTCATCGCATTTTTTAAGGCGTGTTTTCGTATTATTTGCATAAAGGATAATCCCTTGGCTTGTGCAGTACGGATGTAGTCTTTGTTAAAAACTTCGAGTAAGGAGTTTCGCATGAGTTGGCTAACTACGGCTAGAGGTCTTATACCAAGAACAACGGCAGGAAGCAGTAAATTTTTCCATTGTATGTACTTGCCGTCGCCAAAATCATCTACCTCGTATAGGCTTCCGGTCATGTTAAGTCCGGTGTATTTGTGCCAAACAAAACCAAACAACCACGCAAAAACAATGGCACTAAAAAATGAAGGAACACTCATACCAAGTGTGCTTATAAGTTGAATGAGTCTATCGATCCAACTGTCTTTTTTTACTGCCGAAATAATTCCGAGTAAAACACCGAGAAGCATAGCGATGCTTATTGCCGAAACTGCCAGAATAAAGGTGTTGGGGAGTGTTTCGGCTATGACTTTTGTTACGGGTTTTCCGTTTTTTTGAAACGATTCTCGCAAATACGGAAGCTTTACAACTACCCTTGTGTTTTTTATGGTAAAAAGCGTCGTTGCCGTATACTTATCGGGAGATAAAAAAGAATAATCGGAAGGGTTATTGCTATGAAGAGAAACCGGTGACAAATCGTTTAAATAATAGAGGTATTGTTGCCATACGGGCTTATCGAAGCCGTATTTGTGTTTTACGATTGCTACTTGCTCTGCGTTTTCGTTTTGTCCCAGCATCATTTTTGCCGGATCGCCGGGTAAAATGGTAAACAAAAAGAAAATCACAGTAACCACTCCCCATAAGGTAAGCAGTGCATATCCTAACTTTTTTAAAACATAGCGCACCAAAACTTAATTCACTTTTTTTAAAGGCAATTTTAAGGCATCGTACCAATGGTATTTATGAATTACCGTACCTTTATTTAATTCTAAAATTCCGGGATTGCTTCGTATAATGGTTTTTAAAGCGGTTTCGTCACAGAAATAAAATTTAAAATTAAGTTTAAATTCTGTTGCCAAAGCATCTGCTTCGGGTGTGGTTGTTGCCGAAAGACCAATCACTTTATACCCTTTTTGCAAGGCTTCATCGGTTATTTTTTTAATGTTTAAAAATCCTTCTTTTTCAGCATTGTCTAAATTATAAGCGACTACCAGAATAACATGGTCTTCATTTAAAATTTCTTCGGTTATATCTTCGCCATCGCGTTCGATAGAAAAATCATGAATGGGTGGTTCGTAACCTTCTTCTATAAGTTTGGTTTCGGTGCCTATAAATTCGCCGTCCACTTTGGGATATTCTCCGGTATTGGTAATTATTTTTTCTTTTCCGTTTACTTTAAATTTCCATTTGTATTGGTAAACGGGTTTGGGTGCATCAGGCGGAATACTCATTCCTTCTTTAATATTTGCCCCAATTTTATAGGGTCTAAAATCAATAATGGGCAGGTGCATTAACACATAATAAGACAAAACCATACCGGCAACAAAGGTAGTGAAAGTAATGATTCGCATTCCTTTTACCGAGGTTAATGGTGTAATGTATTTTTGCCCGAAAAACAGAATAAGAATAAGAACAATAAGCGCAACATCTTTCCAAAAAGTTCCCCAAGGTGTAAGTTTTAGGGCATCCCCAAAGCATCCGCAATCGGTTACTTTATGAAAATACGCGGTATAAAAAGTAAGAAGCAAGAAGAAAAGCATCATAAGCAACGAGCTCCAAAGCGTAAATTTTTTCAGGTAGCCAATAAGCAACATAACACCCAGCATGACTTCAAAAATTACTATAAACACGGCTATCATTAATGCGTAAGGCGATAAAAATTCGAGGTTTAAGACATCGGGTTCAAAATACTCTTGTAGTTTATATCCAAATCCTATGGGATCGACCATTTTTACAAAACCGCTAAATATAAATAGAACTCCTACGATTATTCGAGAAATGTTTACGAGTATTTTCATCTGTTTATAGTTTGTAATTGTATTATTTAACTGTTAAATGAATGAGCGCAAAAACCGAATAATTAATCATATCTTGGTAATTGGCATCAATCCCTTCGCTAACCAATGTTTTTCCTTGATTGTCTTCTATTTGTTTGATTCTAAGTAATTTTTGAAGAATTAAATCGGTTAACGAACTCACGCGCATATCGCGCCATGCTTCGCCGTAATCGTGGTTTTTATCGAGCATTAATTGTTTGGTTTGGGCTACCTTTTCGTCATAGTGTTTCAATGCTTCGTCCAAATCCATATCGGGTTGTTCGGCGACACCTTTTTCCAACTGAATAAGTGCCATAACAGAGTAGTTTATAATTCCTATAAACTCACTTTCTTGTCCTTCCTGAATTTTTTGTTCTTTATTTTGCTGCAATCCTCTAATTCGTTGCGCTTTAATAAAAATTTGATCGGTTAAAGACGGAAGCCGAAGGATGCGCCAAGCACTTCCATAGTCTTTCATCTTATTGATAAACAGCGTTCTACATTTATTTATAACGGCATCGTATTGTTGTGAAGTATCTTGCATAAGGGTTGTAAGATTTTGCGTAAATTTCGCTTAAATTTTTGAACAATCAAAGTCTTATGCCAAGAATCCTTAATTGCGCCGGAAATCTCATAGATTTAAGTACGCCCAAAGTAATGGGAATACTTAACCTTACACCTGATTCGTTTTACGAAGGAAGCAGGTTTTCATCTAATAAAAAATTACTGTTACATGTTGAAAAAATGCTTCAAGAAGGTGCAACATTTATAGATGTTGGCGGATATAGCTCTCGTCCGGGAGCCGATTTTGTTTCAGAAGAAGAAGAACACACAAGGGTTGTTCCTGCCATAGAACAGATTGTAAAAGAATTCCCTGAAGTTTTACTTTCTATAGATACTTTTAGAAGCGGTGTTGCCAAAGCAGGAGTTGAAGCAGGTGCTGTTATGGTAAACGATATTTCGGGAGGTGATTTAGATAAAAAAATGCTTCCTACTGTTGCTAAACTACAAGTGCCGTATATAATGATGCATATGCGAGGCACACCGCAAACAATGACAAAATTTACAGATTATGATAATGTTACCCGAGATATTGTTGCCTATTTTTCAGAAAAAATAGCGTTGACAAATAAATTAGGACTAAACGATTTGGTGATAGATCCGGGTTTTGGCTTTGCCAAAACCCGACAACAAAATTTTGAATTGCTAAACCACATATCGCATCTTAAAATTTTAGAAAAACCTTTATTAGTAGGCATTTCAAGAAAATCGATGATTTATAAAACATTAAAAACAACGCCTGAAAAAGCCTTAAACGGAACAACGGTATTAAATACAGTTGCACTTTTAAAAGGAGCTTCTATTTTACGAGTTCATGATGTAAAAGAAGCAGTAGAAGCCATTCAATTAGTAAAAAGCATAACCCAAAATTGAAGCCGTTATTTTATTAAAATAGATTTCAAAAAAATACCTACTTTTACAAAAAGCAAAAATTAGTGGATATTTATAGCATACGAATTATTGACGTAGTAGATATAGTACTGGTTGCCGTCTTGTTATACTATATTTATAAACTGGTAAAAGGTACCGTAGCCATTAATATTTTTATTGGTATTGTTATTATTTATGCCATATGGAAAGTTACCGAGTTAATGGGAATGGCACTATTAAGTAAAATATTAGGTGGTTTTTTAGGAGCCGGGATGTTTGCGCTCATCGTGGTTTTTCAGCAAGAAATAAGAAGATTTTTATTGATGTTGGGCTCTACCAATTTTGCTGCCCGAAGAAAATTTATTAAACAATTTAAATTACTTTCTAAAGACGATTCCTTTATTGCTACAAATCTCACGGGAATTATTAATGCATTAAAAACCATGAGTGCTTCAAAAACAGGTGCATTAATAGTTATTAAACGCAACAATAGTCTCGATTTTGTAAAACACACAGGCGACGAAATGAAAATTGAAGTTAACCAACCCATTATTGAAAGTATTTTTTATAAAAACAGTCCGTTACACGACGGAGCCATGATTGTTGAAGATAATACCATCACGGCAACTCGGGTTATTTTACCGGTAACAAACGATAAAAGCATTCCGCAGCGATTTGGTTTGCGCCATAGAGCTGCCATAGGAATAACCGAGAAAACAGATGCCGTTTGTTTGGTAGTATCGGAAGAAAGCGGAACGATTTCCTACTTTAAAGACGGACAATTTGTCCCTTTTTCAAGCACCGAAGAATTGTATACATTGTTGAAAAAAGATTTACGATAAAAAAGTTAAACTATTTCTTCGGTTTTAAACTGGATTTCGTAGAGATTTTTATAATATCCGTTTTTAAGCTGAAGCAACTCTTTATGCGACCCCATTTCTACCACTTTTCCGGCATCCATAACAATAATCTTATCGGCTTTTTTAATAGTTGCCAATCGGTGGGCAATAATAATAGATGTTCGTCCTTTGGTTATTTTATCGGTTGCTATTTGTATTAACTCCTCCGAATACGAATCGATGGAGGAAGTAGCTTCATCTAAAATTAAAATACTGGAGTTACTTACATAGGCGCGTAAAAAAGCAAGCAATTGCCGTTGCCCCGAAGAAAGCATCGCTCCGCGTTCTTTTACATTATAATGATACCCTCCGGGAAGCGACATAATAAACTCGTGTACCCCTATTTTTTTTGCTGCCTGTATTACCTGCTCTTCAGTAATTGAAGGGTTTTTTAGAGTAATATTATTTAAAATACTATCGGCAAATAAAAATACATCCTGTAGTACAACCGCTATATGACTTCGAAGGGATTGAAGCGTATAGTCTTGAATAGAAACACCATCAATTAAAATAGTCCCGCTATTAATTTCGTAAAACCTGTTTAATAAATTAATAATCGTTGTTTTTCCGGCGCCGGTTGCTCCCACAATGGCAACGGTTTCACCGGATTTTACTTTAAAAGAAATTCCTTTTATTACCTCCACATCTTTCACATAACCAAAATGTACATCTTTAAATTTAATTTCACCTTTAGTGGAAGTAAGCTGGATAGTACCGGTATCTTTAATTTCGGCTTGGGTATCTAATACATCAAACACTCGTTTGGCTGCTACCATACCCATTTGAAGCGTATTAAACTTATCGGCTATTTGACGTAAAGGTCTAAACAACATTTGCGAAAGTTCTATAAAAGCAACCACTACTCCTAAGGTAATACCTCCTCCTTCGGCAGCATTTAAACCTCCGTACCACACCACCAAACCTATGACAATAGACGAAGACATCTCTGCAATAGGAAAGAAAATAGAATTGTACCAAACGGTTTTAATCCACGCTTTTTTATGTTTTTCATTAATTTCTTTAAACTGTTTATATTGGTTTTCTTCTTGCGAAAATAACTGAACGATTTTCATTCCGGTGAGTCGTTCTTGCACAAACGAATTTAGATTAGAAACTTGTGAGCGTACATCTTCAAAGGCTTTTTTCATCGCACGTTGAAACAGTCTTGTTGCATATAAAATTAACGGAAGTATTGCAAAAACAAATAACGATAATTGCCAGCTCTTATAAATCATTACACCAATAATCACTGTCATTTTCAACAAGTCACTTATAATCATAAACAACCCTTGACTAAAAATACTGGCAATGGTTTCCACATCATTAACAGCTCTTGTGGTTAATCGCCCAACAGCACTAGTGTTAAAATAGTGCAACTTAAATCGCATCATTTTATTAAATAATGAAATGCGAAGGTCTCTAATAATATGTTGTCCTAACCAATTGGCAAAATAGATAAACGAAAACAAAAAAAGTGCTTCGGCTACTAAAACACCTATCATTAAAACAATATAAAAAATGAGTTTATCCCCTTGCCGTGGCACAATAGAATGGTCTATAGCCAACTGTAGTAAATGAGGTCTTAAAACTCCTAACACCGAAAGCATAATAGCCGCAAAGCCTACATAAATAAATGTATAACGATACGCCCTTGTGTATTTTAATAACCGTTTAAAAAGTTTAAAATCAAATGCTTTGGCTTCTTCTTTCATATATGCTACTCTTTATTACATAAAAGAGTTTTGTTTCTGTTTTTTTAAATAAAAATAGTTTTCGGATACTTTACTTTGGTTAAATATAAGCCGTGTGCCGGTGCTGAAGCTCCCGCTTTGGTTCTGTCTTTACTATTTAAAATTGTCTTAAAATCTTCTGTTGTTATTTTATTATAACCAACATCCAACAACGTTCCTACAATAGCCCGTACCATATTACGTAAAAATCGGTCGGCAGTAATAGTAAAGACCAACATATTGTCTTCTTTCTCTTCCCAAACAGCATTTTGCACCTTACAAATATAGGTTTTCACATCGGTGTTGGATCGAGAAAAACATTGAAAGTCTGAAAAAATTAATAACATTCTTGCAGCTTCATTCATCTTTTTAACATTGGGTTTGTTATGCAGTTGATACGAAAAATCTTGTAAAAAAGGGTTTTTATGTAACGATATCACATATTGGTATTCTCTTAAAACAGCATCAAATCGTGCATGTGCTTGTTCTTTAACCGGAAAAATATTATTTATCGCAATATCATTGGGCAGGAACGAATTAAGCCTATACACAAAATCTTGCAAATCATTGACCATATCTATATCTACATGTGCAACTAATTGTTTTGCATGCACACCGGCGTCGGTTCTGCCTGCTCCGGTTACTTGAAGCGGCTTTCGCAACAAGGTAGAAAAGCATTTTTCAACCACTTCTTGTACAGTAATGGCATCGGGTTGTATCTGCCATCCGTGATAATTTTTACCGTTATAAGCTATTTCTATAAAATATCGCAAAGATTCTTGTATTTTTGAAAAAGCAAAGATAGCTAAAAATTGAAGTAGAAATTATTATTCTAATCGATGTATTATGCTTTCGCCAAAGCGAAGGACAACTATGAAAAAAATCCTCCTCCTTTCCGATACACACAGTTATATTGATGACACCATAATAAAATATACAAAAATGGCTGATGAAGTCTGGCACGCCGGTGACATAGGTGATTTAACAGTAACCGATACAATAAAAAAACTAAAACCCTTACGAGCCGTTTACGGAAATATTGACGGCTCTAATGCTCGAAGTGAATTTCCGTTACACAATCGTTTTACGATTGAAGGAATAACTGTTTGGATTACCCATATTGGTGGTTATCCCGGAAGATATAACCCTAAAATTAAGGCAGAAATAACTAAAAACCCGCCCAAATTATTTATTAGTGGTCACTCCCATATTTTAAAAGTAATGCCCGACAAAAAATTGGGTTTATTACATATGAATCCCGGTGCCGCCGGAAAACACGGATTTCATAAAGTGCGTACCATGCTTCGATTTGAAATTGATAAAGGAACCATTCAAAACTTAGAAGTTATTGAAATGAAAAGGTAGGTTATCGTGTTAATTTTACTGATGTAAAGAAAATACGCATCTATTTAAAAAACCCCTAAAAAATGGCATTATTTTAGGGGTTTACTACAGTACTAAGATGTATGGTTATCGTAATCTATCAACAGATTTTACGAGGTCTTCATCCTTCTTAATGGCTTTATTTGCAAGCACTAAAAAAACGATAGAAATAAGAAGAAGAAGCGCCCCAATACCCTTCTCAGAAACCAAAATTTCTCCAGATAATGTTAGCGATTGATATACAATAACTCCCAGTAATACAAAATGTAACAATATGTTTAAACGGTTTAACACAAATTGGTGTTGACGCTTTTTAAAAGTAAATATAGAAATTACAGCAAGTGTAATAGTAGCAATGATAAGCCCTAGTATTAGAGGCTGATTGGGACCAAAAAGAACCTCCTCATCCTTACCAACTTGAACAGGAAACCAAAAGTACAACCCTGTTATTAGTAGTACCGAAATTAACAAATAAACAGTTTGAATGCGTTGAATCATTACTTCATTTCAATTAAGAGATGCAAAAATACAGTTTCTTTTTTAAAAAAATAACTTCAAAAAATAAATATTTGTTGTATTATTGCACTACCAAATTGATAGCTTTACTCATAAAAGCTATTTATTCTTCAAAAATATTATTTTTCGAAAAAAATTATTCTTCATCGATACCCAAATTAATAAAAATTAAAAATACACAGTAATACATGTTTGAAATTTCAGAATTAAAAGCGAAAAAATTGCCCGAATTACAAGAATTGGCAAAAACACTAGGAGTACCAAAATACCGTTACTTAAAAAAATTAGATTTAGTATATCAAATATTAGATTATCAAGCAGCCAATCCTAAAGCTGTACAAGAAGTTACTAAAGATACTTCGGCTACAGAAGTTAAAAAAACCGAAGAGCCAACTCAACAAAAAACCCAGAACAGACAACGACGCCCCAGAAATCAAGGTAGGAATCAAAACCAACCTAAAGGCAACGCTTCTGAAGAAAAAATCAAAACCACTTCTGAAGCTAATAGCGAAGAAAAAAACAAACCTAAGCAAAGCCAGAAAAGAGACTCTCAAAATAATCAGAACAGAAAGAAAAACCAAAATAATAGAAACGAACAACAAAACAATAATAAACAAAAACAACAGCATTCAAAGCAACAGCACCAAAATCAAAATAATGGTAAAAACGGTAACAAAGATACCCGTAACCGTTATCGCCAACCCGATTTTGAGTTTGAAGGGATAATAGAAAGCGAAGGCGTTTTGGATATTATGCAAGACGGATATGGTTTTTTACGATCTAGTGATTATAATTACCTGTCATCTCCAGACGATATTTATGTTTCGCAATCGCAAATTAGACTCTTTGGATTAAAAACCGGAGATACAGTTCTGGGAGAAGTAAGACCTCCCAAAGAAGGGGAAAAATATTTTCCTTTAATTAAAATTAGCAAAATAAACGGACAAAACCCTAATGTTGTTAGAGATCGTGTTTCTTTTGAGCACCTTACCCCGCTCTTTCCGCAAGAAAAATTTAATATTGCAGAAAGAAGAAGTACCATTTCTACCCGCATTATCGATTTATTTGCACCTATTGGAAAAGGACAAAGAGGTATGATAGTATCACAACCCAAAACCGGTAAAACTATGTTGCTTAAAGATGTTGCAAACGCAATAGCCGCAAATCATCCCGAAGTATATCAAATAATTTTACTCATAGACGAACGCCCCGAAGAAGTTACCGATATGCAACGCAACGTACGCGGAGAAGTAGTTGCCTCTACTTTTGATAAAGAAGCCACAGATCACGTGCGTATTGCCAATATTGTTTTAGAAAAAGCAAAACGCTTGGTAGAGTGCGGACATGACGTTGTTATTTTACTCGATTCTATTACCCGATTGGCTCGTGCCTATAATACCGTACAACCCGCAAGCGGAAAAATATTGAGTGGTGGTGTAGATGCCAATGCCCTACACAAACCCAAACGTTTCTTTGGAGCTGCGCGTAACATAGAAGGGGGAGGCTCTTTAAGTATTATTGCAACAGCACTCACCGAAACCGGATCTAAAATGGATGAAGTAATTTTTGAAGAATTTAAAGGAACCGGTAATATGGAACTTCAATTAGATAGAAAAATATCTAACCGAAGAATTTTCCCAGCCATCGACCTTACATCATCAAGTACACGTAGAGACGATTTATTACTCGACGAAAAAACCATACAACGTATGTGGGTGCTTCGTAAATACCTTGCCGATATGAATCCTGTTGAAGCAATGGAATTTATTAATGAGAGAATTAAACAAACTCGAAACAATGAAGAGTTTTTAATTTCTATGAATGGTTAAACACACCAACTAAAATCACTAAAAAAATCTTGTTTATAAAAAACAGGATTTTTTTTAAACTTTTTGTAACATTTAACCAATTGTTTACGTATAACTAAATACGAAAGGAAAACAGTAACAAAAAATCCACACATCTTTACATGAGACAACTCAAAATTACCAAGCAGGTTACAAATCGTGAAACTGCTTCATTAGACAAGTATCTTCAAGAAATAGGAAAAGTTGATTTAATTACCGCAGAAGAAGAAGTAGAATTAGCACAAAAAATTAAAGCCGGAGACCAACGCGCTTTAGAAAAACTTACAAAAGCTAATTTACGTTTTGTTGTATCGGTAGCTAAACAGTATCAAAATCAAGGACTTACACTTCCCGATTTAATTAACGAAGGAAATTTAGGGCTTATAAAAGCGGCACAACGTTTTGACGAAACCAGAGGATTTAAATTTATATCCTATGCCGTATGGTGGATACGCCAGTCTATTTTACAAGCGTTAGCCGAACAATCACGTATTGTTCGTTTACCTTTAAATAAAATTGGTAGTATAAACAAAATAAATAAAATGTTTGCTTATTTAGAGCAAGCTCATGAGCGCCCACCTTCTGCCGAAGAAATTGCAAAAGAGTTGGATATGACCATTAACGATGTTAAAGAATCTATGAAAAATTCGGGTCGTCATGTATCTATGGATGCACCACTGGTTGAAGGTGAAGACTCCAATTTATACGATGTACTTCGTAGTGGCGAATCGCCTAACCCCGATAAAAGTCTTTTACACGAATCGCTACGTACCGAGATTGAACGAGCTTTGGAAACACTTACTCCCCGTGAAGCTGACGTGGTACGATTGTATTTTGGTCTGGGCAACCAACACCCCATGACACTTGAAGAAATTGGAGAAACCTTTGATCTTACACGCGAACGCGTAAGACAAATTAAAGAAAAAGCCATTAGACGATTAAAACATACTTCGAGAAGTAAAATATTAAAAACCTATCTGGGATGACCTATTTACCTTTTTTTGACCTGTTTTAAAAGTTTTAAAACTTCTTTATCAAAACAGGCGGATTGATGAATGACCTTCGGCTGATTACCGGAGGTTTTTTTTATACCGAACTTTATTTTACCTTTGTTAAAAATCATATTACATGAAAGATGTACGCATAGCTCCTTCAATATTAGCAGCCGATTTTGCTAACCTAAAACAAGATATCGATTTGGTAAACCAAAGTCAGGCAGATTGGTTTCATTTAGACATAATGGATGGTGTTTTTGTACCCAATATCTCATTTGGAATGCCTGTAATTAAAGCCATTTCAAAACATGCAACCAAACCGTTAGACACCCATTTAATGATTGTGAATCCGGACAGATATATAAAAATTTTTGCCGGTTTGGGTGTAAATTACCTAACGGTACACTACGAAGCCTGTGCACATTTACACCGAACACTACAGGCTATTAAAGCCGAAGGAATGAAAGCCGGAGTTGCCATAAACCCGCATACCAATATTGCACTTCTTGAAGACACAATACAAGATATAGACCTCGTTTGTGTGATGAGTGTAAATCCCGGTTTTGGTGGGCAAAAATTTATTGAAAACACATATTCAAAAGTGGTGAATTTAAAAAATCTTATCCTTCAAAAAAATGCACCTACTTTAATCGAAATAGACGGCGGTGTAACCGACCAAAATGCCAAAAAACTAGCAGATTGTGGCGCAGATGTCTTGGTTGCGGGTAGTTTTGTTTTTGGTTCTAAAAACCCTGCCGAAACCATTAAAAATCTTAAAGAATTAACACGTTAATTATAATCAAAAACAACTATTTTTGTAACTAATCAGTTTCAAATATAGACAATTTTTTATGAGACAAAGGCATTAAAAATTATTGTTTTTATGTAATATTTAATAATTTATTTGGACATTTGCTTTATTTTTTGTAATTTAATGGTATGAATTACAAGGACTTATTGGCTGAATTTAAACAGATTAAACAAGAATGACATGCTACTCCGGACAAAATAATAGAAT